>JBQTII010000063.1:0-101256 GCA_052388275.1 Sporichthyaceae bacterium | reverse complement strand
GTCGCCCGGATCCAGTCGGTTCCGGGGATCACCCGGACGCTGACCTGCCCGGTCGTCCACCTCTGAAGGCGCTCGTGCGGGCAGCCACCGCCGCCTGCGCGTTGGCCCTGCTCGCCGCCCCGGCCGGGTGCGGGCGCGACCCGCTGCCCGCCGTCGCGGTCTCGCCACCGGACGTTCCCCAGCCCGCGCAACGGGCCTGCGAATCCCTCGCCGGCGGGCTCCCACCACGGATCGACGGCGAATCGCGGCGGGTCGTGGAGCCCCCCTCCCCCTACACCGCGGCGTGGGGTGAACCGGCCGTCGTGCTGCGATGCGGAGTCGCCCGACCGGGTGGGCTCACCGCAACGTCGATGCTGAACACCGTCAACGGCGTGGACTGGTTTCTGGAGGAACTCACCGGGCTGCGCCGCTTCACCACCGCCGGGCGTGCGCTCTTCGTCGAGGTCAGCGTTCCGAACGGCCACGACCCGCTCATCGGCCCACTAGTGGACCTCGCCGCTGCGCTCACTGCGCAGATACCCGCCCTGCCCCGCTGACCCTCAGCGCAGGCCATGAGGCCGCGCCAGTGCCGTGCGCAACAGGCGATCAATCAATGCCGAATAGCCCAGGCCGCTCGCGGCCCACATCCGCGGGAACATCGAGCTCGGGGTAAAGCCGGGCATCGTGTTGACCTCGTTGATGAGCACTCGGCTGTCGGCACACACGAAAAAGTCAGCGCGCGCCAAGCTCTCGCAGCCCAGCGCCTCGAACGCTCGGATCGAGAGCGACCGCACCTGCGCCGCGATATCGGGTGAGAGATCCGCGGGCACCGTGAACTCGGCGCAGTTGTCGAGGTACTTGGCCTCGAAGTCGTAGAAGTCCCGATCACCACGCACCCGGATCTCCGCGGCGACGCTGGCCTCGGGAGCGCCCTGCGTGCCGTTCGCATCGCGTTCTGCCTCCAGCACCCCGCATTCGACCTCGCGGCCGATGACGGCGGGCTCGATGATGATCTTCGGGTCCCATTCCCGCGCGCCATCCATTGCGGCGTCGAGGTCGGGCGGGCCGCTGACCTTGCTGATACCGACGCTGGATCCGCCGCGGGCAGGTTTGACGAAGACCGGCCAGCCGAGCTGCGCCACCTGCGCCCGCACTCCCTGCGGATCACTGTGCCAGCGCCGCGAGGAGACGACCACGCACTCGCACACCGGCAGTCCCGCGCCGCCGAGCGCGACCTTCATGTGAACTTTGTCCATGCTCAGGGCGCTGGCAAGGACACCGGAACCGACGTAGGGCAGCTCCGCGAGTTCGAGCAGCCCCTGGATGGTGCCGTCCTCGCCGAACGGGCCGTGCAGCACCGGGAAGACGACGTCAATGTCGCCGAGTGCGCCCGCTGCCGCGCCATCATCGAAGACCGTCAGCGCCCGGGCGGTCGGGTCACCTGGCAGCACAACGGCCGGCCGCCGCGCGTCGACCCGAGGCCAGTTTCCGTCCCGGATCATCAGCTGATCGGGATCATCGGCCGCGAGTACCCAGGCACCCTCGGTGGTTATCCCCACCGGAATCACCTCGTACACACTGCGGTCGATCGCCCGCAGAACGCTGCCTGCGGAGACGCACGAGGCGCAGTGCTCCGACGACCTGCCGCCGAAGAGAACCGCGACACGGGGTCTGCGCTGTGTCCGCATGGCCTAGGACGCTACCGCCCGCGAAAGATCAATACCGGCCGTCGGCAGCCCGAGTTCTACCTCTGGTCGGGGTGTCCGTACTCCGGCAGTCCGGCTGTGCGCGGGTCGAAGCGTGTCGCCGGAGCGCGCTGCGCGCGGATGACCTCCAGCTCGGCGGTGATGGCCGCCATGATGCGCTCGGTCGCCTGCGCGACCAACTCTGCAGTTTCGGGTCGGCCACGAAGATCCTCGAGATCGACCGGGCGCCCTGCGCGCGCATGGACGAGGTGACGCGGCCACAGCGACGGCCTGCGTGCGTACGGCGCCAGGATGGCCTGCTCGCCCCAGTGCGCGGCGGGAATCACCGGAACTCCGGTGCGCAGCGCGATCCGCGCGGCCCCGGTCTTGCCGACCATCGGCCACAGGTTCGGATCCCGCGTGATGGTCGCCTCCGGATACACCACCACGCATCCACCCTCGAGTACCGCGGCGCAGGCGATCTCGACTGAGCGCGCGGCTCCGACGCTGCCGCGTTGTACCGGGATCATCGAACTGCCGGTGAAGACCCGCCCGAGGATCCGGTGGGAGAACAGTTCCGACTTTGCGAGAAAACGCGGTACCCGCCCGGTACTGCAGACGAAGTGACCGAACGTCATCGGATCGATCTTTGACAGATGATTGGCCGCGATCACCACTCCGCCGGTCGCGGGGATGTGATCTCGCCCCGACCAGTTGCGCCGGGTCAACACCCGCAACAGCGGAATGGCGGCTGTTTCCACCACGCGAAACCAGATCCGTTTGCGCTCCGCCATGGCCTACCCATCCCTCCGAGTGAGTTGCCTTCGCCTGACAGGATCATGGTGATGAGCGATTCTTCCGCAGCCACGGCCGCAGCGCGTCCAGCGAATCGCAGCTGGTGGACGCTCGTCGTCCCGGTCAAGCGCCTGGAGCTGGCGAAATCCCGGTTGGCCGAGTTGGCCGGTGAGCACCGCCCCCGCTTGGCGCTGGCCTTCGCCGCCGACACCGTTGCGGTTGCTGCCGCACTGGAGCAGGTGCGCGTGATCGTGGTGACAGATGACCAGCATGCGGCGGAGGTACTCGGTGGGCTCGGTGCCGACGTGGTGCGCGACCTCCCCGACGCCGGTCTCAACCCGGCTCTGCGCTACGGCGCCCGGTCCGCGAGCGCCGGACATGGTGTGGGCGCCCTCTCGGCTGATCTGCCGGCGCTACGCGGGCGCGACCTCATTCATGCTCTGGACACGGCGCAATCGGGGCCCGTGGTCGTGCCAGACGCTGCCGGGACCGGTAGCACGCTGTACCTGGCTCCTCCTGGTCACGCTTTCACCCCTGCCTTTGGCAGCCGTTCACTGGCCGCGCACGTGGCCGAGGGAGCACGGGTACTCGATGGGGGCAGCGTGTGGTCGATCCGGCGCGACGTGGACACCCCCGCCGACCTTGCGGCAGCGCTGAACATGGGAGTGGGCGCGTACACGGCACGGGCCTACGCCTCGTTGCCGAAATCCGTGCGCGCTGCACTGCGACCCTGACACGCGAACGGCGTCGCCCGCAGCTGCGGACGACGCCGATACGCGTTCGGGTGCGACCTACTTGGCGGCCGCGACCTTCTTGACCGGAGCCTTCTTGGCAACAGCCTTGCGGACCGGAGCCTTCCTCGCCACGGCCTTCTTGGCGGGAGCCTTCTTGGCCACAGCCTTCTTGGCGGGAGCCTTCTTGGCAACAACCTTCTTGGCCGGGGCCTTCTTCGCCACGGCCTTCTTGGCGGGAGCCTTCTTCGCAACAGCCTTCTTGGCCGGGGCCTTCTTCGCAACAGCCTTCTTGGCGGGAGCCTTCTTGGCCACAGCCTTCTTGGCCGGGGCCTTCTTCGCCACGGCCTTCTTGGCAGGAGCCTTCTTGGCCGGGGCCTTCTTGGCAACAGCCTTCGTGGTGGTGGCCTTGGCCGGAGCCTTCTTGGCTGCAGCCTTGACCACCGTGCGCCCGGCCGCGGCAGCAGCTGCCGTGACGCGAGTTGCAGCGGGGGCCGAGGTCACCGCGGCGGCCGCCTGACGGGGAAGCTTCTTGGCCCCGCTGACGACCTCCTTGAATGCCGTCCCCGCCTTGAAGCGCGGGACCGAGGTCTTCTTCACCTTGACCTGAGCGCCCGTCATGGGGTTCCGAGCAATGCGAGCGGGTCGCTCGACCTTCTCGAACACACCGAAACCGGTGATGCCGACCCTCTCCCCCTTGGCAACCGCGCGGGTGATCGTGTCGACGACGGCATCGAGAGCTGCGGCTGCCGCCTTCTTGTTCCCCTCGAACCGGGTAGCCAGCTCGTCGATCAGCTGTGTCTTGTTCATTGCGTCCCTCCGACGCCATACGGGCTCCAGGAGGCCCGGCTTCTCGAAAAGTTAGGCGTAACGGAGTGCGGAAACAATCACCGCGCCGTTGAACGCATGTTGTGTCGCGGCGCGGTATAGCGCGTAATCAACGGGATCCACTGGCGACCTGAGGTCCACATCGCACACCACAGGAAGTCGAGTCGCGACGGACTCGACGCCTGATTCCCTTGCGGACAAAGGGAATCCGGCGTCGGCGGTAGTTTCCGCGCGCCGTGTCGATCACTGCGCCGAACGTACGGGCAACGCCGCCGGAAGCCGCTGCGGGCGCCGAGACTCGAATGTCGCGATGTCATCCGCATGGCGCAGCGTCAAACCAATGTCGTCAAGGCCTTCCAGCAGACGCCAACGGGTGTAGTCATCGATCTCGAAGGCAGTATCGATATCTCCACATCGCACTGTGCGAGTGATCAGATCAACCGTGATCTCGGTGTTGGGATCCGCTTCAGCGCCCGCCCACAGCTCATCCACTACCTCTTGTGCCAGAGGCACCGTCAGCAGTCCACCCTTGCCCGAGTTCCCGCGGAAGATGTCGGCGAAACGCGGGGAGATCACGACCTTGAAGCCGTAGTTCTGCAACGCCCAGACCGCGTGTTCGCGGGAGGACCCGGTGCCGAAGTCGGGACCGGCGACGAGCACGCTCGCACCCGCGCGCGCCGGATCGTTGAGGACGAAGTCGGGGTCCTTGCGCCACGCGGCGAACAGGCCGTCCTCGAACCCGTCCCGGGTGATCCGCTTGAGGTATTCCGCCGGGATGATCTGGTCGGTGTCGACGTTGCTACGACGCAACGGAACCATCCGGCCGGTGTGCGTGGTGAAGGCTTCCATTTCACTCTCCTGTCAGGTCGGCGGGGGCACACAGGTGACCGGTGACCGCGGTGGCGGCGGCAACCAGGGGCGAGACCAGATGCGTGCGCCCGCCCTTGCCTTGCCGGCCCTCGAAGTTGCGGTTCGACGTCGAGGCGCTGCGCTCGCCGGGAGCCAACGTGTCGGGGTTCATGCCCAGGCACATCGAGCAACCCGCGAAACGCCACTCCGCGCCGGCAGCGGTGAAGACCTTGTCCAGGCCCTCCAGTTCTGCCTGCAGACGTACTCGGGCCGAACCGGGCACGACGAGCATGCGGACACCGTCGGCCACCTGACGTCCGTGCAGAACCTGCGCCGCGGCGCGCAGGTCCTCAATGCGCCCGTTGGTGCACGAGCCGACGAAGACGGTGTCGACCTTGATCTCGCGCATCGGCTGACCCGCCGTCAGCCCCATGTACTCCAGGGCCCGTTCGGCGGCGGTGCGTTCACTGAAATCGGACATCGTCGCCGGGTCCGGCACGCTCGCACCCAGCGGCGCACCCTGACCCGGGTTGGTGCCCCACGTGACGAAGGGGGTCAACGACGAGGCGTCGATGTCGACCACGGCGTCGAAGGCGGCGTCCTCGTCGGTGTAGAGCTCGCGCCAGGCCTGCTCTGCCGCATCCCAGGCAGTGCCCGGCGCCGGGGCGTGCGGACGGCCTTTGACGTAGTCGAAGGTGGTCTGGTCGGGAGCGACCAGACCCGCCGGGCCCCCGCCTCGATCGACCTGTTGCAGACCGTCAGACGACCCTCCCTGGACAGCGCACGGATCGCTGCGCCGCGGTACTCCAGCACGTAGCCTTGACCGCCGCCGGTCCCGATCTTGGCGATCACCGCCAGGATGATGTCCTTCGCCGTGACACCGTCGGCAAGTGCGCCCTCGACGTTGATCGCCATCGTCTTGAAGGGCGCGAGCGGCAGCGTCTGGGTCGCGAGTACGTGCTCGACCTCGCTGGTGCCGATGCCGAAGGCGAGCGCACCGAACGCACCGTGGGTCGAGGTGTGGCTATCGCCGCACACGATCGTCATGCCGGGTTGGGTAATGCCCAACTGCGGGCCCACCACATGCACGATGCCCTGGTCCACGTCGCCGAGGGAATGTAACCGGACACCGAACTCCGCGCAGTTCTTGCGCAGCGCTTCGATCTGCGCGCGCGAGACCGGATCAGCGATCGGCTTGTCGATGTCGAGGGTCGGGGTGTTGTGGTCCTCGGTGGCCAGCGTCAGGTCGGGGCGGCGCACCGGGCGGCCCGCTGCGCGCAGGCCATCAAAGGCCTGCGGGCTGGTGACCTCGTGGACGAGGTGCAGGTCGATGTAGAGCAGATCCGGTTCTCCCTCGGCGCGACGCACCACGTGCGCGTCCCAGATCTTCTCGGCAAGCGTGCGGCCCATGGCCTCTCCTTCATCTTCTTCGTGCACCCGCGGGCGGCGAGGTGCGGATCTCTCTTGTGTCTCGGATCGCGAGACGGCAGTATCAATCCATGGACAACTCTACACCGGACCGGGTCGGCGGCCAGGGCGCGGAGAGCAGGGCCGAACGCGAGAGCGGAGTCGGGGTCCTGAACAAGGCCGCCTTGGTTCTGAGCGCCCTCGAGGCAGGCCCGTCAACCCTGGCCGGTCTGGTCACGGCGACCGGTCTGGCCCGACCCACCGCGCACCGACTGGCGGTTGCTCTCGAGCACCATCGGCTCGTCGCCCGCGACCTGCAAGGCCGTTTCGTCCTGGGCCCGCGGCTGGCCGAACTTGCCGCCGCCGCCGGCGAGGACCGCCTGCTCGCCGCCGCCGCCGGGGTCTTGGTCCACCTACGCGACGTCACCGGGGAGAGCGCGCAGCTCTACCGGCGCCAGGGCGAACAGCGGATCTGTGTGGCGGCCGCTGAGCGCCTGTCGGGATTGCGCGACACCGTTCCCGTCGGCGCGGCCCTGCCGATGACGGCGGGTTCGGCCGCCCAGGTGTTGCTGGCGTGGGAGGAACCCGAGCGATTGCACCGCGGCCTGCAAGGCGCGGTGTTCGAGGCCACGACGCTGGCCGCGGTTCGTCGCCGAGGCTGGGCACAGAGCGTCTCCGAACGGGAGGCCGGAGTCGCCTCGGTGTCCGCGCCGGTGCGCGGACCCACCCACCGCGTCGTCGCCGCAGTGTCGGTGTCCGGGCCACTGGACCGCCTCACCCGCTCCCCCGGGCGCCTGCACGCCACCGCGGTCCTCGGCGCGGCAGATCGCCTGACCGAGGCACTGCGACGCAATGGCGGGACCGAAGAGGGCGAGCATCTTCCGGCGCCGGCGCTGCGCCCCGGCGCGCGCCGCCCTGCAGCTCCCACTCGGGCGCGGCGTTGAGCGTGGGACCGAGGATGGGGCCGTGACCGAGAAGCCCGCACTCTCGCTGGAGACTCTCGCGGTGACCAGCGGCCGGCCGGTGCACGTCCCGGACGCCCCGCTGAATCACCCGCTGATACTTGCCTCCACCTTCGTCGCCGGGGGCGAGTTGGAGTACGGGCGCTACGGCAATCCGACTTGGCAGGCGTTCGAGCAGGCCCTCGGTGAACTCGAGGGCGGACACGGCCTGGCCTTCGCGTCGGGCCTGGGAGCAATCAACGCCCTGCTCTCGCTCATCCCGCCCGACGGCGTCGTCGTGGCCCCCAGGCACGCCTATCTCGGCACGCTGGGGCAGCTGGCACAGGCGGAGCAACGCCACGGGCTGACGGTGCGCCTGGTCGACGTCGCGGACACCGGCGCGGTACTCGCCGCGGCCCAGGGGGCGGATTTGGTGCTGCTTGAATCCCCCACCAATCCCGCCCTTGAGATAGCCGATCTCCCCGCGATCTGCGCCGGGGCCCGGTCCGCGGGCCCGCTGGTCGTGGTCGACAACACCTTCGCGACCCCATTCGGGCAACGACCGCTGGAGCTGGGCGCGCACCTCGTCATGCACTCGGCGACGAAGTTCATCGCCGGGCATTCCGATGCGGTGCTGGGTGCGCTGGTGTGCGCGCAGGAATCGACCTGGCGTCAGCTCGATGGCTTTCGGCGGTTGCACGGGGCGATTCCCGGACCATTGGAGTGCTGGCTCGCACTACGCGGCCTACGCACCCTGCATCTGCGACTGGAGCGGGCCAGCGCGAACGCAGGGGTACTGGCCCCGCGGCTGGCCGCGCACCCCGCCGTGGGCCTGGTGCGCTACCCGGGTCTGCCGAGCGACCCGGGGCACGCACGAGCGGCAGCGCAGATGCGCGGCTTTGGCGCGATGATCTCCGTCGAGTTCGCCGATGCCGCCACCGCCGACGCATTCTGCGCGGCGACCCGGCTCTGGGTTAACGCGACTTCTCTGGGCGGCGTCGAATCGACGTTGGAACGCCGCCGCCGATGGCCCGGGGAGTCATCCACCGTGCCCGAGGGCCTGGTGCGGATGTCGGTCGGGATAGAGAACGCCGAGGACCTCTGGGCGGATCTGAAGCAGGCACTCGGCAAGCTGTAGTACCCCACCCCGGTCAGGGGCGAGCCTCCAGGATGAGGTTGAACGGTGTCGCGGTGGCCCGGCGAACCCGGGTGAACCCCGCCTCGTGGAGCAGCGCCGTCAGGCGTCCTTCGCCGGCCTGGGCGCCGAGAGCTGCGCGGGGTTCCGCGGTCATCGAGTGCGCGACGCAGACCACGGACGAGGCGCCGTAGAACAGCCGGCCCACCGGGTTCAGGTTGTCCTCGAGGTTGTCCTGCGCGTACGGCTCCACGAGCAGGAAGGTGCCGTCGGTCTTGAGTACCGCTCGGATATGCCGGGCGGCGCCGAGTGGGTCCGGCATGTCGTGCAACGCGTCAAAGATCGCCACGAGGTCGTAGTCCTCGCCGGGAAAGTCCGCCGCGGAGGCCACCTCGAAGTTGGCGCGTGCGGCCAGGCCGGCATCGGCGGCACGTTTGCGCGCCATGTCGATCGATGGACCGTGATAGTCAAAGCCCGTGACTCGGGAGTTCGGGTAAGTCGAGGCCAGCAAGAGCGTTGAGGAGCCGTGCCCGCAGCCGACGTCGGCGACCTGCGCACCGGCCTGCAGTTTTTCCGCCACCCCGTCCAGTGCCGGGATCCACGACGAGGTCAGGTTGGCCACGTAGCCGGGGCGGAAGAAGCGTTCGGTGCCTTCGAACAGGCCGGGGTCGTGCTGGTGCCAGCCGAAGCCGCTCCCGGTCCGGACCGCTTCGGTCACCGCGTCGATGTTCTTGGTCACCGCCACCGGAATGTGGAAGGCCGCGGCGATCTGCATCCCGTCCGGATCGGCCAGCGCGAAGTTCTGTTCGGCGTCGAGCAGGAATTGGCCGCTCGCGCCGTCGTAGGTGACGTACCCACCGGCCGCCTGCGCACTGAGCCATTCCCGCACGTGGCGCGGATCGGCGCCGGCCGCCGCCGCCACCTCATCGGCGCTCGCCGGCATCACCTCCGCCAGCGCGCGATAGAGACCGAGCCGGTCCCCGATCACCGCGCCGATCGCCTGGAAGGCGCCACCGGCATCGGTGACGAACCGTCCGAGCAGCTGGTGGAGCTTGTCCTCGTCCACTGTCATCGCGATCGCCTCCGCGCCCGCGCGGTCCCTGCACGTGGGCGCCCCCATCCGACTCCTTCTGGCACGTCAGGTCAAGAACTCACAGTTGTGCGGGAGAGACCCCGTGATCGGTGCGTCCGGTCCCGTCCACGGAGAGCGTGCACGGCCGAACCTCGCCCCGAACCTGAGCTCTCTCCTGCTGAGACTCAGGCAGTATGAAGGTATGGCTAAACGTAAGATCACGGTCACCGTGGACGAGGACTTGGTCGACGCAGTGCGCGCTGACGACGGATCCACGCTGTCCTCCGTCGTGAACGAGGCGCTCGAACGCGAGGTGGAACGCCGCGGGCGTCGAGCCGCACTCGGCCGTCTGCTCGCCGAGTGGGAGGCCGCCGCCGGCCCCGTGTCGCCAGCGGCCGCAGCCGTGGCCCGGGCCCGGGCCGCCTTCGATGAGTTAGACGCGGCCGTTACCGGAACGGCATGACCGCTCCGTTGGTCCTCGACGCCGCCGGACTCGACGCGCTGTGCCAAACCGTTCCGGATGATCTCGTCCGGGCCTACCTCGCCGAAGCCCACCGACGTGCGGCTGACGTCGTCGTACCGACGGTCGTATGCGCCGAACTGTGCCGCGGCGCGGCGCGGACGCGGGCGGTCGAAGCCTCCCTTGCGCGGCACTCCCGAGACCGGGGCGAACGCCCCGCGATCCGCCGGCAGGATACGGACCTCGCGATGGCCCGTCAGGTGGGCGCGGTCCTGCACCCCGCCGGAGCGGGAAGCGAGCAGATCGTCGATGCCCACGTGGTTGCGACGTGCGTGCTCGCCGGTGGCGGATTGGTGCTGACCTCTGACCCCGACGACATCGCGGCTCTCGCCGAGACAGTCCCCGCAATCCGCATCGTGGTCCGACGGATCTGACGCGTTCGACACCGGTGGTACAGAGGATCGCCCGACCATGAGCAACGTGCCAGATACGTGCGAGATGGAGCGGGTAACGCAGGTTTCTGACTGCCTTTCACGGGCAAGGATTCGTGGCACGAGAATGGCCACTGACCTGCGCCTCGATCAGCCACGCACCTCGACGAAGCCGGCCGCGGTGAAGTCGCCGTCGAACGCCAGGGCCTCGCCCACCTGACGACGTGTCATCACCGTGAAGGAGACGGCGTCGACGAAGGAGTACTCCCGTTCGTCGTGCGCGGCGAGCCACGCCCACGCTGCGCTGTGATCGGCTTCGGACACCCGCTCGACCCACACGCCCGGCAGCCGCCGGATCGCCCGCACGCACGCGAGCGCGGCCTCGTGCCCGACGCGCCGGTTCACCAGGGTCCAGGTTTCGCCCAGGACCAGCTCGGTGGTCAGGACGGCCGGGGCCGGCGTGATCGCCCGCGCGAGCGGGTAATTGCGGTCCGCGGTGACGTGGCGTGCGAACCAGAAGCTCGTGTCGGCGAACTGGGTCCTCACCGGTAGATCACGTCGTCGTGGTGCCGGTCATCGGGCCGTGCGTCGATCACCGCGCCGGTGAAGTCATCCCACTCGGCGCCGGGGCGACGGGTGTCAAGGAAGGTCCGGGCTGCTTGGCGCAGCAAGGCGGCCTTCGACTCACCGGTCCGGGCCGATTCCCGAGCCAACTCGGCGTCGAGTTCTTCATCGAGGTGCACGTTTATGCGCTTCATACCCGAATCCTACACACCCGATCGCATTGGGTGTGTAGGATTCGCCCGGCTTGCTACGCCGAAGCTCGACGAACCGACCGCGCGGGCAGGTTATGTAGTACATTAGTCTGGTGGCGGTCACGTGGGCGGACAGCGCGGACAAGCACGGGATCGACCGCGAGGATGCCTTGCACGCCATTGCGAACGCGTGTTACGTCGAGACCGAATTCGACGAGCCGCGAGTACCCGGTCGGGTGCGTCCGACCCTGTTCATCGGTCCGCCGCGGCAGTTGGGCGGATCGCTGTTGGAGATCATGGTGGAGGTCGTCACGCCGCGCGGGCTGCACATCTTCCACGTGATGATCGCCCGGCAGAAGCACCTGGACCGGATGGGAGACACCGAATGAGCGGCGACACCGAGCGCGACGAGCGGGACTACCAGCATGCTGCCGACTGGGCCGAGCACGACATGGCGCTCAAGCCGGACTCGAGGACCGCGCTGCGCGGGGCCGCAGCCGCCGAGCACGGACGCGCGCTTCTCGAACGCGCCACCGGCGGTCGCCCGCCGCTGGACCCGAACGCCGCGCCCGGGCAGCACTCCCCCGTGCGCCAGGTCCGACTGCCGGCGGACCTCAACGAGCAACTCGACGCCGTGGCCGCCGCCGAGCACCGCCGACCCAGCGACGTCATCCGCTCCGCCCTCGCCGACTATCTCGCCGCCCGCTCCGCCGGGTAGGCATCGCATCGGACGGGAGGATCAGTCCCGTCCGCGGACGGCATGCCACCGACACCGCCGTGACGGTCGTCTCTTCGGTGACTCACCATCAGAACCCGATGCCCGGGGACCTGTCGCGGTCGTCGGGCCGGATCGCTCCGCGGGACCGGCTCCTGCCCGCCAGGCGGCGAACGTCCGCGGCCTTGCGCGAGTTGCTCGCGCCAACAGGACTCCGCGAACGCGCGCCGGCCACGACCGGGGACGCCGGAGCGAGGCGAGGTTCGTAGTCGTCATCGCACCGCGTCAAAGGTCGAGCCGCTGCACGCTGCTGCTCCTGACGCTGCCGCGTATCGGCGGCGACCCGGCGGGACAGGGCGTCGAGTTCGCCGTTGAGTTCCAGTGCCTGCGAGAACGTCGCGTCGAGCGCGTTGGCGTGGGCAGCGATCGAGGCCTGGAGGTGCCCGCGCCGCCCGAGTCGGTGACGCTCGTGCGCGGCGTGCAGACCTGGGGTACCCCGAAAGGGCACGAGCGCCGCGAAGTGCCTACCCCCCGGTTCCTGCTCGCCGAGCTCGCGAGCTCCGTCACCGACAGGGGTCGCGACGAGCTGGTCTTCCTCGACCCCCTGGCGGCGCCCTGCGGGCACAGGGCTACCAGCGGGCCGCGCTGACGGCCGCCGCCAAGTCGGTCGGGCTGGCGGGCCTGCACCCACACGCCCTGCGCCACACGGCGCCCTCGCTGGCCATCGCGTCCGGAGCTGACGTGAAGGTCGTGCAGCAGATGCTCGGGCACAAGTCGGCGACCATGACCCTCGATCTCTACGGCCACCTTTTCGGCGATCGTCTCGACGAGATCGCCGAGGCCCTCGACGCCGCGGCCGCGCCAGCTCTCGCGCTTGTGTACCCGTTGTGTACCGAGGCCGAGATCGTCGCCCTCCCGGCGGCCCGCTAAAACTGCGAAAACCCCCTGTGACCAGGGGGTTCTCGGATGTAGCCCCGACGGGATTCGAACCCGCGCTACCGCCTTGAGAGGGCGGCGTGCTAGGCCACTACACAACGGGGCCATGTGGAACACGTGCGGTCTGACCTGGCAGAAAATGAAGCGCTGGGGTACCAGGACTCGAACCTAGACTAGCTGAACCAGAATCAGCCGGGCTGCCAATTACCCCATACCCCACGGGTTGGCGCAGACCGATCGGGCCTGCCGCCGAGGAGCGAGAATACCCGATGCCGCCAGCGGCCGGACCATTGGGCGCGGCGCCACTCAGCTGATCGCTTCGAGGCCGGCGCGCAGCCTGGCGAGGGTCTGCTCGCGGCCGAGCAGCTCGAGAGATTCGAACAGCGGCGGGGACACCACGCGGCCGGTGACGGCCACCCGCAGCGGCCCGAAGGCGTTCTTGGGCTTGAGCCCGAGACCTTCGATCAACGCCCCGCGAAGCGCGCCCTCGATCACTTCGGTGTCGAAGGTGGGCAACGCCTCCAGCGCCGCCAGCGCGGCCTCCAGAACGGCCTTGGCGTCCCCGGTCAGCACCGCGGCCACCAGGTCAGAGTCGCGCACCAGGTCCTGCGCGTCGACGAAGAGGAAGCCGAGCAGGTCCACGACCTCGGTCAACCGCACCAGGCGTTGCTGGACCAGCGGCGCGGCCCCCTCGAGCAACCGTCGCTGGGCAGCGGTGAGCGGGTCGCTGACCAGGGCGGCACCGGCCAGGAACGGCATCAAGCGGGCGGCGAAGTCCGCCGCGTCCAAGCGCCGGATCCAGGCGCCGTTGATCGAGTCGAGCTTCTTAGGATCGAACCGCGCGGGGCTGGTGTTGACGCGATCAAGGGTGAAGGCGGCGGCCAGCTCCGCGAGGTCGAACTCTTCCCGGCTGTCGTCCCCGGGCGACCAGCCGAGCAGCGCCAGGTAGTTGCACATCGCCTCGGGCAGGTAACCATCGGCCCGGAACGCACTGATGTTCACCGCACCGTGTCGTTTGCTCAGCTTCGCGTTGTCCTGCCCCATCACGAACGGCAAATGGGCGAAGACCGGTAACTCGGAGTCGGTCAGTCCCATCGCCCGATAGACAGCAATCTGACGGGGCGTCGAGGACAGCAGATCCTCCCCGCGCACGATATGGGAGATCTTCATCAAGACGTCGTCTACCGCGACCGCGAGGGTGTAGAGCGGGGACCCGTCGCCGCGCATCAGCACGAAGTCCGGGATCAGCGCGTTGTCGAAACTGACCTCACCGCGGATCAGGTCAGTGAAGGTCGTGATGCCCTCCGGCATCCGGAACCGGATGACCGGTGTGCGTCCCTGCGCCTCGTAGGCCGCGCGCTGCGCAGGCGTCAGATCGCGACTGTGACCGTCGTATCCGGGATCGAGCTTGGCGGCCTTCTGCCGGGCCACCCGTTCGCGGGCCTCTGCCGGGCTCTCGTAACAGTGGTAGGCGTGCCCGGAATCCAGGAAGCGCTGCGCCCATTCGGTGTAGAGATGCAGACGTTGCGATTGCTGGTAGGGCGCGTGCGGTCCGCCGACCTCCGGGCCCTCGTCCCAGTCCAGGCCGAGCCAGCGCATGGAGTCCACGGCGGCCTCGATGTACTCGGGCGTGACCCGGGCGGAGTCGGTGTCCTCGATCCGGAACACGAAGGTGCCGCCGGTGCGGCGGGCGTAGGCCCAGTCGTACAGCGCGGTGCGGATGTTGCCGACGTGCAGGTCACCACTGGGCGAGGGGGCGAAGCGCACGCGCACCGGGGCGCTCATCTCGCCACCACTGTGTTCGTCAACGTGCCGATCCCCTCCACGCTCACCGAGATCTCATCGCCGGGCTTCATGGGGCCGACGCCCGCGGGCGTGCCGGTGAGGATGACGTCGCCTGGCAACAGGGTCATCACCGCGGAGATGTAGGTGATCAGATCCGGGACCGTGTGCACCATCGATGCGGTGCGCCCGGCCTGCTTGAGTTCGGAGTTGAGCGTCGTGGTGAGGGCCAGGTCCTCGACGTGGAGGTCGGTGACGATCCACGGCCCCAGCGGGCAGAAGGAGTCGAAGCCCTTGGCCCGCGTCCACTGGGCGTCGCTGCGTTGCAGGTCACGCGCGGTGACGTCGTTGGCGATCGTGTAGCCGAAGACCACCTCGCCGACCCGCTCGAGCGGGACGTCCCGGCACAGCCGCCCGATCACCACGGCCAGCTCGCCCTCGAAGTGAACCTCGCTGGACTGCGGTGGGTGCACGATCGCCTCGCCGGGACCGATCACCGTGGTGTTCGGCTTGAGGAAAAGCAGCGGCTCGGGCGGGCCTGAACTCTCATCCAGGGCGTGACCCATCTCGGCGGCGTGATCGGCGTAATTGCGGCCCACGCCGATGACCTTGCTGCGCGGGATGACCGGCGCGAGCAGCTTGACCTCGGCCAGCGGAAGGTAGTCCCCGGTCGGGGTCAGCGGGGTGTACAGCGGGTCGCCGGCGATCAGCGCGATCGCCTCGGAACCCTCCGAACCGGTCACGACACCGAAGGCCTGCTCGCCCCCATGGGTGAACCTCGCAATCCGCACCCGGCGAGGCTACCGGGGCACGTGGCCACCGCTCACCGGCACGGCCCTACTGCCGCACCCTGGCGAGGGACCGGTTCGATAAAGTGCGCTGGTGACTACCACGGAGTACCCCGTCACCTGTGCTGCGGGCGACGAGGCGAACGGCACAGCAAGCATCATGAAGGCCCTGCTGGAGCAGAACTTCGCCAACAAGCCCTACATGATCAAGGTGGCCAAGCGGATGCGCCGGCCGGTGGCGATCATCAGCACCGACACCGAGACCGAGGTCACGATCGACTTCAGTGCCCACGGCGCGATCCTCTACAACGGCATCGTCGGTGAGCCTAATGTCGCGCTCCACGTGGACTCCGACCAGTTGCTGGACCTGTCCAAGCTGCGGGTCAAGGCCGGCGGATTGTTGCCGATCGGCTTCCTGACCCCCCTCGGGGCCCGCATCCTGCGCCAGATCATCGGCCGAAGAATGGTCATCAAGGGCCTGTTGTCGCACTCGATCGCGTCGATGCGCACCCTGTCACTGGTCTCGCTGGCCGATTGAGCGAGCCGTCAGTCCAGTGAGTCCAGGACCGACGCCGTGCTCTCGTGGCGCAGCAGCCCGTAGGTCACGGCGTCGGCGAGAGCCTGCCAACTGGCCTCGATGAGGTTCTCGTGCACGCCCACGGTGTCCCACTCGGTCTGTCCGTCCGTGGTCTCCACCAGGACACGGACGACGGCGCCGGTACCGTGCGAGCCCTCGATGATGCGCACCTTGTAGTCGAGCAACTCCAGGTTGGCCAGGTCCGGGTAGACCCTCTCCAAGGACTGACGCAGGGCCGTGTCGAGCGCGTTGACGGGCCCGTTTCCCTCGCCGGTGGCGACCACCCGCTCGCCGCCGGCGTGCACCTTCACCGTGGCCTCGGTGCGCACCGCGCCGGTGGCGTCGCGGTCGACGATGACCCGCCAGGACTCCAGTTCGAAGGACCGCTCCGCACCCGGGTTGAGTTCCTCACGGACCAGCAGGTCGAAAGATGCGTCGGCAGCCTCGAACGAATACCCCCGCGCCTCCAACTCCTTGACCCGCTCGACAACGCGGTTCAGCGCCGCCTTGTTCACCGAAAGATCGTGTCCGAGCTCGCGACCCTTGAGCTCGACGCTGGCCCGCCCCGCCATCTCCGAGACGAGCATGCGCATGTCGTTGCCGATCAGCGCCGGATCGATGTGCTGGTACAGGTCGGGATCGACCTTGATGGCCGAGGCGTGCAGGCCGGCCTTGTGGGCGAAGGCGCTGCTGCCGACGTAAGGCGCGTGCTGACGGGGCGTCTGGTTCGCCACCTCCGCCACGGCATGACTGACCCGGGCAAGTTCGATCAGCTTGCCCATCGGCAGCACCGAGTGACCCATCTTCAGTTGCAGATTGCCGATGAGGGTGGCGAGGTTCGCGTTGCCGGAGCGTTCGCCGTAGCCGTTCATCACACCCTGGACGTGGGTGACGCCCGCCTCGACCGCGGCCAGGGAGTTGGCCACCGCGCAGCCGACGTCGTCGTGACAGTGGATGCCCAGGCGCGCGCTGGTACGGTCCAGGACGTCGCGAACGACGTCGGTCAAACGGCTGGGCAGCATGCCGCCGTTGGTGTCGCACAGCACGACGACGTCAGCGCCCGCCTCCATCGCGGTGCGCACGACCTCGATCGCGTAGGGGGCGTTGGTGGTGTACCCGTCGAAGAAATGTTCGGCGTCGACGAAGACCCGTCGGCCCTCGGCGCGCAGGTGCGTGACCGTGTCGTGGATCATCGCGAGGTTCTCCGCCAGGTCGGTCTTCAGTGCCTTGACGACGTGCCCCTCGTGGCCCTTCGCGACCAAACAGATGACGCCGGCGCCGGATTCGCGCAGGGCCGCGACCTGCGGGTCGTCGGCGGCCTTACCGGCGGCCCTGCGGGTGGCACCGAACGCGGTCAGGGCGGCGTGGCGCAGGTGCAGTTCCTTCTGCGCGCGGGCGAAGAACTCGGTGTCCTTGGGCAGCGCACCGGGCCAGCCGCCCTCGATGAAGCCGACCCCGAGATCATCGAGATGGCGGGCGATCGAGAGCTTGTCGGCCACGGTCAGGGCCATGCCCTCGCCCTGCGCACCGTCGCGCAGCGTGGTGTCGTAGAGGTGGAAGGTGTCCGGCATCGACCTCGCGACCTGAGCCGCCGCGGATGCCCCGCTTTGGTCCGCGTTGCTGCCCTGCGCACTCATGCCGTTCTCCGCTCTGTCACCGCCGGTTCACCGCGGCGAACCCTGACAAGCAAAAGACCCCCCGCCGGGAGGCGAGAGGTCAGGCGCACCGGAGTCATGCTCCGCCGGTGCGCTCACTCAATAATCGAAGCCTGTGTCACGACCTCAGTGTGACACAGGCTTCGATCAGGAGGCAAAACCGACGCTTTGCCGCTCAGTTCACGGTCTGCCGTCCGCGCGGGGCACCTCGACGTCGGTGACGAAGAGCATCGACTCCTTGACCGGTTTGCGCTCGTGGTCGGCGAAGCTGGGGGCGCAGCAGACCATCAGCGTGTTCCCATTCGGCCCCCCGAGGGTCAGCGAGAACAGGCCATGGCCTTCGGGGGCCTTGATCTCCTGCACGATCTCGCCCGCCGGACTGACCCGCACAGCGCGGCCCATCCAGGCATCGGCCAGCCAGACATGGTTCTCGGCGTCGAGTACACAACCGTCGGGCGCGATCTCCAGCTGGATCAGGGTCTCGAGGGAGTCCCAGGCAGGGGCCTTCCCGAGTTGCCCGAGGGTCTTCTTCTGCGACAGCGCGCCGTCGGCACCGATCGCGAAGGTGGTCAGCCGCGAACCGAATGTTTCGGCCACGATCAGCGTGGCGTTGTCCGGGGTGACGATCATGCCGTTGGGAAAGTCCATGTCGGTGGCGACGACCGTGACCGTTCCGTCGGGATCCACCCGTGAGATCGCGCCGCGGGCCGGCGCCTCGCCCTCGAAGAGGTTGAAGCCGAAGGTGCCCACAAACGCACGACCGAGTTTGTCCACCACCATGTCGTTGGCGAAGGAGACCGTGCCGGGGCGCAGGTCACCGTGCACGGACAGGGAGCCGTCGGCGGCCACCTTCATCAGCTGGGCGTCCTTCATGGACACCACGAGCATCGTGCCGTCGGGCAGCCAGCCCAGGCCCGACGGCTGGTTCGGGACCGTGGCGACCTCCGTGCCCTTCCCGTCCGGGGTGATCCGCCACACCGTCGGCCCGTACAGGTCGGAGGTGTACCAGTGACCCTCGTGCCAACGCGGTCCCTCGAAGAAGTGACCGTCACCGAAGAGCTTGTCCATGAGCGTTGTCCTTTCGTTCCTTCAGTGCGTTCCGGGCGTGATCGTTCGTTCAGGTGCTGGGGCGGGAACGGGTCCGGCCGATGCTGATCGTGATGAGTTCGCTGTAGGAGTCGACGCCGACATCACCGTTGGCCCGGCCGACCCCGCTCTGCTTGGTGCCGCCGAAGGGGATGTCCGGGGCGAGAACACCGTGCCGGTTCACCCAGACCGATCCCGCATCGAGGCGGGCCGCGACCTCGCCCGCCAAGGCGGTGTCCGAACCCCACACCGAGGCACCCAGGCCGTAGTCCGTGCCGTTGGCGGCGGCCACCGCCTCGTCCAGATCGTCGTAGGGCAGCACCGGCAGGGCCGGACCGAACTGCTCCTCGGCAACGAGCGCGACCTGCCCACCGGCGCCGGTGACGATCGTCGGGGCATAGAAACTGCCCCGATCACCAATCGGCTGACCCCCGGTCACGATGGTGGCCCCGGCAGCCCGCGCGTCCTCGACCAGCGCAGCGACCCGGTCGCGCTGCATCGCGTTGGACAGCGGCCCCAGCGCGACGCCGTCGGTGAAGGGATCGCCGACCACGGTCGCCGCCGCGATGCCCGCGAGTGCCTCGACCATCGCCGGGTAGACATCGCGGTGCGCGTACACGCGCTTGATGGCGGCGCAGATCTGACCCGACCGGTAGAAGGCGCCGTGGAAGATCTTGGGCGCCACGGCTGCGACATCGACGTCGGACAGCACGATCGCCGCATCGTTGCCGCCGAGTTCAAGGGACAGCCGCTTGAGGCGAGGGGCCGCAGCGGCCATGATCTCCCGGCCCGCCCGGGTGCTACCAGTGAAGGAGATCATCCCCACGCCGGGGTGCTCCACCAGCGCGGAGCCGAGCTGCTGGTCGCCGACGAGGATGCTGAGAACACCGGGCGGCAACTGCTCGGCAAGCAGATCACCGAGCGCGAGCACGGTCAGTGGAGCAAGGGGTGAGGCCTTGACCACGACGGTGTTCCCCGCAGCGAAGGCGGAACCGACCTTCTCCGCCAGGATCAGCAAGGGCGCGTTCCACGGCAAGATCGCGCCCACGACGCCGATCGGCCGGCGGCGCACGATCACGGACTGACGTTCGTCGTCGTGCAGGACGTCGATCGGCAGTGGGGTGCGTGCGCGGTACTTGGCGAATCCCGCGGCACCGGCGACCTCGAAGCCGGCATCGCGGATCGGGATCCCGGTCTCCAGACTGAGCGTGCGCGCGAGAGCCGCGGAATTCTCGGTGATCACCGCTGCGATGCACTCCAGCGCCTTTGCCCTGGCCGCCGGGTCGCCGGCCCAGGGCGCCGACGCCTGCTGGGCGGCCCGTACCGCGGCGTCGAGGTCTGCGGGGCGCGAAGGCTGGACGTGCTCGATCACCTCGCCGGTGGAGGGGTTGATCATCGCGATGGGACTGCTCACAACCTGACTCCTGCCACGTCGATGTCGAACACTGCCTGCCAGGGCGCGCGTCGCTCGGCATGCGTGCCGAGGCACCGCAGGAATCGCGTCAGCAGCGGGTCATCAGCCGCGACGAGGCGCACCATCGTGCGGGTGGTCAGCTCGTAGACCTCACCGCGCAGATCATCCTGCTCGGGCAGGGACATCCGCGGTTCGCGGGCCCGAGTGCGCAACGCGGCGAGCTCGGCGAGCTCGGCGTCCGAGACGGCGGCCGCGCACAGCGTCAGCAGGTCGTCGATCTCGCCTTCCACCTCACGCTGGCGCACGGCGAGTTCGATGCCACACGTGCGGATCAGTTTGGCCGCCGCGCGGACCTCGCCGCGCAGGTGCGCCGGTACCGCATCCGTGACCTCGGACTCCAGAAACGCGGCGAGTCCGTCAAGGGTGCTCAACCCATCGATGCTCATGACTTCTCCCGAGTGGCCTCGATCAGCGCGGCGGCGAGCTGCGCATGCAGCCAGATGCTCGCGCGGCCCATCAGGCGCAATGTCGGCCGCAACGGCTCACCGCGCATCCCGGTGGCGAAGATCGCCGACAGTTTGACCAGCGACAGGATGCGCCAGAACAACAGGCGGTCGGGCGCCACCTCGCGTCCGGTCGCCGCCGTGTACGCCGCGAGATACCCCTGCGCGCTATGCAGACCACCGACAACGTCGGCGTCGGTCTGCCACAGCATCGTCCAGGCAAGATCCTCGATCGGATCGCCGAGGTGGGCCATCTCCCAATCCAGCACGGACAGGTCGCCCGGAAGTACGACCAGCAGGTTGTTGGCCTTGAAATCGCCGTGGACCAGGGCGATCTCCCCGCTCGGGGGCAGGTGCGAACTCAGCCAGGCCACCGCCGTCGCCACCAGCGGCTCGGGCGCGGTCTTGGCTGCGTCGAAGACCCCGGCCCAGCGCTGGACCTCCTCGGCCGGCGCGCCGGAGCCGCCGAGCGCCGGTAGCGCGGCGGTGTCCACCGCGTGGATGGCGGCCTGCAGCTCGATGCAGCGCCGGGCGAGCACGGAATCGTTGCGCCCGGGCATCCAGCGCGCCAGTTCCTTGCGCAGGTCCAGGCCGTCGAGGCGGTCCAGCACCATGAAGGGCAGGCCCAGCCCGGCGCTCGCGTCCCCGCACACGCGTGGACGCGCCACCGGGATCCCCGCGCCGTGGAGTACCCCGAGCAACGCGAACTCGGTGGCGTTGTCGGTGTCGAGCATTCCGCGCTCGAACTCGCGCCGCAGCACCAGGGCGGTGAGGGGCCCGTCGCCGCAGGCCGCATCGAAGGCCCAGGTCTCGTGCGAGGTCCCACCGGAAAGGCGGCGCAGGTCGCTGATCACCACCTCACCACCCAGGTGATGACCCATCACCTGGGTGAGGCCGGAGCGCAGTTCGGAACTCATGCGCAACGTCTCCGCTTCGCGCAGGTGCTCACTCGCGGAGGTCGTTGCGTACCCATGGCATGCGACTCGCTACGCTCGCTCATGCAACGTCTCCGCTTCGCGCAGGTGCTCGCTCGCGGAGGTCGTTGCGTACACATGGCATGCGACTCGCTGCGCTCGCTCATGCCGGGAACCCGTAACGCTCGTGAGCACCAAAAACCTGAGTCTCGAAGGTGCCGAAGCCGACCTCGCCGTCGTCGGACTCCATCCGGCACATCACGTGGGTCGGACCGATCCTGGCGGTCACGGCCGGGTCGGTCAGGTCGAAGCGCACCGAGCTCACCCAGTCGTTGCCCAGGTAGGTGCCGTGCCGCCAGGGGTCCGGTCCGCCGTACCCGGTGCCGGCGCGCAGGTACACCCGCGAGATCGGCGTCAGGGCGACGGTGCGCCGCGCGCCGTCGTGCTCGGTCCAGGACACCGTTCCCTTGTGCATCTCGCGATCCTCGGGGTCCAGGACGAGGTCGTGCTCCGGGTCCGACAGCAGACGCACCTCGCCGCCGCGATCCCAGGCGAGCGACTCCCGCACCGTGTTGACCTCGCGCCTGCCGTCGGGGAACTCCGAGAGGCTGAAGTGCACGGTCCGGCTGGGGAACTGCATCGGCGACCAGATCCACAGGGTGGTGCGATCCTTCTGAACCTGGTGTGCCTGCGCGATGCCCTTGGGTTCGCGCTCCAGCCCGATCGAGCGCACGCCCCAGGACCGGTCGCGCCCCCCCTGCCAGGCGTCGGGGGTCACCTCGAACCGCTCACCCGCCACGGTGAGGTGGCCGGTGTACGTGCCGGTCTGGATGATTCGCGTGTTGGCCTCCATGACACGGTCCAGAACCCGGGACAACGTGGGCGGTTCGGCGAAGGCCGGCGCGGATCCGTCGAAGCGCAGATCGAGGGTGACCAGCTCGTCGGTTTCCACGCAGTGCAAACGCAGGGTGCGCAGGCCCTCGATGATCTCCAGGGAGAACGGCCCGATGTTGGCCGAGTTCATCCGGTCGTGGCCGAGCTCGCGGGAAGCGCGGGTCGTGTACTGGGCATCGCCGACCGCGACGGAGGCGAAGCAGTCGATGACGCCGAGGTTCGGATACACCCCGACCCCGCACAGGAACGCAACCCGGCCGTCGCGGGAGTGCCCGGTGAGGAAATGCCGGTCGTAGAAGCGACGATCGCTGGTCCCCACCCACCGGATCGGATCCGGGGTCTGATGGATCATGAAGTCGTCGGCCGGACTGATCGTCATGTCGTCACCTCTCCACCGTCAGGAGCATGCACGCACCGGGGATCCCGCCGCCACTGGAGACCACGGCCACTTCGGCCCCGCCGACCTGACGCAAGCCGCCGGCACCGCGCAACTGGGTCACCGCCTCGTGCAGGAACCCAAAGCCATTGCTGCGCCCGGCGCGTAGCTGACCGCCGTGCGGGTTGAGCGGCAGCACCCCCCCGGGACCGATGCGCTCGGCATCCTTCACAAAGTCCGCGCCCTCACCGATCCCGCAGAAACCCAGCGCCTCCAGCCAGGTCAGCGCGTTGAAGGTGAACCCGTCGTAGAGCAGGGCAAGGTCGACGTCACCGGGCCGCAGGTCGGTCCGGCTCCACAGGTGTGCGGCCGGGCCGAACACGTTGGGCTGGTGGGTCAAGGTGCCCTGCTCCCAGCATTGCTCCTCGGCGATCTGGGTCCCGGCGGCCTCGACCCGCACCGGCGGTCGGGCGAGATCACGAGCGACCTCGAGGGCCGAGACCACGACGGCGTAGGCGCCGTCGCACGGCAGATCACAGTCGTAGATCCCGAACGGCGAGGTGATCATCCGGGCCGCCAGATACCCCGGCAGGTCCAGTGAATCGACGCGCAGGGCGTCGGGATTACGGGCGGCGTGGCGGGCCGCCGAGATCGCGAGCCAGCCCAACGCCTCGCGGTCGGCGCCGTAGCGGTGCAGATACTGCGAGGCGCCGAGCCCGATCCAGTGCGCCGGCGAGACCGCACCGAACGGCATCCGCCATTGCGCCTCGCCGGACAGTCGTACGCCCGCGGTGACGTCGGTCGGCAGCGCGTCCCTGCGCACCGCGCTCCAGCACAGCACATGGCGGCACAGACCCGCTGCCACCGCCAGCATCGCGGCAATCACCCCGCCGAGTTGGCTGGGGACCTCGGGGCCGCCGCTATGCCAGGTGGGGTGAACACCCAGGACCTGCTCCACCGCGCGGACCCCACCACTGCCGATTCCGGGCATGCCGTTCGACCCCGGGTACGCGCACAGGCCGTCGATCTCGCCCAGCTCCAACCCGGCGTCGGCCACCGCCCGCCGGCAGGCCTCGACCGTGAGGTCGAGCTCGGATCGATTCAGGCGACGGCCCACCGCCGAACGACCAAGGCCGCTGATGGCCACCTGGTGCTCGTACCGCCCGCTGCGAGCGGGCGGGCGCAGGTCGCGCTCGGGTTCGGCCAGGATCGCGGCTACATCCGTCCCGCCGGACGGCTCGAACATGGGCAGCCACACGTCGGCATCGAGCTCGAACACCACCTGCACCGCAAGGCCGATCCGCGCCGCGTCCGCCCCGAGGTTCACCAGATTGCTGGTCAGCCGCACCCCAGGTGCGTCCGCCAACGCGACCACCACCACCGTGTACTCGGCGCAGGCGAGCGCTGACCATTGCTGGGTATTCCTCGACAGTGCGACGACGTGGCCGTGGCCGGAGACCGGGACCGTCCACAACGCGCTCTCACCGCAGGCACACAGCACGGCTGCCGGATGCAGGTGCCGACGACACCGGTCACACCAGCGCACCCGCAGCCGACCGTCTGCTCCGCTGGTCCAGTAGAAGGCCGAAGGTCCACTCGTGCTGGGCAGCAGCCGTGCGCTCACTCGGCGCCGGGCCCGGTGGTGAGCCACAGCGCCTTGAGCCCGCGGGTGAGCAGGACCTGCTGCCACTCCAGGGAGTGGTGGGCCGAGAGCCGCACGTCGGGCAGGGCGCGCAGCAGGATCGGCAACGCGATCCGCGTCTCCAGTCGAGCCAGCGATGCGCCCATACAGAAGTGCCCGCCGCCGCCGAAACCCAGGTGCTTGGCGCAATCCGCGCGGTCGAGGCGAAGGTCGTCGGGGTGGGAGAAGACCTCCGGATCCCGGTTGGCCGCGGCCAGCACGAGGAAGGCACGCTGGCCCTTTTTCAGCAGGTGTCCGCCGAACTCGGCATCGCAGGCCAGCACTCGGGTGATCGACTTGCCCGGCCCGTCCCAGCGCAGGAACTCCTCGACCGCCTTGGCCGGATCCACACGGCCGGAGCGCAGCAGCTCCAGCTGATCGGGATGCCGGCACAGGGCAAGCATCGAGCTGGAGATCAGATTCGCCGTGGTCTCGTGGCCGGCGAACATCAGCAGCGTGCAGAACGCGAGAACCTCGAGCTGGGTGAGCGGCTCGGGTCCCTCGCGTGCTTGGGCGAGTGCGGTGAGCAGGTTGTCCTGCGGATGGGCGGCGTAGTGCGCCAGCAACGCGGTGAAGAACTCGACCAACTCGGCCATCGCGGCACCGGCCCGGTCATAGCGCGCCGGGTCATCCAGCCCTCCCGAGACGACCGGGGCGATCTCCTCGGCCCAGTCCTTGAACTTGGCTCGGTCGCCGTCGGGCACTCCGAGCATCTCCGCGATCACGAACACCGGCAGCGGGTAGGTGAACTCGGCGATCAGGTCGAAGGTGCCGCGCCGTGGCAGCGCCGCGGCCAGCTCGGTGCTCTTGGCCACGACCGCCGCCTCGATGTTCGCGATCGAACGCGGGGTGAAGGCCTTGCTGACGAGACGGCGCAGCCGGGCATGTGACGGGTCGTCCTGGAAGACCATCCAGTTGCGCAGGACGTCGAAGGCCAACCGGATCGCCGGGTCGACGTCGCTGCCGGCCAGTTTGGCATCGATGAAGGGCGCAATCCGGTCCGAGGAGAATCGCGGGTCCTTGATCGCCTCGCTGATCGCGGCGTGGCTGGTGATGAGCCAGGAGCGGTAGCGGGCATCCCAGAACACCGGGTAGCCCTCCTCGCGCAGCCGCGAGAAGTACCGGGACGGGTCCCGGATCGCCTCCGGTCCGAGAATATCGATCTGTTCGGCAGTGGTCACGCCTGCGGTCTTTCGTCGATCACGCGGCGGGACTTGAGCACCGCGCGCTCGAACGTGTTGGCCTCAACGAGGCTGACGGGGATTCGCACGATGCAGTGGTGGGTGACCTCGTCGGTGGCGAGGCGGGTCAGCTCGGCCCGGTCCCCGGTGAAGTCCGGTGCAACCTCGACCTCGACGCTCATCTCATCGAGATGCCCGGCTTTGAAGACCCGGATGCGAAACTCGGTGCCCAGACCCGCAACCCCGCGCAGCGCCTTCTCCACCGCAGAGGGGAAGATGTTGGCGCCGCGGATCACCAGCATGTCGTCGGCCCGGCCCATCAGGCCCTGCGGCAAGCGCGGGTAGGTGCGCCCGCACGAGCAGGGCTCGCGGGTCAGGAAGCTGCGGTCCTTGGCCGCAAAGCGGATCATCGGCTGGGACACCCGGTGCAGATGGGTGTAGACGAGATTGCCGATCTCGCCCTCCGGAACAGCGCGTGAGGGATCGTCAGGATCGACGATCTCGGTCCACACCTCGTCGGTGTAGACGTGCGGGCCCTGCATATGGGAGCACTCGGCGTTGGTGACGAACGGGAACATCTCGGAGGAGGTCCCGGCATCGCACACCGTGTCCAGGCCCCAGGTCTCGAGCAGCAGCTTCTTGGTGGTGGGGATGGAACCGCCGGGTTCACCGCCGGAGAGGAAGATCCGCAGCGGCGAGTTGACGGTGTCATAGCCGATCTCCTTGGCCACCTCGGCCATGTGCAGCATGTAGGACGGCGTCGCCTCGATCACCGTGCACTGCATGCGGTCGATCATCTCGATGTGCCGGCGGGTGTCCGCTGCGCCCATCGGCAGGACAGTGGCGCCGACCTGCTCGGCCGCCATCAGCATCGCCCACCCGCCGAAGAACATCCCGAACGGGAAGGCGAAGTGCACGACGTCACTGGGGCGCACTCCGGACGCCCAGTGGGTCAGCGCGAAGATCTCCTTGGCCTGCTGCCAGTCCGATCGGGCGACGCCGTACATCGTCGGTGTGCCGGAGGTTCCGCTGGAGCCGTGAATCCGGAAGATCTCGCTGCGGTCGATTCCCAGGTAACTGCCGAAGGGCGGGAACTCCGCCTGGTCGGCGATCAGCATCGCTTTCGTGATCAGCGGGCAGCGCTCGGTGAAGTCCGCCAGCGTCGTGACCTGGTCCGGGTGGAAGCCGTGCGCGTCCCAGTGCCGCTGGTAGAACCTCAGCGCGTAGGCCCGCTTGAGCGAGGCCTGCAGGTGCACCAGAGTCTCGGCGTCCCGTTCGACGGGGTCCCGGGTCTCCCGCTTGATGTCCCAGTACGGGGACGCGACATCACGCACGGCTGCTCCTTACGATCTGGGTCCAGCGCCTGACCGGCCCGTCCGGCTGACCCGAGTTCTGAGCGTAGGTCAGCCGGACCTCTCCCATGGTGCGTCAGGCCGGTTGCAGGTTGGCCGCGTCGGCCCGCTTCGCCGCTGCTTGCGCCGCGATCTTCTGAACCTCGGGCAGCACCTCAGTGGTGATGAGCTCCAGGCTCTCCTGCACCATCTCGTACGGCATGCCGCCGAACGAGGTGAGCAGCATCTGCTGGAAGTCGCCGATCAGGTCGATGCGGGTGCGCATCGTTTCGATCATCGCCTCTGGGGTGCCCTTCCACTGCAGGTCGTAGAAGCCCTGGAAGCCGGCCTCGCGGCCCGCCTCGCGCAGCAGGTCGGCGCCGTCCTGGTAGTACTTGTACTGCGTGGTCTCGCCCCAGTGCTTCTTGTCGAAGCCGTAGTGGTCGACCATCGAGGAGAAGAACGGCGCGAGGTACTGCTTCATGTTGCGCTCGGCAACCTCCGGGTCGCGATGGCAGTACGCGAAGTCCAGCAACACCGGCGGCGGCGCCGGCTTGTTGTGCGTCTCGACAAACTTCGTACGCCAGATGTCGAACTGCTCGGCCTGGATCTCGATCGGGTACTGGTAGTTGAAGCACATCAGCGTGCCGCCGTACTCGGCCGCCGCGATGGTCGAGTCCGGGCTCATCGCGATGTTGTGCAGGCGGTCGCGGAAACCCTTCTCCGGTGCCGGGTAGATGCCGCGGCGCTCCTGCTGGAAGTGCTTGCCGTTCGCCTCGATGAAGCCGTTGTCCAGCCCGTCGAGGACTAGGTCGGCGGCCTCGGTGAAGCGCTCGCGAGAGTCGTCCATCGAGATCCCGAAGCCCTCGTACTCGACCTTGGCGAGCCCGCGGCCGAAGCCGAGCAGCAGTCGACCTTCGCACAGGGCGTCGAGCATGCTGATCCGCTCGGCCAGGCGCAGCGGGTCGTTCCACCACGGCAGGATGATCGCGGCCGTGCCCAGCTTGATCGTGCTGGTCTTGCCCGCGAGGTAGGCCAAGGTCTGCAGCGGGTCCGGGGAGACACAGTAGGGCCTGTCGAAGTGATGCTCGGGGACCCAGACCGAGTCGAACCCGAGCCGTTCGACCTCCAGGGCCAGCCGCATCTCCTGGCGGAAGAGCTCCGCGTCCGAGCGCGGGTCATTCGCGTTGGCGAACAGCAGGAGGATGCCGAATTTCATGAGCGCTCCAGTCATCGGTTCGGAATAACAGCACAGCCCTACGGGGTTGCGCCCAGCTTCCTTGCTGGCGGCGGGTTCTGCAACGGTGGGGAGTACGCGACCCGTTTCCCCTGCCGTACGTAGTTCCTGCGGACGCAACGCGACCGCGTACTCGGGGGCCGGCGCGTAGGCTCAGCTGCACAGCAACGAAAGAGTGGACATGGCGACGCCCCTCGTATGCCCCGGGGTCGATGCCCGGTACCGAACCCTGCGGGTGCTCTCCCGTGGTGAGGCCACCGAGCGCCGCCTCGCCGTCGATCCGGGCGGCGGCCGCACCGTCGTCGTCACCCTCGCCGACCGCGGGGGATTGTCCCCCAGCGCTCGCGAGCGCTTCGATCGCGAGAGCGCTCGCTGGCGCGAGCTGCGCGTACCGGGTCTGGCAGAACTGCTGGACGGCGGGTGCGAAGCCGGGATCGCCTATGTGGTCAGCGATTACGCCACCGGCATCTCCCTGCGCAGCGCCCTGCGCGCCGGCCCGCTCGGGGTGCGCGACACGCTCCAGGTGCTCTCCGGGGTGCTCGCCGTGCTGGACGAGCTACACCAGCAAGGTCTCGTGCACTGCGACCTGCGGCCATCGACCGTGATCCTTGCTCAGAAGTCCGCGGTGAGCCCGGTGACCGTGGTCGGTCCAGGGTCGGCCTGGAGCGCGGTCAACACCTGGGTTCCGGGCGACAAATCCTCGATGGTGGCCGACTATCTCGCCCCCGAGCAGGCTGGACTGCTCGATCGAGTGGTGGACGGGCGAACCGACCTCTACGCCACCGGCGTGCTGGCCTTCGAGTGTCTGGCGGGACGTCCACCCCTGGCCGGCGAGACGAGGGGCAGAGCGTTGAGCCGACCCCTGTCCAGCGCCTTCCCGGCGCTGCGGGCATTGGGGGTCGCCGTCCCCCAGGCGCTGGAGGAGGTCCTGCGCCGGCTGACGCACACAGACCCTGAGGACAGATACGCATCGGCCGCAGCGGCACTTGCCGACGTTGCCGCGGTGGCTGCTGCGATGGCCGACGGAGTAGCCGAGCCCGACGTCGTGGTCGGTGCCCACGACCGTCGCCAGAGCTTGACCGAACCAGCTCTGACCGGCCGATCGGCCGAGCTCGGGGTGCTCACTCGACGGCTGGAAGACGCCCGCGAGGGCGCGGGTCGCCTGATGGTCGTCGAGGCTGAATCCGGGGGCGGCAAGAGCAGGCTGGTGGAGGAGTTCTGCCAGCGTGCCGCCGCCGGTGGAGCCTGGGTGCTGCGGGGCCATGGGGTACCTCCCGGAGCGCAGCTTCCGCTGCAGGTGCTCGCGGGGGTCGCCGTCGGCGTCGTCGCCGAACACGAGCGCGACCCCACGCTCGGGCCCCGGGTCCGCCGCGCGGTCGGGCCGTTCGCCGCCGTCCTGGGTGACCTGTTGCCGGTAATGCGGAAGGTGCTCGCTGACCCCGCCGCGGTACCGACTGGTTCCCCGGTCCATGTCCGGGCCCGAGCGGTCGGAGCCCTGGTAGCCCTCCTGCGTTCCCTCGGCACACCCGAGCGTCCGGCGGTCCTCGCTCTGGATGACTGCCACTGGGCGGACGAGGTGAGCCTGGAGGCACTGGCCGGGTGGTCCGGCGACCCCTCGGACAGTGCGCATGTGCTGATCGTCGTGGCCTTGCGACCGCAGGACGGGGCGGCGGCCCGGGAGGTACTTGCCGGCGCCGGCGCTGAACCCTTGGCGCTTGGTCCGCTGAGCCGGACCCAGATTGCCCAGGTCGTGGAGTCGATGGCGGGGCCCGTGCCGCAGGCCGCCCTTGACGTCGTCGAGGAACTATCGCGGGGCAACCCGTTCATGGCCTCCGCCGTACTTCGTGGTCTGGTCGAGGCAGGAGCGCTCTCGGCGGTCCGGGCAGGGTGGGCGTTTCGTGCGGTGCCAGGTGGCTGGCAGGCCTCCCGGGAGGCTGCCGCGATCCTCGGTCGGCGCCTGGATCTGATTGACGCCCACACCCGAACCCTGCTCTGCGCCGGGGCTGTGCTCGGTCGCGAGTTCGATCTGCCGCTGGCTGCGCAGCTGGCGACCCAGGACGCGGGTACCTCGGGTACGGCCATCGAGCAGGCGCTGGAGCGTCACCTGGTGTGGGAGGTCGGCGCAAGCCGGTACGCCTTCGTCCACGACCGTCTGCGGGAGGGGCTGCTCGCCGAGCTCGATCCCGCGGCTCGCGCGGCACTGCACCTGGGGGCGGCCGAGGATCTGCAGGCGCGCGATCCCGCGGAGACGTTCGAGTTGGCGTACCACTTCGACGCAGCCGGCGCGCCGGCCCGCGCGTTGGGCTTCGCGTTGAAGTCCGCGGCGAGCGCCCGCTCGCGTCACGACCTCGAACTCGCCGAATCGCTCTACCGCATCGCGGAGCGGGGACTGGGCAGCGCAGCGCAAGGCCTGGAGTACACGGTGACCCAGGCCCTCGGGCAGATCCTCATGCTGCGCGGTCGGTACGACGAGGCCCTCGAACGATTCGAACGTGCGCAGACGCTGGCCAGTGACGAGCTGGACCTGGCGCGGGTGCAGGGCCAGCTCGGCGAGCTGTTGTTCCGCCGCGACGACCTGGACGGCGCGGCCCGCTACATCGAGTCCGGGTTGCGGGTACTGGGCGAACGGATTCCCGCCAATACGCCTCAGGTGCTCTTTCAGCTCGGCCAGGAATTGTTGCGCCGGGTCCGGCGGGGTATGCCCGGGGCGCCCGGGGCGCCCGGTGAGGACGCTGCTGCGCGCGAGCGCGAACGCCTGCGTGCGCACCTGTACACCCAGCTGCAGTACCCGCGCTGGTTCCACGGGAACCGGCTGGAGACCTTGTGGCTGATGGTGCGTCAGGTCAATGTGGCCGAGGGCTGTCCCGCCAGTGATGAACTAGCCCACTCCTATGCGGTCTGGGGTGGGGCGCTGGCCCTGACCTTCCCCTTCCTGGCGCCACGAGGAATGACCTACGTGCAGCGCAGCGGCGCGCTCTACCGCGGGCACGGCGACCTACGCGGGATGGGGCATGCCGCGAGTATGCGCACCTGCGTGCTGCTTGCCGCGGGGCGCTACCGCGAGGGAGTGGCGGCAGCGACCGAAGCGATCGACCTCCTGAGCCAGTATGGCGACCGCTGGGAGGTCGGCTTCGCGATCCGCAACCGCGCCCTGTGCCTGTACCGTCTCGGCCGATTCGCCGAGGCGGCAGAGGACGGGCGATCCGTGCACCGGATCGGTTTGGAGGTCGGCGATGCCAATGCAGAGGTCACGGCCCTGGAGGTGCTGGCCAAGGCAACCGGCGGCCAAGTGCCGGTGGTGCGGACCAGGCCCACTGTCGGCGCGGGCGGCGCCGACCTCGAGGTCAGAGTTGCCGGCCTGCAGTCCGAGGCCCTGCGGCTGCGCCGGGAACGCCAACTCCCGGCAGCCGTCGCCGCACTCACCGAGGCCGCCACAGCGGCCCGGCGAGCGCTGCCCGCCAACACCTACGTGGTGCCGGCCTTCGCTTGGCTCGCGACCTTGCATCGCGAGGTAGCCGAGGAACCCTTCCCCGTGACCACGCGTACCCAGCGGCTGCGGATCGCCCGTCGCTCCGCTCGCCGGGCGGTGCTCGTCGCGCGGATGTACCCCAACGATCGCCCGCACGCCTTACGGGAGCTTGGTCTGGTCCATGCCCTCACCGGTTCACTTGGCCGGGCACGACGGTGCCTGGACGCCAGCGAGAGCACCGCTATCGCCCGTGAGGCCTGGGGTGAGGTCACCGAGACCCGGGGAGCGCGCGAGCGCGTTGGTCTGGGCGCCGACTCCGCCACGCAGGCCCTGCCCGGCACCGGTGAACACTCGGGGGCCGACCTGCCCACCCTCGGCCTGGCCGACAGATTCGAAGCCCTGCTCGATGTCGGCGCCACCCTCGCATCGGCGGACTCCACCGACGCCGTCGTCGACGGGATCGCGCAGACCGCGCTCGCCCTGCTGCGAGCCGAGCGATGTCTCGTGGTGGGTTTGGGCCGCCCGATCCGAGGCGACCAGGCACCGGCGAGCGGCGCCGGGTCGCGACCGGCGGTGCTGAGCGAGCCATTCTCCCTTCCCGACTCCGTGCTGCCGGCGGGCACCCGATCCGCGCTGTATGCACCCGTGCTGGTCCGCGGTGAGGTCGTCGGGTATTTCCTGGCCACGCACTCCCGGGTGGGACAGCTCTTCGACGCCGAGTCCGAACGGCTGGCGGAGTTCATCGCCCGCCTCGCCGGGGCCGCCTACGAACGGCAGGCCCTGCACCGCGAATCGCGCGCTCAGGCCCTGGCCGCACAGGAGGCCGAGCGCACCCGGATCGCGCGCGACCTGCACGACGAGATCGGGCAGGCCCTGACCTCAGTGCTGCTCGGTGTACGCGGCGTCGAAGGAGCCGCGGCCGGCCCCGAGGTGCCGGCCCGCGCGGCGGAGCTGCGCGAGGTCGTCATCTCGGCGCTGGACTCGGTGAAGGCATTGGCCTTCGAGTTGCGGCCCGCGGTGCTCAGCGATCTGGGACTTCTCGACGCTCTGCGCCGCCTGGTTGACAACCCGGCGACCGGCGGAGGCGCTGCGGTCGAGCTGGAAACACTGGGGCTCGAAGCGGGGTATCGCCTGCCTGCGGAGGTGGAGACCGCCGTCTATCGAATCGTTCAGGAGAGCCTGACCAACGTCGCCCGGCACGCCCACGCGAGCCACTGCAGCGTCGTGCTCGGCAGATCGCTGGACCGCTTACGGGTGGTTATTGAAGATGACGGGGTCGGATTCGAGTTGGCGGCTCCGAGCCGCGCCGGGCTGGGCCTGCGGGGCGTGAGCGAGCGAGCCGCGCTGGTCGGCGGGTCGGTCAAACTGACCACCACACCGGGCAGTGGAACGTCCGTCGTCCTGGAGGTGCCCCTTGACTGAGCGACTACGGGTGCTGATCTGCGATGACCACACCATCGTGCGCGGTGGTCTGCTGCGCATCCTTGCAGAGGACGCCGAGATCGATGTGGTCGCGGACGTGGGAACGAGGTCCGAGGCCGTGAGCGTGGCCGCCCGTGAGCACCCGGACGTGGTGATCATGGACCTGACGCTGCCGGACGGGAGCGGCATCGAAGCCATCGAGGCCATCACCGCGGTGAGTCCGGCAACCAAGGCCCTCGTGCTGACGATGCACGACGACGTGGCCTATCTGAGGGAAGCCTTCGCGGCAGGTGCGCTGGGATATGTCGTCAAGGCGGCGGCCGACGTCGACCTGTTGCGTGCAGTGCGTGAAGTTGGCGCAGGGCTGCGATACGTACACCCCGCGATGGGCGCCGCGTTGCTGCAGGCCGGTTCCGAGCAGCGCGCAGCGGATGACGTGGTCGCCGGGCTGTCGGAGCGGGAGGCCGAGGTCCTTCGTCTGCTCGCCCTCGGCTACACCAACCCCGAGATGGCCGACCTGCTGATGCTCTCCGTGCGCACCGTCGAAACCTACCGCTACCGGCTACAGCAAAAGGTAGGACTGCGCACCCGAGCGGAGCTGGCGCGCCTGGCCCGCGACTGCGGACTCGTCAGCTGATCGCCCGTCAGGGCATCAGCGCAGGCAGAAGCCGGCGTCCACCGGCAACGTGACCCCGGTGACGTACCGGGCCTCGTCCGAGCACAGCCAGAGCAGGGCGTTGCTGATGTCGATGGGCTCGATCAGGTGCACCGGCAGGGCGTTCTTCAGCCGCGGGCGCATCTCCGGGTGCACGTCGAGGTACCCGGCAAAACCCTCGTTCTCCACCATCGGTGAGGCCAGTCCGGTCGGGTGCACGGTGTTGACGCGGATGTTCTCCGGAGCCAGCACGCTCGCCCAGCCGCGCATCAGGCCGACCACACCATGTTTGGCCGCCGCGTAGCCCATGCTCCCGGCGCTGCCGTCGGCCAGCCCGGTCAGGCCCGAGGTGGAGCTGGTGATCACGACGCAGCCGCCGCGGCCCTGCTCACGCAGGGTCGAGATCGCGAGGTCGACGGTGTGAAATACCCCCGTCAGGTTGACCTCGACGGCGTCAGTGAATGCGGCAATCGTGCTCGCGCCGGGGCCGGTGATCGGCAGGATGCCGGCGTTGGCGAGCACGATGTCCACGCCGCCGAGGCCGGCGACGCCGTCGGCGAGCGCTGCCGCCAGCGCACTCCGGTCACGGACGTCGGCCTGGCGGGCAATGATCCGCCCACCGGCGGCCTCGACCTGCGCGACCGTCGTCGCCAGGTCCGCCGCAGTGGCCAGCGGATAGCCCACGGAGTCGATCGGCCCGCAGAGGTCGACTCCGATGATCGCGGCGCCCTCCTGGGCGAAGCGCACGGCATGGGAGCGACCCTGCCCCCGCGCCACCCCGGTAATGAACGCGACCTTGCCCGCCAGCCGGCCCATGAGGGCGCAGCCTAGGCGGGCGGGTGTGCGATCCGTATAGGTGCGCACGCCCAGTTGCCGAATCTCGTCATGGTCAGGCCCTGGCGCGAGCCTTTAGTCTCCATCGGTGACGGGTCCAGCCCGCCGCCCCAGACAACTCCGATGACGAACCAAAAGGACGCTCTCATGAGCCTGCAGGGTCGAACCGCTCTCATCACCGGCGCCGGATCCGGCATCGGACGCGGCACCGCATTGCACGCCGCCGCGCAGGGAATGCACGTGATCGTGGCGGACGTGAAGAACGCCGACGTCGTGGCCGGTGAGATCGCCGCGGCCGGCGGTGCCGCGACGGCTGCCGTGCTCGACGTCACCGACTCCGGCGCCTGGGGCCTGCTGGTCGAGCAGACGCTCGCCGCGAACGGCGGGATCGACCTGCTGGTGAACAACGCCGGGATCGTGCAGCCCTCGGACAGCGCGGACAGCCAGACGGACGAGGGCTGGGACCGCATCGTGGGCGTGAACCAGACCGGGGTGTTCTACGGAATGCGGGCGGTACTTCCCTCGATGCTGGCCGCCGGGCGCGGCACCATTGTCAACATCGCCTCGGTGGCCGGCCTGGTCGGCATGCCCAACGTGTTCACCTACTCCGCGACCAAGGGCGCCGTGATCGGGATGAGCCGGCAGGCCGCGGTGGTCTACGCGCCGTCCGGCGTCCGGATCAACGTGATCTGCCCCGGCATCATCGAGACCCCGATCCTGGGCGACATCACCGCCGAACTACGCGCGCACTGCGAGGGTGCCACGCCCGCACAGCGGCTGGGACAACCGCTGGATATCGGGGCGATGGCCGTGCACCTCGCTCGCGATGAGTCGGCGTTCATCACCGGCCAGGTGATCGCCATCGATGGCGGCTGGACCGCGCAGTAGCGGATCTGACGAGCCTCGGCGCTCTCGACCAATGACAGGTTGCGTCAGATCTGCCGAGCGCACCGCCCGGAACCGTCCAAGTCTGTCGGCGCCCTGCACGGCGCCGGCGACGGCTTGTCGGCTCACGCCATTGTGAGCGCGGCCACATCCTTCTACGGTCGGCGCGAAGGCACGGCCGCGTGCCGCTGAGCAGGCCTGGGAGATCAGATGCCCGACATCATGGAAAAGGTGACCAGTCCGCTGGTCGAGCGCGCGCACGGCCTGCGAGACCTGCTCGCACGCGAGTCACAGCAGGCCGATGCGGACCGGCGCCTGACCGACGCGATGGCCGAAGCCATGATCAACGCCGAGCTCTACAAGGTGTGGGTGCCCAAGCGCTATGGCGGCTATGAATCCGACATCCGCACCCATGTGGACATGTGCGCGGCGGTGTCCCGTGGCAACGCCTCCGCCGGCTGGGTGCTCGCCATGCAGACCGCGGTGTCCTGGATGGCCTGCTGGATGAACGAGCAGGGCCAGGACGAGGTCTACAAGAACAACCCCGACGCGCGTCTGGTGGGCCTGTTCACCCCGTGCAACGTGCCGGCCAAGGCGGTCTCCGGCGGCGTGGTGATCAGCGGCTCCTGGCCGTGGGCGACCGGCTGCCTGTGGGCCGATTGGGCCGAGGTCATGGTCCCGGTCATCGACGACGCCGGGAATTTCCTCGACGCCCTGTGGTGCTTCGTGCCGATGTCGGACCTGCGGATCGAGGACACCTGGTACTGCATGGGAATGAAGGCGACCGGGTCGAACACCCTGCATGGGGAGAACATCTTCGTCCCCGAGCACCGGGTGGTGTCCATGCTCGGCCCGAAGGGCGTGCTGGCGGGCGTGCAGAACAACCCCTACGCCGACTCCGAACCGCTTTACCGGATCCCGTTGTCCATGGCGGGCACGATCTGCACCACCGGTTCGGTGATCGGCGCCGCGCAGGCCGCCCTGGACTACGTCCTGGAGAAGACCCCCAAGCGCTCGATCTCCTACTCCACCTGGATGGTGCAGGCCGAGTACCCCGTCAGCCAGGTGCAGATCGCCGAGGCCGCCACCCAGATCGACACGGCCCTGCTGCACGCGCACCGCGCGGCTGACGACGCGTGGGAGGCGGGGGTGAGCGGGGAATGGCCCGACGAGAAGCGGCGCGCCCGCGCCCGTTACGACTGCTCCTACGCCATGCGTCAGAGCAAGCTGGCCGTCGACACCCTGGCCAGCGTGGCGGGAGCCTCCGGTTTCGTCGAAGGCGCCCCGCTGGCGCGGATCTACCGCGATGTCGGCGTTGCCACCCTGCACGGGGTGTTCCGCCCCGACATCACGGCGCAGTTGTACGGCCAGCTCCTGCTGGGCCAGCCCCCGACCTGCTCGCCCATTCTGTAATGGCGACCCATTACGACGCCGTCATCGTCGGCGCTGGTTTTGCCGGCATTCGCTCGCTGTGGGAAATGCGCAGGCTGGGCTGCAGGGCCCGCGTGCTGGAGGCCGGCACCAGCGTCGGCGGTACCTGGTACTGGAACCGCTATCCCGGCGCACGCACCGACAGCGAGGCCTGGACGTACTGCTTCTCCTTCGACGAGGCCCTGTGCCAGGACTGGAACTGGAGCGAGCGCTTCCCCGGCCAGCCCGAGATGGAGAGCTACTTCAACCACGCCGTCGATGCCCTCGACCTGCGCCGGGACATCCAGTTCCAGACCAAGGTCACCTCCTGTAGCTACGACCAGGGCGCGAACACCTGGACGGTCACTACCGAGGCGGGCGATCAATTCACCTGCCGCTACCTGATCAGCGCCTCCGGCCTGCTGCACCTTGCCCTCAAACCCCCGTTCCCGGGGCTGGACGACTTCCGCGGCGAGTGGCTGATGACCGCGAAGTGGCCGAAGGAGCCGGTCGACTTCGCCGGCAAGAAGGTGGCCGTCATCGGCGCCGGGGCGACCGGCGTCCAGCTGATCCCCGTCATCGCGCGCGATTGTGCCCAGCTGACGGTCCTTCAGCGCACCCCCAACTACGTCGTGCCCGGTCGCAATCACAACCTGGAGGCCAACCACCAGCAGGAGATCAAGCGCAACTACGACCACATCTGGGCGCAGACCGAGACCCAGGTGTTCGCGTTCGCGATGGACCCGGCCAACCGGATGGCCTCGGATACCCCCCGCGAGCAGTGGAATCAGATCTTCGATGCGGGCTGGGAGGCCGGCGGGTTCCGCTTCTTGTTCGAGACCTTTGACGACCTGCTGATCAACCCCGAGGTGAACTCCGCCGCCGCGGAGTTCCTGCGCAACAAGATCCGCGCGATCGTCAGGGACCCGGCCACCGCCGACCTGCTCTGCCCGGACTACGCCTACGGCGGCAAGCGCCCGCCGATGGGGACGCAGTACTACGAGACCTACAACCGGCCCAACGTCAACCTGGTGTCGGTTCTGGGCAACCCGATCACCTCGATCACCGAGACCGGCGTTGCGCTCGCGGACGGCACTGTTATCGAGGCCGACGTCATTGTGTTCGCGCTCGGCTTCGACGCCATGACGGGATCCCTGGCGCAGCTCAACATCCGGGGCAGCGACGGGCGCACGCTTCAGGAGGCTTGGGGTGAGCAGCCGCGCAGCTTCATGGGGGTGAGCGTGCCGGGTTACCCGAACTTCTTCATGCTCTCGGGCCCGCTCTCCCCGTTCGCGAACATCCCGGTGGTCATCGACCGCTGCGTCCGCTTCATCGGTGGCGCGATCGAGACCGCCCAGCGGCAGGGCGCGGCGGTGATCGAAGCCTCCGAGGAAGCCACCGACGCCTTCGTCGCGCACTGCAAGATGCTGCTGGACTTCAACGTGATCATCAAGTCAGGCGAGGGTCAGAACTCCTGGTTCCTCGGCGCCAACGTCGAGGGCAAGGCGCGCGCGGTGTACTTCTACTACGGCGGCGCGGCCGGCTATTTTGCCGAGCTGAAGGGCGTCGTCGACAAGGAGTTCGACGGGCTCGTCTTCCGCTGACGTAGCGTCAGTTCATGGGCCCGCTCCTGCCTCAGGAAGTCGGCGGCGCGGCGTCGAGCAGGCGTCGCAGGCGCAGGGCCACGAGCAGTTCGGTACGTCGTTCGCTGAGCGGTCGCCCGACCACCGACTCGATCTGCGCGATCCGGTTTCGGACGGTGTGCTCGTGCACGCCCAGCAGGGTGGCGGCTCCGACGTTGGAGCCGGACGTCAGCCAGACCCGCGCCGTGTCGCGCAGCGCAGCGGTCCGATTGTCGTCACGATCGAGCTCGCCGAGCTCGTCGTGGACGAAGCGACGGGCCCGCTCGGGGTCGGCGAGCAGCAGGGCCTCCAGGCTCAATTCGTCGAAGGAGACCACCAGGGACGCCTCCTCGCCGAGCATGTCCTGCAGCCTGGCCGCATCGAGGGCGTCCCGGCCGGTCACGCCGAGCCCGGCGTGACCCGTGGCGGCCTCACCCAGCGCGCAGCGCAGGCCAGAGCGGCGCAGCGCCTCACGCACGGCCCGAAGGCGCCTGGCCCCGAGCCCGCGCGGATGGGAGATCCAGAGCAGCCATAACCGAACGCCGTGGCGGTACTCCAGCACCTTCGCCCCGTCGGCGTCGCGCAGCAGGGCCTGGGCCAGGCCGATCTCCAGGGGACTGCGGTCGCTGCGGACCGCGATCGCGACATGCTCACCGGCCAGCCGGATACCGAGGGCCCCCTCGACCTCCGCCTCGGTCAGCACAGCGGCGCCGTCGAGCACCTGGCGCAGCACGCTGAGTTGCAGCTGCTCACGGGTTCGTCGATCCTGCGCCTGCGTGCTCTCATAGCGCTCGACGAGCTGAGTCATCTGCCCGTCGCTGTAGGCGTGGATGATCATCGAGGGCCCCCCGATGAGGTCGACCAGGTCGACGTCGTGGGTCCGCGAGTACTCCACCGCAGCCTCGCACCAGTCGCTCCACGCCAGCCCGACACCCACGCGGTAGATTCGCTCGAACTGGCTCAGCGGAACCCCTAGTTCGGCCGCCATGTCACTGAAGGCAAGCGTGCCGAACGGCGGAGCGGCCTCCAGCTCATCCTGACCGGCGATGATCCGCCAGACGGTGTCGATGTCGTCGTAGGCGTTGCGCAGCAACATCTCCCGGAAGGCGTCATCGCCCTTGCGGTCCGGAAAGACGATGTCCATCAGCCCATTGCAGATGATCGCGGCGGACTTGTCCCGATCCATGCTGCGCGCGAGGTCCCGGGCGGGCGCGCGGACTCCACCGAGCGCTCCGGCGAGTTCGCGACTGGGACCTGACGGCACGGCGTGTTCTCAGCAGACCTTGTGCAGCCAGCCATGGACATCCGGTGCGTGGCCGTGCTGGATGTCGAGTAGCGCCCTGCGGATCGCCGAGGTGACCGGGCCGACCTCGCCGCCGCCCATCCTGAGCTCTCCTGCGCGCCAGGCCAGTTTCCCGACGGGGGTCAGCACCGCGGCAGTTCCGCAGGCGAAGACCTCAGCGATCGCACCGGAGATGATCCCCGCGCGCCAGTCGTCGACGGAGATCCGCGCCTCGCTGACGCGATGCCCGAGATCGCCCGCGATACTCAGGATCGAATCTCGCGTCACCCCTTCCAGGATCGTGCCGGTCAGCGCCGGGGTGACGATGCTTCCATCGCGGTGCACGAAGTACAGGTTCATGCCGCCGAGCTCTTCGACCCACTTGCGCTCGACGGCGTCCAGGAACGCAACCTGATCGCAGCCGTTGGCGATCGCCTCGGACTGCGCGACCAGGCTGGCGGCGTAGTTGCCCCCGCATTTGGCCGCACCGGTGCCGCCGATCGTGGCTCGGGTGTACTCCTCGGACAGCCAGATCGAGACCGGTTTGAGGCCCTTCGCGAAATAGGCTCCAGCGGGCGAGGCGATCACGAGAAATGTGACGTGCGAGGCGGGCTTGACGCCGAGGAACACCTCGGAGGCGAACATCAGCGGCCGCAGGTACAGCGAATGCTCGGCCGCACCTGGGACCCATCCCTGATCAGTGGTGACCAGCAGATCGATCGCGTCGATGAACAGCTCCGCAGGCACCTCGGGCAGGGCGAGGCGCTTGGCGGAGTTCGCGAACCGGGCTGCGTTCTTCTCCGGGCGAAAGGTGACGATGGAACCGTCGCCCTGGCGGTAGGCCTTGAGGCCCTCGAAGATCGACTGGGAGTAGTGCAGCACTGCGGTCGAGGGATCCATCGAGATCGGGCCGTAGGCCTTCAAGGTCGCGTCGTGCCAACCCCGATCGGGTGTCCAGGTGACGGTGACCATGTGGTCGGTGAAGAACTTGCCGAAGCCGGGCGCGGCGAGAATCTCCGCCCGGCGCTCTTCGGTGACCGGGTCGGGGTTCGGCGTGATCGCGAAGTCCATGCGCGAAACGCTACTCATCGGGATCCGGCGACGCGAGCAGCGATGGCATCGCCGATCTCGCTGGTCGACCTGGGTGTGCTGCCACGCTCGGCCAGATCCGCCTGCACCGCGCTGTTCACCCTGACCGCAGCGTCGCCGTGGCCGACATGGGAGAGCAACATCGCCACGGACAGGATCGTCGCCGTCGGATCCGCCTTGCCCTGGCCGGCGATGTCGGGGGCGGAGCCGTGCACGGGCTCGAACATCGACGGGAAGGTGCCCGAGACATCCAGGTTGCCGCTGGCAGCCAGCCCGATTCCGCCGGTGATTGCGGCGGCGAGGTCAGTGAGGATGTCGCCGAAGAGGTTGTCGGTGACGATGACGTCGAAGCGTTCGGGCGCCGTCACCATGAAGATCGTCGCGGCGTCGACGTGCAGGTAGTCGCGGGTGACGTCCGGAAACTCGACAGCGACCTCCTTGACAATCCGCTGCCAGAGGCCGCCGGCATGCACCAGAACGTTGTCCTTGTGCACCAGGGTGAGCTTCTTGCGGGGCCGGGCCTGGGCGCGGGTGAAGGCGTCGCGCACCACGCGCTCGATGCCGAACGCGGTGTTCAGGCTGACTTCGGTGGCGATCTCGTGCGCCGTCCCGGTGCGCAGGGAGCCACCGTTGCCGACGTAGGGACCTTCAGTTCCTTCGCGCACGACGACAAAGTCGATCTTCTTCTCACCCAAGGGGCCCGTGACGCCCGGGAACAGCACGCTCGGGCGCAGGTTGACGTGGTGGTCGAGCGCGAAGCGCAGCTTGAGCAGCAGGCCGCGCTCGAGCACGCCGGAGGGAACGCCCGGATCACCGACCGCGCCGAGCAGGATCGCGTCGTGGCCTTTGAGGTCCGCGAGCTCGGCGTCGGTCAGGGTCTCCCCCGTCGCGTGCCAGCGCTTGGCGCCGAGGTTGTACTGCGTGGTCTCGACCTTGACCTCACCCACGGCGGCGTGCAGAACCTTCAGACCCTCCGCCACTACCTCGGGACCGATGCCGTCGCCGGCAATGACTGCGAGATTGAGGTTGCTCATCGGAGCAGGATAAATCCCCGTCTCACGCCTCGGCCCAGTCGTCCCAACATGCGGACATCACGGACGACGTGCCCCACGAAGATCAGGCGAGCTTGCGCAGGAGCTTCTTCTCCAGGGCCGAGTACGGGGGGTAGATCATCTTCAGGTCCGGGCGGGTGCGCATGACCAGGGTGGCCTTACGGTGGCTGAAGGCCTCGTATCCCCACTTCCCGTGGTAGGCACCCATGCCGGAGTAGCCCACCCCGCCGAAGGGCAGTTGCGGGGCGAGCACGTGCATGGCGATGTGGTTGGCCACCGCGCCGCCGGCCGGAACCTCGCGGAACAGGCGCTGCTGCTCGGCCTTATCGGCGGAGAAGATGTAGGCCGCCAGCGGTTTCTCCCCGGCGTTGATGAGGGCGATGGCCTCATCGAGGGAATCGACGTCGAGGATGGGCAGGATCGGCCCGAAGATCTCCTCGCGCATGAGCGGGGAATCCTTGTCCGGATTCAGCACGACCGTGGGCTCCAGCGCGGCGCCGACCTCGACGCTCTGGCCTCCAGTGATGATCGTCTGCCCGCTGAGCAGGGCCTTGAGCCGGTCGAACTGACGGGTATTCACAATCTTCTGCGTCGCGGGTTCACCGGCTCGCATCGCCTTCATCGCCTTGGTCAACTCCGCGACGAACTCCGCCCGCACGCCGGACTCCACCAGGATGTAGTCCGGCGCCACGCAGGTCTGGCCGGAGTTGAGCAGCTTGCCCCACGCCACCCGCCGGGCCGCAACCGCGACGTCGGCCTTGGCGGTGACCACGACCGGGCTCTTACCGCCCAGCTCGAGCACGACCGGTGTCAGGAGCGGTGCGCACGCCTCGGCGATGCGCCGCCCGATCTCGGTCCCGCCGGTGAAGAAGACCAGATCGAGTTTCGCCGCGATCAACTGCTGGGTCACCGCGCCGTCGCCCTCGACCACGGCGACAGCGTCGGAATCGAGGTACTGCGGGATCAGGCGCGCCAAGGTGGCGGACGTTGCCGGGGCGTGCTCGGAGGGCTTGACGACGACGCAGTTGCCGGCCGCCAGGGCGCCGATCATCGGGCCGAGGGTGAGGTAGAACGGGTAGTTCCACGGGCCGATCACCAGCACGGTGCCCAACGGTTCGTAGTGGTAAGCCGCCTTCCCCGGCATCAGGGCGAGCGGCACGCCGACCCGGGTGGGCTTCATCCACTTCCTGAGGTGCTTAATCGCGTACTCGGCCTCACCGACGGTGGAGGCGATATCGCCGAACCAGGTCTCGTGGGCATTGCGCCCCAGGTCGGAGGCGAGGGCCTCGGCGAGATCGGACTCCCGCTCGCTGACCAGGCGGATGATTCCCTCCAGCTGGCGCAGCCGCCACTGCAACGATTGCGTACGCCCGCTCGCGAAGGTCGCGCGCAGGTCGGCGACGACTGCGTCAGCGTCCAGCGCAGCGGCGGAACGGGTGGATTCATCCAGGGTCGTGGTCATGGCATCGCTCCGAGGGACGGCTGGCGAACAGCGTGGCGTGGCACGGGACGTTTACACCCGCTAACTCTACGCATTAGCGTTGCGGTATGGGACTGGACAGGGCTGCGGCCTACAAGGGTGACCGACCGGCGTACATCAAGATGCTCCACGAGCTCAGCGACGAGGAGTGGGCGGCGCCGAGTAAGTGCGAGGGCTGGGCGGTACGCGACGTCGTCGCGCACATGGGGGCGGCGTGCCACGGCAGTTTCACGCCGTGGATCCTGACGCTGATCGCCGGCAAGGACATCGAGGCGGCCAACGACAAGGACGCCGCCAAGCGCAAGTCCTGGGAGCCGGCCAAGGTGCTGCGCGAGTACGAGGTGTGGGGCAATCGCGTCGGAGGGATCATGTCCATGATGCAGAAGCCCGGCATGCGCTCGCTGCCGATCCGGGTCGCCGAGGTCGGCGCCTACCCGGCCAAACTGCTGGCCAGCGCCTTCGTGTTCGATCACGGCCTGCACATGCGCTACGACATCGCCGCCGCGCTCGGCCGCACCCTGCCGCCGGCCGAGGAGAACTCCGCGGCGGTCGCCATCGAGTGGATGCTGGCCGGACTGCCCGCGATGAGCGGGGACCGGCTCGACTGGCTCACCTCGCCGGTGGAACTGACCCTGGCGGGCCCCGGTGGGGGCACCTGGACGATCGCCCCGGGCAAGAAGCGCGTCGCGGTGACCCCCGGCGCCGCCAACGGACCCGCCGCATCCATCGAGGGCCCCGCCGCGGACTTCCCCGTCTGGGGTACCGGCCGCGTGCCGTGGCGCGAGGCGGGGGTCTCGATCAAGGGCGAGGAAGAGATCGGGTCCAAGCTGCTGGACAGCATGCGCATCATCTGACCCGATCACCCCATGCGCCCGGCACGTTTCGGGCCGTCGTCCGCTCAGCACGCCTGTCGTCAGTTCGGTACGCCTATCAGCCCGCCCCCGGGCTGATAGGCGTACCGGCGGGCCGACATCCGCTCAGTACCCCTGTCAGCCGGCCCCCGGGCTGATAGGCGTACCGGCGGGCCGACATCCGCTCAGTACCCCTGTCAGCCGGCCCCCGGGCTGATAGGCGTACCGGCGGGCCGACATCCGCTCGGCGCGCCTGTCGTCAGTCCGGGATCCGTTACGAGGCGGGGAAGGCGGGTGCGCGCCCGGGTCCGGGTGCACCGGCGAAGGCCTGCGCGATCCCCATCCAGGCTGTAGCCGCAGGGCCGACGATTTTGAGGTCGGTGTCCTCGCGATGCCGGCGTTGGGTGACCACCAGGCAGAAGTCCAGGGCGGTGCCCGTGATGAGGTCGCCTGCCCCCTCCGGACCCCAGGTCCACAAGGCGCCGTCGGGAGCGATCACCTCGACCCGGATCGGCAGGCTCGGCACCGCCAACTCGCGGATCATGAAGCTGTAGGTCATCGCTCCTACACCGATGTGTGCGATATGCCGCAACCGCATGCTCGGCTCGCGAGTGATTCCCCGGGCGTCGGCAATGTCCTGCCCGTGCGCCCAGGTCTCCATGATGCGGGCAGTCACGCAGGAGGCCAGGCTCATTGCCGGGCCGTACCACGGCACTCGCTCCTTCGGATCACGCTCGCCGGTCTCGGCGATCAGCGCGAGGCGGGCACGCCTGAACCAGGCATGCAACTCGGCGACGCCAAGCGCTCGCTGCGCCACGACGAGCCGGTCGGGGAAATCCATACCCAAGGCCATCTGCGCCGCCGCCTCGGCCTTGAACCCCGCTGGATCGATGGTCGCCGCGACAGCCGCCTCGTCGAAGTACGCCAGGTGGGCGATCTGGTCCCGAATCGACCAGCCGGCGGCGGGGGTTGGAGTGTCCCAGCCCGCCGCGCTCAGACCGGACAGCATCGATTCGATGACCTCGGTCTCGGCGGCGAGATCGGTGACCAGATCGGACATCGAGGCAGCCATCAGCAGGTCCTTCCAGGGCGACGAGCGTGAGCGCCGTCCAGCTCACTGCCAGGTTAACCGGCATTCACGCTCTCGGGAAGGTGTGACCGCTCACCCGAGGGTGGTACTTCAGGACCCCGTAGGTACCCCCGGCCCAGGCACGGCCGCCGCGCTCGGGCTCGTCGGCGCGGTTGGGTTGGGAGTGGGGCTCGTCGAATCCCTTGGACTCGCCGACTCGGTCGGGATCGGGGCGGGGGAACCGCTCGCGCCGGTCGCCGGGAAGCGCACGAGGTAAGCCCTTGAGGTCACGGTGAACTCGGCGGCCACCTGCGCCGCCAGCGCGGAATCGCCCTGAGAGATCGCCTCCGCGAGGGCATTGAAGGCATCGTCCACGATCCGGAAGGTGGCCTCGTCATTGGCCTTGACCGTGCCGAGGATGCTCTCCCACACCGGCAGAATCTTCTCCTGCGCACCCGCGGCGCGTTCGGTGTCGGACCCGGTCGCCGCGGCGATCTCGGCGACGAACGTCGCGAGCTCGGCGAAGCCCAGGGAGACCTCCGCCGGCGAGGCTCGCACGTCCTCGGGGTTCAACGTGCCGCCCTCAGTGCCGAACTCGAACTCCGAGTCGGGAAACTTCTCCTCGCTCCCACACGCGCCCACGGCGCACAACACCAGGGCGCACAGCGCGGCCGCCAACCTCGCCCGCATCGACATCGCCCTACGTTCCCACACCGGCCTCGTGCATCCCCCGCAATTCGCGCTTGAGCTCGCGAATCTCATCCCGCAGCCGCGCGGCGAGCTCGAAGGCCAGCTCGGCGGCGGCGGCATGCATCTGCTCGGTGAGCGAGGCGATCAGCTCGGCCAGGTCCGCCGACGGCAGCGCGGCGAGATCGCCCGCGTGGCGTCCGACCTCGCCGGCGCTGACCCTCGACGACAGACCCGGCGCGGGCGCCTTGCCCCGGCTGCGCGAGCGCCCGGAGCCACCGATCAGCTCGGCGGTGTCGGCGTCCTCGCGGGCAATGGAGTCCAGAATGTCGCCGATCTTCTTGCGCAGTGGCGTCGGGTCGATGCCGTTCGCGGTGTTGTAGGAGACCTGCTTGGCCCGGCGCCGGTTCGTCTCGTCAATCGCGCGTTCCATAGCGGCCGTGACGGTGTCGGCGTACATGTGGACCTGCCCGGAGACGTTGCGCGCGGCCCGGCCGATGGTCTGGATGAGCGAGGTCCCGCTGCGCAGGAAGCCCTCCTTGTCCGCGTCCAGGATCGCCACCAGCGACACCTCGGGCAGGTCCAGACCCTCGCGCAGCAGGTTGATGCCGACCAGCACATCGAACTCCCCGACCCGAAGCTCACGCAGCAGCTCCACCCGGCGCAGGGTGTCAACCTCGGAATGCAGGTAGCGCACGCGGATGCCGAGCTCGAGCAGGTAGTCGGTGAGGTCCTCGGACATCTTCTTGGTCAGGGTCGTGACCAGGACCCGCTCGTTCCGTTCGGCGCGCAGCCGGATCTCGTGCACCAGGTCATCGATCTGACCCTTCGTCGGTTTGACGATGATCTCGGGGTCGATCAGGCCGGTCGGGCGGATGATCTGCTCGACGACGCCGTCGCCGCGGGAAAGCTCGTAGGGGCCCGGGGTGGCGGAGAGGTACACCGTTTGGCCGATGCGGTCGGTGAACTCCTCCCAGCGCAGCGGGCGGTTGTCCATCGCGGACGGGAGCCGGAATCCGTGGTCGACCAGGGTTCGCTTACGGGACATGTCGCCCTCGTACATGGCCCCGATCTGAGGCACCGTCACGTGGGATTCGTCGATGACCAACAGGAAGTCGTCGGGGAAGTAATCGAGCAAGGTGTTCGGCGCCGTGCCGGCCTCGCGGCCGTCGATGTGGCGCGAATAGTTCTCGATGCCGTTACAGAAGCCCAGCTGGCGCATCATCTCGATGTCGTAGGTGGTCCGCATCCGCAGGCGCTGCGCCTCAAGCAGCTTGCCCTCCCGCTCCAGCTGGGCCAGCCGGCTCTCGGCCTCGGCCTCGATGCCGGCGATCGCCCGTTCCATCCGCTCGGGGCCGGCGACGTAATGCGTCGCCGGGAAGATGTGCACGGCGCTGTCCTCGGAGAGCACCTCACCGGTGACGGGATGCAGCGTCATCACGCGCTCGATCTCATCACCGAAGAACTCGATGCGCAGGGCGCGCTCCTCATAGACCGGGAACACCTCGACAGTGTCCCCGCGCACCCGGAACGTGCCGCGGGTGAAGGCCAGGTCGTTGCGCGCGTACTGCATGGTCACCAACTGGCGCAGCAGGCCGTCGCGATCTATCGAGTCCCCCACCGCGAGGCGACCCATTCGATCGACGTACTCCTGCGGGGTGCCGAGGCCGTAGATACACGACACGCTCGCCACCACGACCACGTCGCGGCGGGTCAGCAGGGAGTTCGTCGCGGAATGGCGAAGCCGCTCCACCTCGTCGTTGACCGAGGAGTCCTTCTCGATGTAGGTATCGGTCTGCGGGACGTAGGCCTCGGGTTGGTAATAGTCGTAATAGGAGACGAAGTACTCCACCGCGTTGTTCGGGAGCAGATCGCGGAACTCGTTCGCCAGTTGCGCGGCCAGCGTCTTGTTGGGGGCCATCACCAGCGTCGGGCGTTGCAGCCGCTCGATCAGCCACGCCGTCGTCGCCGACTTGCCCGTCCCCGTGGCCCCGAGCAGGACCACGTCGCGCTCCCCCGCCCGGATCCGGGCCGCCAGGTCCGCGATCGCCGTGGGCTGATCGCCGGAGGGGGTGAACTCGCTGATGACGGTGAACGGCGCGGCAGAGCGCTCAAGGTCGGTGGTGGGGCGCACCGGACCAACCTACGTCGGGCCACCGACAGCGCGCGCCGAGTGCGCGTCGGTGTGTCGGTGACATGGACCCGAACCTGCCGTCCGACAAGAACAGTCGGACGTCAGTGCGTGTCGGTGACATGGACCCGAACCTGCCGTCCGACAAGAACACTCGGACGTCAGTGCGTGTCGGTGATCATCCCCGCCGCGACCGTGACGTTGGTCGCCTCGTCGATCAGGATGAAGCCACCGGTGGCACGGTTGTTGCGGTAGTCGTCGACGAAGAGCGGGACCGTGCTGCGCAGGCGCACCCGGCCGATGTCGTTCAGGCCAAGTTCGCCGGTGGATTCGTCGCGGTGCAAGGAGTTGACGTCCAGTCGGTACTGAACGTCCTTGACCAGGGCGCGTGCGGAGCGGGTGGTGTGTTTGATGACCAGTTTGGCGCCCGTCCGTAGCGGCTCGGGCACCATCCAGCACACCATCGCGTCGATGTCCTGCGTCGAGGTCGGCATGTTGTTGGGGCGGCAGAGCATGTCACCGCGGCTGATGTCGAGGTTGTCCTTGAGCCGCACGACGACCGACATCGGCGCGTACGCCTCGGCCACCGGGCCGTGCAGGGCATCGATCGCCTCGACGGTGGTGGAGAACCCGCTCGGTAGCACCGTGACGGTGTCGCCAGGCTTGAGCACGCCGCCGGCGACCGTGCCCGCGTACCCGCGGTAGTCGTGGTGTTCCTTGGTCTGCGGCCGGATCACGTACTGCACCGGGAAGCGCACGTCGATCAGGTTGCGGTCACTCGCCACGTGCACGTTCTCCAGATGATGCAAAAGTGAGGACCCGTCATACCAGGGGGACGCGGATGAGCGCTCCACAACGTTGTCCCCGTTGAGCGCCGAGATCGGAATGATCACCAGGTCACGGATGCGCAGGCGCGCGGCGAACGCGGTGAACTCGGCGTGGATACGGTCATAGACCTGCTGGTCCCAGTCGACCAGGTCCATCTTGTTGACCGCGACGACCAGGTGCGGCACCTGCAGCAGCGAGGCCAGGAAGGCATGGCGGCGGCTCTGCTCGACCAGGCCGTGCCGGGCATCGACCAGGATGATCGCCAGATCCGCCGTGGAGGCGCCGGTCACCATGTTGCGCGTGTACTGGATGTGCCCGGGGGTGTCGGCGATGATGAACTTGCGCTTGGGGGTGGCGAAGTAGCGGTAGGCGACGTCGATCGTGATGCCCTGCTCGCGCTCGGCGCGCAGCCCATCGGTGAGCAGCGCCAGGTCGGTGTACTCGCGGCCCTTGTCGCGGGAGACCTTCTCGACGTGCTCGAGCTGGTCCTCGAAGATCGACTTGGTGTCATAGAGCAGGCGCCCGATCAGGGTGGACTTGCCGTCATCGACGGAGCCCGCGGTGGCGAAGCGGAGCAGGTCCATCACGACCCCATCCTCTGTATGCGTGTCGGGCTATCAAGCGGGCGGGATACCCCGACACGCATACAGAGGATGGCCCGGGTGGGGCTGCCAAGGGCGCTGCGGCGCATCAGAAGTAGCCCTCTTTCTTGCGGTCTTCCATCGCGGCCTCGGTGGCGCGGTCATCGCCGCGGGTGGCGCCGCGCTCGGTCTGGCGGGTGGCGGCGACCTCGTCGATGATGGCTGCCACGTCCCGGGCGTCCGAGCGCACCGCGGCGGTCAACGTCGCGTCCCCGACGGTGCGGTAGCGCACGGTGGCGATGAAGGTCTCCTCCCCCTCGCGCGGGCGACAGAACTCGTTGTTGGCCATCAGCATCCCCTCGCGCAGGAAGACCTCGCGCTCGTGGGCGTAGTAGATCTGCGGCAGGCGCACGTTCTCCTCGCCGATGTAGTGCCAGATGTCAAGCTCGGTCCAGTTCGAGAGCGGGAAGACCCGGATGCTCTCCCCCGCGTGCACGCGGCCGTTGTACAGGCTCCACAACTCCGGGCGTTGGTTCTTCGGGTCCCACTGGCCGAACTCGTCGCGGAAGGAGAAGATCCGCTCCTTGGCACGGGCGCGTTCCTCGTCGCGGCGGGCCCCGCCGAACAGCGCGGTGAAGCGGCCCTTCTCACACGCCTCGAGCAGCACCGGGGTCTGGATGCGGTTACGCGAACCGTTGGGTTCCTCGCGCACGAAGCCGCGCTCGATCGCCTCGGGAACGGAGGCGATGATCAACTGGACGCCGAAGCGCTCGACCTCGGCGTCGCGGAAGGTGAGAACCTCGGGAAAGTTGTGCCCGGTGTCGACGTGCATCACCGGAAACGGGATCTTCGCCGGCGCGAACGCCTTCGCCGCGAGGTGCAACATGACCGCGGAGTCCTTGCCGCCGGAGAACAGCAGGCACGGCCGCTCCATCTCGGCGGCCACCTCGCGGATGATGTGCACCGCCTCGGACTCCAGCACCCGCAGTTGGCTGAGCTGGTAGTCGTGCGCGGCAATCGGTGTGGAGGTCATCGCTCTCTTCGTGGTAGCTCGGTCGGGTGGGGGTCTGCGGGCGCCGCAGCGATCGCGGCGAGAATGGCGTCGGCGAACTCCGGGCGGCACACCACCAGGTCGGGCAGGTGCGGATCGGCCTGGTTGTAGACCAGCGGGGACCCGTCCAGGCGAGAGGTGAACGCACCAGCGGCGCGGGCCACCGCGACCGGGGCGGCGGAATCCCATTCGTACTGTCCCCCGCCGTGCACGTACGCGTCGACCTCGCCCAGCACGACGGCCATCACCTTGACCCCGGCCGAACCCATCGCCACCAACTCGGCGCCAAGGGCGTCGGCTACCGCCAGCGCCACGGCCGGCGGGCGGGAGCGGCTCACGGCAATGCGCACCGGCCCATCGCCACGTGCCGGCAGGGCCGATCCAGCGCTCGTCAAGGTTCGCCCCATGGCGGGCAGCGCAACGGCGCCCCCCGTGAGGTCGCCGACGGTGCGCTCCCACAGGGCCACGTGCACAGCCCAGTCCCGGCGGCCCTCGGAGAACTCGCGCGTCCCGTCGAGGGGGTCGATGATCCAGACCCGGTCCGCGGACAGCCGCGCGGCGGAATCGCGGGCCTCCTCCGAGAGCACCGCATCGCCGGGGAAGGCCGCGGCCAGCCGGGCGGCGAGCACCTGCTGCCCCGCGGCGTCACCGGCCTTGCGCAGCTCCGCCTCCGTGCCCGTCCAGTCGGCCCGCAGGGCCAGCAGCGCCGCACCGGCCGCGTCCGCGATCTCGCAAGCGAAATCCGCCGCGTGGGCGGCGCCGCGGGAGGCGTCAGCTGTGGATGTCACCCGCATACGGTACGGCCCCCCCGGCCCAGTTCCGGGCAGCGGACCGCCCCAGGACGCGATTCTCGATCAGATCACAGCAGTTTCGCCTTGCACGCGGCCCGGGCTCGCGCCGTGCGGTCAATGGCCGCGGGCGATCCATTCCTCCAGCGCGGGGGACTCCTTGCCGATCTCGGTGCACTCACCATGCCCGGTATAGACCGTGGTCTCTCCCGGCAGGGTGAGCAAGCGCTCCCGGATCGAGGTGATGATCGTCGGGAAGTCGCTGAAGGAACGCCCGGTGGCGCCCGGGCCGCCGGCGAACAGGGTGTCGCCGGAGAACAGCGCCGCTGCCTCGGGCACATACAGGCACACCGCGCCGGGGGCGTGCCCCGGGGTGTGCAGCACCGCCAGCTCGGTGCCGGCGACCGCGATGCGGGCGCCGTCGGTGAGTTCACCGTCGGGTCGACGGTCCGGATAGACCATGCGCCACAGTTCGTCGTCGGCGCCGTGCAGCCAGATCCCCGCCCCGGTGTTCTCCGCCAGCTCGGCGGCGACGTTGATGTGATCGTTGTGCGCGTGGGTGCACACGATCGCGGCCACCCGGCGTCCGTTCACGGCCTCCTCGATGGCAAGGGAGTCGTGCGCCGCGTCGATCACGACGACCTCGTTCTCGTCGCCGATCAGCCAGACGTTGTTGTCCACGTCCCAGGTTCCGCCGTCGAGACTGAACTGGCCCGAGGTGACGACCCGTTGGATCTGAAGGGACATCAGAGGACCACGACAGAGCGCAACACGTCGCCGTGGTGCATCTTCTCAAACGCTGCCTCGACGTCGCCGATGCCGATCGTCTCGGACACGAACGCGTCCAGGTCGAAGCGGCCCTGCAGGTACAGGTCGATCAGCATGGGAAAGTCGCGGCTGGGCAGGCAGTCCCCGTACCAGGAGCTCTTGAGCTGCCCGCCGCGGCCGAACACCTCGATCAACGGCAGTTCGATCGTCATTGTCGGGTTGGGGACGCCGACCAGCACGACGGTGCCGGCCAGGTCGCGGGCGAAGAACGCCTGCTTGTAGGTCTCCGGGCGCCCGACCGCCTCGATCACGACGTCGGCGCCGTTTCCCTCGGTGGCCGCGCGGATGCCCTCGACGGGGTCGGCTTCCTTGGAGTTCACCGTGTGGGTGGCACCGAACGTGCGGGCCAGCTCCAACTTGCGGTCATCGATGTCCACCGCCACGATCGTGCGCGCGCCGGCGAGCCTGGCCCCGGCGATCGCCGCGTTGCCGACCCCACCGCAGCCGATCACGGCGACGGAATCCCCGCGTCCGACGTTGCCGGTGTTCACGGCCGCCCCGAAGCCGGCCATCACCCCGCAGCCGAGCAGGCCCGCGGCGGCGGGCGAGGCGGCGCGGTCGACCTTGGTGCACTGCCCGGCCGCGACCAGGGTCTTCTCGGCGAAGGCGCCGATGCCCAGCGCCGGGGACAGCGGCGTGCCGTCCGCCAGCGTCATCTTCTGCGTGGCGTTGTGGGTGCTAAAGCAATACCAGGGCCGACCGCGGGCGCAGGAGCGGCACTGCCCGCAGACCGCGCGCCAGTTCAGGATCACGTAGTCGCCGGCGGCTACGTCGGTGACGCCTTCCCCGACCGCCTCGACCGTCCCGGCGGCCTCGTGGCCGAGCAGAAACGGGAACTCGTCGTTGATACCGCCCTCGCGGTAGTGCAGGTCGGTGTGGCAGACCCCGCACGCCTCGACCTTGACCAGTGCCTCGCCCGGGCCCGGGTCCGGGACCAGGATGGTTTCGACGGATACCGGCGCCCCCTTGGTCAGGGCGACAACGGCGCGCACCTCGTGCGGCATGGGCACTCCTTCGATGGAAACGGGCCGGGCAGCGCAGCGCGCTCCTCCACGGTCGAGAAGATAGACGTAATCGGCCCAGCGGGCGCCCCCGGACCGCCCCTTGCCCTCCCTACGAACGTGCGACGCCACCGCGCTGACCGCCGCCTTCGGGAGATTCTGGCCGAGGGGCACGGCGACGAAGGGAGGGGACCCCGACGCCTTGGTCGCGAACCTGCATGACGCGCCTCGGCGCATCCGCACCGCGGTTGCCTGGCCCTACGCCAGCGGACGCGGCACCCCGGCGGTCAGCCACTGCGGAGAGTGACTACGTAAAGCAACCGCACAGATCGCACCAGTCACATCCGCCTCAACCGTCTATATCGGGTTCGGCGCGAGTCATGTTTGGCGTCCAGACATTGCCGGGCGATGCGGACACCGGTGACGATCATGGTCGGGCGTCGGCCGGGGGGATCCTGGGGCGCGAATCCCGCTCAGGACGGTGTATTGATGATCGTGCTAGATGTGGCTCGGACCCTGCTGCGACGCTGGTGGCTGCTCGTCGCCTTTGCTGGAGTGGGCGCAGCCCTGAGCGTCGGGGCGACGCGGGCGCCAGGGCTGACTGCACCATGGCACGCGCACGCCGGCGAGGCCACACAGGCGGCCTACGGCGCCGTCGCCGGCCTCGCGATCGCGCTGGTAGGGGCGCTGACGATTCGGCCGCGCCAGTTGCGCACCCGCGGTGACATCGAGCGGGCCTACGCGCGCACCGTCCTGGCCGAGATCCCACGCACGGCGGGCAGCACCCGATACGAGGGTTATGTTGCGGTGGCCGCACGCCCGAGTGGACGGGCCGCCGAGGCCTACCGCAGGCTCCGGACCTCCGTGCTGAACCTGCCCTCACCGCACAACCGGGCCGGCGAGAACGCCGGGCGGGTCGTCGCGGTGACCTCACCGGACCGCGGTGACGGACGCTCGAGCGTGGTGACGAACCTGGCGGCGGCGATCGCCGAATCCGGGCGCAGCGTGCTGATCGTGGACGCCGACTTCGGCCACCCCACCGCGCACTTCGGGACCAGCATCCACCCCGGCACCGGCCTGAGCGATCTGCTGGCCACCGAGGACCCGGGCGCTCGCCTGGCCGAGGTCATCCAGTACTCCGACACCCCTGGCGTTGCGGTGCTCTCCATCGGCAGCCGCGGTGGACGCCTGCCCGGCGCGCTCGCGACCCGCCTCCCCCGGATCCTGGCGGTGGCGACCCAGCTGGTCGACGTCGTGGTGATCGACGCCGGTCCCCTGCTGCACGCCGCCGACGCGAGTGATCCCGTCGATCTGGCCGACGCGGTCCTGGTGGCCGCTCGACGTGGTCGCACCGGACACGCCCGAGCGGGCACTGCTGCCCAGACCCTGACGCGCTGCCGAGCGCAGGTGGCCGGCGTGGTGCTGATCGGGGTCGGGCGCGATGGCGACACCGGCACCGCGTACTTGGCGCCGAGTCTGGGCGCGGCCGGGCCGACCACCAGGATGGGCGCCGGGCTCAGCTCGGTCGCGCCGATGAACCCGGTCGCCTTGGGGCACCCGGTCGGGGTCGCGGGCTGAGGTTGACTCAGCTGGGTTGGCGCCCGGCATGCGTCGGTCGCCCGCCTGGTAGCGCCGCTGCAGCGAGCATCGAAACGATTGCGGCCACGGCGGCGACCACGAACACCGGCCGACCGTTTTCACCGGCGACCAGGACCGCCAACAGGCTGGTCCCCATGATGCTGCCCAGATAGCGCGACGCGGAGGACAGCCCCGCGGCAACACCTGCCTGGGCCGCCGGTAAGGCCTCAGCACCGGCGGTTTGGATCGCCGCCGTGGAGAGCCCGAGGCCGATTCCGGCCAGGCCGAGCAGGACAGCGGTCAGGGCCACGTTGGACTGCAGATCCAGCGCAATCATGCCCGCCATCGCCAACGCGAGCAGCGCGTTGCCCACGATGGCGGGCGCGCGGCGCCCCCAACGGTCCGAGACTCGACCACCGATCGGGGCGCACAGCGCGGCACCGAAGAGCATCGGCGCGAGTATCACCCCGGCGCCCGCACCGGAGGAGTCCTCGATCAACAAGGGCACCGCCAGGAGCACGAGGTACAGCGCGAGATTCGAGGCGCCAATGGCCAGGCCTGCCGCGGCCACCGCGCGCACTCGCAGCACCGCCAGGTCCAGGACCGGTGCGGGGTGCGCGCGCTCGACTCGACCCAACAGCAGCGCGCACACCACAGTCACGGCGCCGAGCCCGGCCAGAACGATCACCGGGCGGCCCTCGGAGAGCTGGTTCACCAACACCGCTGCACCCGCCAACGTCAGCAGGAGCAGCAGCGCGCCCCCCAGGTCGAAGCGACGGGCCGGCACCGGCGACGGAGCTCCCTCGGCAGGCAGCCAACGATGCACCGCGAACAACGCGAGCGCCACCAAAGGCAACACCGCGAGGAAGGTCGCGCGCCACCCGCCGAGCGCCAGCGCGAGCGCACCCACCGGGGGCCCGGAGGCAGCCGCCAAGGTGGCGCTCGCACCGATCGCGCCAAAAGCTCGTCCGCGACGCTGCGCAGGGATGGCGCTGCGCACACTTGCCGCGGCGTTCACCAAAGCCAATGCCCCGCATACTGCCTGCAGGCAGCGAGCGATCACGGCGAGCGTGAACGTGGGCGCCAGTGCGCACAGCAGCGACGACGCACCAAAACCGACGATTGCGCCCTGCACCAGACGCCGACGACCCCACCGGTCGCCGAGGCCACCGGCCACCGGTTGCGCCGCAGCGGTGACCACCAGGTAGGAGCTGACCAACCAGACTGCCGCTGCCACGCTGATTCCGAAATCGTCGCGGACCTCGGGCAGCGCCACGGCGATCATCGTGGAGCTGATGGGTACCAGGGTGGTGGTCAGGCAGGCCGCAGCTAGCAGTCGCCGCTCCGCACCCCGCGAGGTGTGCACCACCTCGACGGGTGCGGTTCCTGACACTCCGTCAGAGTACTGTCACGGTGCCAGCTACCCCGTCGACACGTACCCGCGCACCGTCCGGGATCGCCGTGGTCGCGTTGCGGCAGCCGACCACGGCAGGCACCCCGAACTCCCGGGCCACGATCGCAGCGTGGGAGAGCAGACCACCGCAGTCTGTGACCAAACCGGCCAACAGCGGCAGGATCAGATTGAAGGCCGGACCTGTTGCGGTGGTGATGAGCACGTCGCCGGCCTGCACACTGTCCAACTCGTCGGGCCCCACCAACAGCCGGGCGGTGCCTTCCGCGACCCCGGCCCCGGTACCCAGACCCCGCACCTCGACGCCGCTCCCCGCCGCGTCGCCGGCGTCACCCAGGATCGCGTCAATCGCATACCCGAAGGCGCGATGCACCCGGGCTGCCGCGGGCGGCAACCATTCGGCCGGCACCGGTGGTCCAGGAGGCGCGCCGAACAACGCCGGCATGTCCCGGTAGTCGGCAGTGGAACGCCAATAGACACGGTCGGCGACCTCGGCAGCTCCGGGTCCGGTCCCCGTCAGCAGCAGCGGACCGACCTCATCCGGGTCGAGGTCGACCGCGTGGTCAGCGGCATCGAGCCTGCCGTGGGCAACCAAGCGGCGTCCGACCTCCAGGAGGGCGCGGCGAGCAACCGTGCCGAAGCCGCGATCGCCATGCACGGCCCGCTCGTCGCGGATCCGGTACATCAACCGGGCCTCGGCGAGCAGGTCGTCGAACTCCGCCCGGAACTCCTCGGGCACGTCGGCGCGGATGGCGGCGGTCAGCGCAGCCGCATCCGGCATGGCAGGTGCCGAGGCCAGGGCATCCAACGCGCCCCCGAATGCGGCCCAGCACCAGTTGCGGCGCCTCCGTCGTGGTTGGTGCGCCGACCGAGTCCTCGCCGTCGATGGGGAGGTAACGGGCGACGTTCAGGTAGGCGGCCAGTGCCTGCGCCACAGCGGCACCGCAGCTGGTCAGACCCGCCAGGATCCTCGCCGCGTCGCCACCGGCGTCGGTGACCAACGCAGTGGCGACGGGGTCTGCGACAACGGCCTGCGCCAGTGCGGTGAGCTCGGCACCGCCGCCCTCGCTGACCGGGGAGGTGCCGGCCAGCGCGCCGAGGAGTTCCCCCGGAGACCGCCCGGTCCAACCCAGGGCATGGACCATGAAGTCGCCGACGGCGATCAAGGCGGCGCCGTTGTAGGTGTGGTGCACGACCCAGCCCTCCACGAAGGCTTTTGCGCACCGTCGAACATGGTCGACGAGGTCGGTGTCGTTCAGCTCTGCCAGGGCGACGGAGTCCAACTCGTCGCGCAACGCGTGCAGGCGAGGCTTGTGTTCCTCGTCCCAGTACGCCAGGTCCGTGCGCCAGATCCTGTCGGCCCAGACCGCCTCCGCTGCCGCGAGCCGTTCCTGGTGCGCCGGCGAGGTGGCCAGAATGTGGGCGAACACCTCGCGCGGCGGGTGCTCGTTCGCCTCGGGTGGCGCGCCCAAGACGCGTACCTGGTTGTACAGGAAACCGCGGACGGGAATCATGTCGACGTGATCGAGTAGTCCGCCGTAGCGGGCAAAGGTCGAGCCGAACCCGGCTTGGAAACCGGGCCGCAAAAGCGGGGCAGCGAAGCGGCACATCGGGTGCGGGCTGTGGCTGGCGTCGAGCCCCCACGTTCCGGTGCCGGGAGCGGGGAATTCGCCAGTGGCGTCGGCATCCCAGATCACCGGACCGCGCTCGCTCACCTGGGGTTCGAGGACTTCACTCATGACGGCAGCCTCCGCTCGGCCCACACCGGGCACGGTGATGAATGTCGCCAAAACTACCGTCGAACAGCGGGTGAACGTTAGCGCCCTCAGTCACCGGTGAGCTGGTCCCAGAGCACCCGGACCTGTGCCTGCAGGTGCGCGCGGTCGCCGGAGTTGTCGATCACCACGTCGGCGATCGCCAGGCGCGCCGCGCGGGAGGTCTGCGCGGCGACCCGGGCACGAGCGTCGGCCTCGCTCATCCCGCGAAAAATGATCAGGCGTTCGATGGCGGCGTCGGGATCGACGTCGACCACCACCACCCGGTCGAATCCGCCCGTGCGGCCGGCCTCGACCAGCAGCGGGATCGCGTGCACCACCACCGAACCGGGCGGCGCGGCGGCCGCCAACTGGTCCGCGCGGGCCCGCACCAGGGGGTGCACGATCGCGTTGAGCCGCGAGCGCGCAGCGTCGTCGGTGAAGACGATCGCGGCGAGGGCCTCGCGGTCCAGGCGCCCGTCTGCCGTGAGCACCCCCGGGCCGAACTCGGCGCGGATCGCGGCCAGGCCAGGGGTTCCCGGCTCGACGACCTCCCGGGCGAGCACGTCGGCGTCGATCACGAGCGCGCCCCAGCTCCCGAGCAGGTCGCTGACGGCCGTCTTGCCCGACCCGATGCCGCCGGTGAGCGCGATCTGCAGGGTGGCGTTACGCATGCCGCGATCATGCCGCGCCGCATCCTCTGTATGCGTGTCGGGGCGTGACAGTGCGCGGTAGGGCCCGCACCCCAAACGAGGGGGGGGCGGGGTAAGGGCCCCCCGCCCGCCCGCCGCGGGGGGCCGGGGGCCCCCCCCCCCGCCGGGTGGACCGGCGGGGCCTTCGAGTAACTCAGGTGCGTGCCGTGCGGGTCAGGAGCGCCCGCCGCCGGTCAGCTTCTCGCGCAGGGCCGCCAGGGCCTCGTCCGAGGCGAGCGTGCCGCCATCGGGCTCGGTGCCCGCCGCCTCGGAGGAGTACGAGGTCGCCTCCCCGGCCGCGGTGGCGGCGGCGCCGGCCTCGGCGTCGGCCTCCCGGGCGGCCTTGGCCTGCTTGCGGTGCGCCTCGAAGCGCTCGCGGGCGACGGCGTACTGCTTCTCCCACGCGGCCTGCTGGGTCTCGAAGCCCGGCAGCCACTCGTTGGTCTCGGAGTCGAAGCCATCCGGGTAGACGTACTCCCCGGCCTCGTTGTATTCCGCCGGCATGCCGTACAGGGCCGGGTCGAAATGCTCGTCGGCCTCGGGGGTCGCGCCGGATCCCTCGTTGGCCTGCTTGAGGGAGAGCGAGATCCGCCGGCGTTCCAGGTCGATGTCGATGACCTTGACGAAGATCTCATCGCCCACCTGTACGACCTGCTCGGGAATCTCCACGTGACGCTCAGCCAGTTCGGAGATGTGCACCAGGCCCTCGATGCCCTCGTCGACGCGCACGAACGCACCGAACGGGACGAGCTTGGTGACCTTGCCCGGCACGACCTGGCCGATCGCGTGGGTACGCGCGAATTGCTGCCACGGGTCTTCCTGAGTGGCCTTCAGGGACAACGAGACACGCTCGCGGTCCATGTCGACGTCGAGCACCTCGACGGTGACCTCCTGGCCGACCTCGACGACCTCGGAGGGGTGGTCGATGTGCTTCCAGGACAGCTCGGAGACGTGCACCAGACCGTCGACGCCACCCAGGTCCACGAACGCCCCGAAGTTGACGATCGAGGACACCACGCCGGGCCGAATCTGGCCTTTCTGAAGGGTTGTCAGGAACGTCTGGCGGACCTCGGACTGGGTCTGCTCGAGCCAGGCGCGGCGGGACAGGACCACGTTGTTGCGGTTCTTGTCCAGCTCAATGATCTTGGCCTCGAGTTCCTTACCGACATAGGGCTGCAGGTCACGCACCCGGCGCATCTCGACCAGGGAGGCCGGCAGGAAGCCGCGCAGCCCGATGTCGATGATCAGGCCGCCCTTCACGACCTCGATCACCGGGCCGCTGACGATCCCCTCGTTCTCCTTGATCTGCTCGATCGTGCCCCAGGCGCGCTCGTACTGGGCGCGCTACTTGGACAGGATCAGACGACCCTCCTTGTCCTCCTACTGGAGAACCAGAGCCTCGATCTCATCGCCGACCTTGACGACCTCGTTGGGGTCGACGTCGTGCTTGATGGACAGCTCGCGGGATGGGATGACGCCCTCGGTCTTGTAACCGATGTCGAGGAGGACCTCGTCCCGGTCGACCTTGACGATGACGCCGGAGACGATGTCCCCGTCGGTGAAGTATTTGATGGTCAGGTCGATGGCGGCGAGAAAGTCCTCAGCCGAGCCGATGTCGTTGATCGCGACCTGCGGGGTGGTGCTGGCGGGGGTGAAAGCCTCGATGGTGGACGTCATAAGGGTGCGTAGCTCCGGATACTGGGGGAATCGGTGGCCTGGTTCTGCGCGCCCCCGGAGGAGGACGACGTCGAGTAGGCCGCGTTGGATGCGCCTGGGGACCCAGAGCGCATCGTTCAGGATACCTCCCCGCGAGCGCGCGAGATCATTCGAGGTCTCCGGCGTCCGGCAGGGGTACCGCAATGACCTGCGGAAGCGGCAGCAGCGGGTCCGGGGCGGCCTCGGTGGGTTCCGGTGAGGGGCTCGGCTCCGGGGTACCGGTCGGCGCCGCCGTGATCGGGGAGGGTGCCGGCGTTGCAGGGACCGGAGTGGGGGCCGGGGGCAGGGGTGGGAGCGGGGGCAGAGGTGGGAGCGGGGTCGGAGCCGCGGTGGGGCTGCTCATTTCGTCCTTGACGGGCTTCGGGGCCTTGAGCTTGGCGGGCCCGACCTCGACCACGCCGTACCCGGAGTAGATGCCTGCCCAGGTCAGCACCGCGGAGACGTAGTCCCAGGAACGGTTGTAGCGGAACACCGCGGCGAGCAGGTCATCGCGAGCGAGCATGCTCCCGCCGCCCGCGCACAGGTAGGTGGCCGAGGACAGCGCCGCGTCGACGACGTTGTGCGGGTCGGCCTTCCCGTCGCCGTTTGCGTCCCGGCCGAACGCCGCCCACGTGCCGGGGATGAACTGCATCGGGCCCACCGCGCGGTCGTAGCGGGTGTCGCCATCCAGGCGCCCGCGGTCGGTGTCGCGGATCAGGGCCACCGGGCCGATGCCGTCCAGGGCAGGCCCCACGATGGGGCGCCGCGTGGTGCCGTAGGCGTCGATGTCGCCGGCGCGGGCGTGCCCGGACTCGATGCGCCCGATGCCCGCCAGTAGCGGCCACGTGAGGTGACAGGTGGGCATGGTTATCGCCGCGGCGGCCGCCGCGCGCTGGTAGGCGGCCAGTACCCGGGCCGGAATGGTTCGTGCGGCGACGGTGATGGTGCTGGGTCCGGTGAGCTCGGCGGGGCTGACCGCGGCCGGCGGCGCTTGCGGGAAGGCCGGAGCGAGGCCCAGCACCGGGCGCGGCGCTTCGATCTCGTAGGGCTGGGGCGCCGCGATGGTCGGCAAGGCGTCCGAGGGCCCGATCCCGCGCAGAACGGGAACGCCCGTCGGCGCCATGACGACCGCCTGCGCGGAATCGGATCCGGGCCCGGGCAGCGCGCACGTGACCCCGACGATCACGGCAGCCACGGCGCTCGCGACACCGCTGAGGCGCAGTGAGTTGCCCATAGGGCGTACCTCCCCAACTCAGCCGGATGTGGGCGGTGATCCGAGCAATCCCTGGCAAGGCGAAGGCGAAGCTCGATGCGGAGCATCGAGCGCCGACGACAACGCAGCCAGGGGCAGCTCGGGCGCCGACCACGCCGGCTATCGAGATGGGGAGGCACGCCTTGTCCCTCCCCCTGCCATGCGGGCGGGCGCGCCCGCTGGTCGCAGAGATATCGGTCGCCCGACGTCGGGCCTTGAGCCCGCACCCTCCCCCGGCGCTCTCTCCTACGCAGCGACTGGACAAATCCGGCAAATCGCGGTGGATTCCGGCGCCGGGCGTAGGGGAGAGCCGTCGCAGCTCATTCATGAGCGGCGACGGGGGGCAGCGTCGCTAATGGCCGGCGTCGTGCCAGGTGCGGCCATATCCGACGGAAACGTCGAGAGCGACGGTGAGCGGGTAGGCGTTGCCCAACTGCTCGCGCACCAGCGCCTCGACGCTCGCGCGCTCCCCGGGGGCGACCTCGAGCACCAGCTCGTCGTGGACCTGCAGGAGCATCCGCGAGTGGGCGCCCGCGGCGCGCAGGGCGTCGGCGACGCCGAGCATCGCGACCTTGATGATGTCGGCGGCGCTGCCCTGGATCGGGGCGTTCAGCGCCATCCGCTCGGCCATCTCCCGGCGCTGGCGGTTGTCGCTGACCAGGTCGGGCAGGTAACGGCGCCGGCCCAGAATCGTCTCGGTGTAGCCATCGCGGCGGGCATCGTCGACGACGGTGCGCAGGTAGTCGCGGACGCCGCCGAACCGCTCGAAGTACTCCTCCATCAGCTGATGGGCCTCGTCGACGCCGATGTTCAACTGCTTGGACAACCCGAAGGCGGAGAGCCCGTACGCGAGCCCGTAGGACATCGCCTTGATCTTCGCGCGCATCTGCGGCGTCACGGCGTCGGCGGGCACCCCGAACACCCGGGAGGCGACGGTGGTGTGCAGGTCCTCCCCCGAGGCGAAGGCCTGTTGCAGGCCGGCGTCGGCGGACAGATGCGCCATGATCCGCATCTCGATCTGGCTGTAGTCGGCGGTCATCAGGGACTCATACCCCGCCCCGACGATGAACGCGGCCCGGATCCGGCGGCCCTCCTCGGTGCGGATCGGGATGTTCTGCAGGTTCGGGTCCGTGGAGGACAGGCGCCCGGTGGCGGCGATCGTCTGGTTGAACGTGGTGTGGATGCGCCCGTGATCGTCGAGCATCGGGATCAGCCCGTCGACGGTGGATTTCAGGCGCGTGACGTCACGGTGCCGCAGCAGGTGCTCCAGGAACGGATGTCCGGTCTTGGCGAACAGGTCCGCGAGGGCCTCGGCGTCGGTGGTCCAGCCGGTCTTGATCTTCTTCGTCTTCGGCAGCGCGAGCTCGTCGAAGAGCACCACCTGCAACTGCTTGGGCGAGCCCAGGTTCACCTCGTGTCCGATTGCGTCGAAGGCCGCCTGTTCGGCGGACTTCACCTCGGCGCCGAAGTCACTGGACAGGTGCGCCAGGTACTCCGCATCGGCCGCGATGCCGACCTTCTCCAGCTCCGCGAGCTCGGTGACCAGCGGGAGCTCGACCTGCGCCAGCAACGCCGCGCCGCCGCGGGCGGTGAGCTCGGTGTCCAGGTGCTCGGCCAGGTCGATCACCGCGCGGGCCCGCAGCATCGCGGATTGCGCACTGGCGGCCTCGTCCGCGCCGTCGAAGGAAAGCTGGCCGTCGAGGTCCGCGTCGTTGCGCAGCTCGCGGTGCAGGAAGCGCAACGCCAGATCCCCTAGGTCGAACGAACGCTGGCCCGGCAGCGCGAGGTAGGCCGAGAGTGCGGTGTCCGACGTCAGCCCGCCGAGCGTCCAGCCATGGGCGGCCAGGGCGAGCATCGGGCCCTTCGCATCGTGGCATGCCTTCGGGCGGGAGGCGTCGGCGAACCAGGCCGTGAGCGCCGCGTCGTCGTGCGGGGTCAGCGTCGCCGGGTCGAGGAAACACGCCGCACCATCGGCGGCCGCCAGCGCGATCCCGCTCACGGCGCCCGTACCCCTGCCCCAGCTGCCCACGACCTCGACTCCGGTACGGGTGGTGCCGCTCGCGTGGGCCGCAAGCCAGGCGGCCAGCGCCCCCTCGGCGAGGGCCTGACCTGCGATCTCGAAACCTGACTCGGCCTCAGGCTCCGGGGTACTCAGCGTTGCCCACAGGCGCTCGCGCAGCACCCGGAACTCCAGGGCGTCGAAGACCCGGTGCACCTCGTCGCGATCCCATTGGGTGAGCAGCAGATCATCGACGCCGAGCGGCAGCGCGACGTCGCGCCGCAGTTCGGTGAGCTGGCTGTTGAGCAGCACCGCACCGAGGTGGGCGCGCAGCGAATCCCCGACTTTGCCCTTGACCTCCTCGACGCGCTCCACCAGCGCGGCCAGTGAGCCGAACTCGCGAATCCACTTGCTCGCGGTCTTCTCCCCCACCCCCGGAATCGAGGGCAGGTTGTCACTCGGGTCCCCGCGCAGGGCGGCGTAGTCCGGGTACTGCGCCGGGGTCAGCCCGTACTTCGCCAGCACTGCGGCCGGATCCATCCGGGACAGCTCGGAGACCCCGCGGATCGGGTAGAGCACCGTGACCGAATCCGAGACCAACGCAAACGAGTCGCGGTCCCCGGTCAGGATCAACACCTCCAACCCCGCCTTTTCGGCCGCCACCGCCAGCGTGGCGATGACGTCGTCGGCCTCGTAGCCCTCGACCGCGAGCACCGGGATCCGCAGCGCGTCGAGCACCTCACGGATCAGGGAGACCTGCGGACGGAACTCATCCGGGGTGCTGGTGCGGTTGGCCTTGTACTCGGGAAAGGCTTCCAGGCGGAACGTCGCGCGGCTGACGTCGAAGCAGACCGCGACGTGGGTCGGCGCCTCATCGCGCAGGGTGTTGATGAGCATCGAGGTGAAGCCGTAGACGGCGTTGGTAGGCGAACCCGTCGCGGTCGAGAAGTTCTCCAAAGGGAGCGCGAAGAATGCTCGGTAGGCGAGGGAATGCCCATCGAGGAGCAGCAGGCGCCCGGCGCCGGGGATCTTCACGGGCGCGAGCCTAGCCAGCGCCACCCACTGGCCTCTTTACTGCCCAGCGGGTGGGATTCGGGCCCGCTGCGGTGCCCGAATCCCACCCGGCGGGCATGGGACAGGGTGCCGGTGCCGAGTAATGAGCGCGGGCACCTGTGCGGGCGATTCGCCATCCGAGGGCGTCGCCGGGCCACTAACCTCGGTGAAGATCACGGACGGCGGACGGGGAGGCCAGATCGTGTCACGGCGGGTGGCGACGCTGCTGGCATCGGTGCTGCTCGCGCTGCTCGCGATCCCGCTGCTGGCGAGCGCGGCGAGCGCCGCCGAGGACCTGCACGGGCGGCTGCGCAACGGCGCCAACCCCGTCGCCGGCGTGCGGATCGCCGTGGTGAGCGAGACCGGGACCCCGGTGGGCGAGGCCATCACCGACCAGGCCGGGGAATGGGCGATCGTGCTGCCCGGGGCCGGCACGTACCAGGTGAGCCTCGATGAGGCGAGCCTGCCCGACGGTGTCGGCCTGCGCGAAGGCGCCGAGGCGACCGTGACCCGCGAGGTCGGCGCCGGCCAGCTGCGGCCCCAGCTGTTTCCGCTCGGCGAACGAGCCGAGGCGGAGGCCTCCGAGACGAACCGGACCGCACAGCTGATCGCCGAGGGCCTGCGGTTCGGCTTGATCCTGGCGCTCGCCGCCGTCGGGCTGTCCCTGATCTACGGCACCACTGGGCTGGTCAACTTCGCACACGGCGAACTGGTCACCTTCGGGGCGATGACCGCCTACCTGCTCAACGTCGAGCTGGAGGTGCCGCTGCTCACCGCGGGCGCGCTGACGGTGATCATCTGCGGGCTCGCCGGCTCACTGCAGGATCGCGCCTTCTGGGGTGTGCTGCGCCGGCGCGGCACCGGCCTGCTCGCGATGATGATCGTCTCGATCGGGGTCGCCCTGCTGGTTCGCTATGTCTTTCTCTACTTCTTCGGCGCGGGCAACGAGGCCTACACCGATTTCCAGAGCCAGCCGGCGGTCAAGGCCGGCCCGCTCCCGGTCGCGCTGGCACCCAAGGACTACTGGAGCATGGGCATTGCCGTGCTCGCACTGGTTGCCGTCCTGTTGGCACTGACCCGCACCCGCCTGGGCAAGGCCACCCGGGCGGTCGCGGACAATCCGGCCCTGGCCGCCGCCTCGGGGATCGACACCGACCGCGTCATGCGCCTGGTGTGGATGGTCGGGGCGGCGCTGGCGGGGCTCGCGGGCATCCTGCTCGGGCTGGCGCAGCAGGTGAACTTCCAGATGGGCTTCAACATCCTGCTGCTGCTCTTCGCCGCCGTGACCCTGGGCGGACTCGGATCGGCGAGCGGCGCCCTGCTCGGGGCGCTGGTGATCGGGGTCTTCATCCAGCTCTCGACGCTGGTGGTCTCCCCGGAGCTGAAGAACGTCGGCGCGCTAGCAATACTGATCGTCATTCTGATGGTCCGTCCACAAGGCATCCTCGGCCGCCGTGAGCGGGTCGGCTGATGGACTGGGCAGCGATCCTCACCAACTCCGTCGAATCCGGGCTGGGCATCGACGCGGTGTACTTCGCCCTCGCGGCGATCGGGCTCAACATCCACTTCGGTTACGCCGGGCTGCTCAACTTCGGGCAGGCCGCGTTCGTGGCGATGGGGGCCTACGGGCTCGCGGTCTCGGTCTCCAGTTACGGGCTGCCGTTCTGGGCCGGCATCGGCATCGGGCTCGGCCTGTCCGTCGTCCTGGCCGTCCTGCTCGGCATCCCGACACTACGCCTGCGGGCCGACTACCTGGCGATCGTCACCCTGGCCGCCGCGGAGATCATCCGCCTGGTTCTGCGCGCGGTGTCGCTGGAGGATCGCCTCGGCGGGACGGATGGTCTTCAGCAGTTCTCCCAGGGCTTCTTCGACCTCTCGCCCTATCCGGGCACCGGCGATCCGGCCGCAGTGAACCGCACGCAGTACGGGGTGTTCGGCGTCGACTTCGACACCCGGACCCTGTGGGTGATGACGGTCGGCTGGACGCTCGTCGCGCTGTGCTGCGTGGTGGTGTTCCTGCTCATGCGCAGCCCCTGGGGCCGGGTCCTCAAGGCGATCCGCGAGGACGAGGACGCGGTGCGCAGCCTGGGCAAGAACGTCTACGCCTACAAGATGCAGGCCCTGGTCCTGGGCGGGGTGATCGGCTCTCTCGGCGGATTCATGGTGGCGCTGGGCAAGGGCTCGGTGCAGCCGGATCTGTTCGGCACCGCGACGACGTTCTTCCTCTACACCGCGCTGATCCTGGGCGGCACCGCCCGGGTGCTGGGCCCGGTGGCGGGCGCGATGATCTTCTGGACGCTGCTGGCGTTCACCGACAACGCGCTGCGCGAGGCTGTGGACAACGGACACATCCCGACCTCGCTGATGGACGGCAGCCAGGTCGGCCAGGTGCGCTTCATGCTGGTCGGGCTCGGGCTGGTCCTGCTGCTGGTCTTCCGCCCGCAGGGGATCTTCGGGGACAAGAAGGAGCTGGCCCTCGATGCTCGAAAGTGAATCCTTGGCCCCCGTACCCCACCTGCCGGGCGCCCCCAAGCCGGACCCGCTTGTGGTGGCCGACGCCGTGGTGCGCCGCTTCGGCGGGCTGAGGGCCGTCAACGTGGATCACCTGGAGATCCAGCGCGGCGCGATCACCGCGCTGATCGGGCCCAACGGGGCCGGCAAGACCACGCTGTTCAACCTGCTCACCGGCTTCGACGCCGCCGAGGCCGGTGCCTGGACCTTTGAGGGCAAGGTGATCAGCGGACTGGCGCCACACCGCGTAGCCCGCCGCGGGATGGTGCGCACCTTCCAGCTCACCAAGGCGCTGAACAAGCTGACGGTGCTGGACAACATGCGTCTGGGCGCGGGCGGGCAGCGCGGGGAGTCGCTCGCGGCGGCGATGCTGCGCCCGTTGTGGCGTTCGCAGGAGGCGGCGACGACGGCCCGCGCACTGGAACTGCTGGAGCGGTTCTCGCTCGCCGACAAGGCCACTGATTTCGCCGGCAGCCTCTCCGGCGGGCAGCGCAAACTGCTGGAGATGGCCCGCGCCCTGATGACCTCCCCGCGTTTGGTGATGCTGGACGAGCCCATGGCCGGGGTGAACCCGGCGCTGACCCAGTCCCTGCTCGGGCACATCCAGTCCCTGCGCGCCGACGGCATGACCGTGGTCTTCGTCGAGCACGACATGGACGTCGTGCGGCACATCGCGGACTGGGTCGTGGTGATGGCGCAGGGCGCCATCGTGGCCGAGGGACCGCCGCAGGTCGTGATGGCCAACAGCGCCGTGATCGACGCCTATCTCGGTTCCCACCACGACGCCCCCCTGTCCTTCGACGAGGAGGAGGCCCGCCTGGCCGAGGCCGAGCAGATGGCCGGAGCCGAACAGCTGACGGGAGAGAACCTTGAGTGAGACAGCGCTGCTGCGCGCGAGCGGGATCGTGGCCGGCTACCTGCCCGGCGTCGACATCCTCAAGGGCGCGGATCTGCACGCCGACGCCGGCGAGCTCGTCGCGATCATCGGCCCGAACGGAGCCGGCAAGTCCACGCTGCTCAAGGCGATGTTCGGCCTGGTCCCGGTTCGCGAGGGAACGGTGACCCTGGGCGGGGACGACATCACCGGCCTGCGCGCAGATCAGCTCGTCGCCCGCGGGGTCGGCTTCGTGCCGCAGACCAACAACGTCTTCGCCACCTTGACCATCGAGGAGAACCTGCAGATGGGGGTGTTCCGTACCCCCAAGCAGTTCAAGGAGCGCTTCGCCTACGTCGCCGACCTGTTCCCGATGCTGGGCGCCCGCCGCACCCAGCGCGCGGGCTCGCTCTCGGGCGGCGAACGGCAGATGGTGGCGATGGGCAGGGCACTGATGGCCTCCCCGACGGTGCTGCTGCTCGACGAGCCCTCCGCCGGGCTGTCGCCGGTGTTGCAGGACGAGGTGTTCATCCGGACCAAGCGGATCAACCGCACGGGGGTGACGGTGGTGATGGTGGAGCAGAACGCGCGCCGTTGCCTGCAGATCTGCGACCGCGGCTACGTGCTGGACGGGGGCCGCAACGCGTACACCGGGTCCGGCGCCTCGCTGATCGGCGACCCCAAGGTGATCGAGCTGTACCTGGGTTCGCTCGCCCGCGCCTGACCCCCAACCGCTGTATGCGTGTCGGGGTTTCGCGGCCCCGGATTAGCCCGGGACACACACAGAAGATGGAGACCTCACTACCGCGAAGGCCCCGTCAGCGACGGGGCCTTCGGCTCGGTGCTCGTGCTGGGGTGGAGCGGGTATTACGGGGTGCTGGTGGCGGCCGGTTCGGCGCTCTCCTCCGAGGCCGAGGGGCTGCCGCTGTCGGCGGTGGCCTCCTCGGTCGGTTCCTCGGTCGGCTCGGCGGTGGCCTCGGCGGTCGGAGCCGGGGCCGCGTTGCCGTCCGCGTCGACGCTGGTCGACGGGGTGCTGCCGTCGATCGCACCGCTGACGGTCTTGAGCAGTTTGAAGGTGGCGTCGTCGCCGTACTGGTACACGCCCATCGCCGCAACGCTGGGGTTACCCTCCGCGTCGAACTCCACCGGACCGGCCTGGCCGTCGTAGTCGATGTCCGTGCCGGCCTTGAGCAGGGCGAGGCAGTCGGCGAACGTGCCGCACTTCTCGCCACCGGAGGAGGTCTCCACCATCTTCGCCGCGATCGAGGTACCGGCATCCGAGCCGGCCGCCTCGGCCGAGAGCGCCACCAGGTTCACCGCGTCGTAGGCCTCACCCGCGTAGCTGAAGTCCTTCAACGCCGCGTCGACCTCGAGCAGGCGTGTCTGGAACTCCGCGGACGGGGCAGCGCCCGGGACGGTGCCCTTGATGCCCGCGATCTCGCCCTTGGCCCGCTTGACATAGTTGACGTTGGACATGTTGCCGTCGACGAAGTAGATCTTCTTCTCGCCCTTGAGCGGCAGGAACTTCGCCTTCACGAGCTCGTCGAGGATCTTCGAGGTCTCATCGAACCCGATGACCGCGATCGCGTCCGGGCTCTCGGCCAGGACCTTGCCGACCTCGGCGGAGAACTCGCTCGCGGTCGGGTCGTAGATCTCGGTGGCCACGACCTCGCCGCCGCCGTCGGTGAAGGCCTTGGAGGCCTGCTCGGCGAGGCTGGTGCCGTAGGCGTCCTGCAGGGCGAGGATGCCCAGGGTCTCGGCGCCGTCGTCCAGCGCGGTCTCCCCGACGACGCGGCCCTGGTAGACGTCCGAGGGCGCGGTGCGGAAGTACAGGCCCTTGTCCGCGTAGCTGGTCAGCGTGGTGGAGGTGTTGGCCGGGGAGATCTGCAGGATCCCGCTGCCGGTGATGCGGTCGATGACGGTCAGCGTCACCGAGGAGGACGCCGCGCCCACGATGGCGTCGACCCCCGCGTCGATGAGGCGGTTCACCGACTGGCTGGCGATGTCGGTCTTGGTGTCGCCGGAGTCCGCGTATTCCACCTCGACCGGCTTGCCGAGCACCCCGCCGGCGGCGTTGATGTCCGCGACCGCGAGCTTGACGGCGGCGATCTCTGGCGGACCGAGGATCGCCAGGCTACCGGTCTCCGGCAGCAGGGTGCCCAGCTTGAGCACCCCATTGCCGGCGCCGCTGGCACCCGTGCTGGGCTGCGCGGACGCGGGCGGCGCGGCGGTCACTTCTTCGTCGTCGTCACCGCAGGCGGCCAGGACGAGGCCGGCAGCGGCCACGATCGCCAGTACCCGGGCGGCGGGAAATGCTCGTGCCATGGGGTCCTTCTCCTTAGGCTTCTGCGCCGGTCCCCAACGGTGCCGGAGTGAAACATGAGATCCCAGCGACTGCTGGGGTCACGCCGCGTGCCGACACCGCCACCGGCGGTGTGCTCGGAACTTAGTGGAGAACCACCCCCCAGTCGGGGGACTTACCTTTCCAAAAAGCAACCGTGTCGCGTTCGTGATCTTCTGGGGTGGGAATGGTTCACCTTTGTCCGGTATCGGGAGCGTTCGCGGCGTCATCGATAATGACCTCGGCCACCGCCTTCATACTCATCCGGCGGTCCATCGACGCCTTCTGGATCCACCGGAACGCATCCGGCTCGCTCAGGCCGTAGGAGGACTGCAACAACCCCTTGGCCCGGTCGACGAGCTTGCGGACCTCCAGACGCTCCCCGAGTTCGGCGACCTCGGCTTCGAGCGCGACGATCTCCGCGTGGCGCGAGGTGGCCATCTCGATCGCCGGCAGCAGATCGGACTTGGTGAAGGGCTTGACCAAGTAGGCCATTGCGCCGGCGTCGCGGGCGCGGGCGATGAGGTCCTTCTGGGAGAACGCCGTCAGCATGATCACCGCGGCGCCGCGGCCCGCGACGATCGCCTCCGCGGCGGTGATGCCGTCCAGGATCGGCATCTTGACGTCGAGAATCACCAGGTCGGGGCGGTGCTGTGCGGCTGCGTCGATCGCCGCCTGCCCGTCCCCGACGGCGGCGACGACCGTGTAGCCCTCCTCGATGAGCATCTCCGCCAGATCCATCCGGATCAGGGCCTCGTCCTCCGCGATCACGACGCGGCGCGGCCTGGAGGTCATGGGGGGAGCGTAACGAGCGCGCCCACTGCGTTGTGCTACCTCCTCGACCAGAAATCGGCTCCGCCCATGGTCCAGGAGGTAGCACAGTGCGCTCGCCGACCTCGCAGAATCGTGCGTCGGCACTGGCGCGAGGGTGGCTCTAAGCTTGGCCTCGCACTCCTGCCGGGGTGGCGGAATGGCAGACGCGGCTGGCTCAAACCCAGCTGACTCACAAGGTCGTGCGGGTTCGACTCCCGCCCTCGGCACCGCACCCCCCGCGCGAACCCTCGCACCCCGCGGCACCCGCACTGGCGCGACGCGGCCAGCGGTGCGGATCGATGCCGCCGACGCTGCGGGTCTAGCATCCGGGCATCGATCTGACGCGTCTTTCGCCGGGGAGGGTGCCGTGCGGCAGAGGCGGGCACAGCTCCCGGTGATCGCGATGGCCGCGGCGGGCGCCCTGCTCGTCGCGGGGGTGTCGGTGGCCAGTCCGGACGCCGGGGACAGATCGGGCGCCGGCACCGCCGCCTCGCCCGAGCCCGACGTGGTGCGGACTATCGCCTGGGGCCGCTGCGCGGACCCCGACCTGCGGGCCGCGAAGGCGCAGTGCGGGTCACTGTCGGTGCCGCTGGACTGGGCGGTGCCGACTGGGCGTCAGATCACGCTCGCCGTCTCCCGGGTGAAGGCCCGCGGCAAGGCGCCGCGCCAAGGCGTGATGCTCACCAACCCGGGGGGCCCGGGCGGGTCCGGGCTGAGCCTGCCCGCCTTCCTGCCGGACGCGGTGCCGCGCGGTGCGGGAAAGCTCTACGACTGGATCGGGTTCGATCCACGCGGGGTGGGCGCGAGCCGCCCGGCGCTGGGGTGCGACCCGGCCTTCGCGAAGGGCCCGCGCCCGGACTACACCCTGCGCCGGAACAGCGGCGGCGCCGGCGCCGGCGAACCGGCCGAACGGGCCGAACGGGCCTGGCTGGCCAAGATCCGCGCGTACATCGCGGATTGCCAGGCCCGTAACGCCGCCCTGTTGCCCCATGTGAAGACCGTCGACACCGTGCGCGACCTGGACGCGCTGCGGGCCGCGCTCGGCGCGGAGCAGATCAACTTCTACGGCTTCTCCTACGGCACCTTCCTGGCCCAGGCCTACGCCAGCGCCTACCCGAACCGGGTCCGCCGCCTGGTGCTCGACAGCAGTGTCCCCCCCGATTACCCCGGCTACGGCGACGGTGGCCGGGCGCAGGCCATCGCGTTCGAGGCGGTCATCACCGAGTTCTTCGGCTGGCTCGCCGCCCACCACGCCACGTATGCGCTCGGGCGCAGGGCCGCCGGCGTCCGCGCGGCCTACGCGGGCGAGCTCGCGGCCCTGCGCCGCGCTCCGCTCGCCGGGGTCGGCCCGGCGGAATGGGCTGATGTGTTCTCCGACGCCGGGTTCGCGGAGGAGGCCTGGCCCGAGATCGCGGCCGCGTGGGCCGCGTGGCGGGACGGGCGGCGGGGAGCGATCCGGGGGCTTTACCAGGCCATCGGCTCCCCCGGGGACGACAACAGCTACGCCGCGTTCCTGGCCACCGTGTGCACCGACGGACCCTTCCCGCGCAGTTACGCCCAGCTCCGGCGCGAGGCGTTCGCGCTCGCGCCGGCGGCCCCGTTCGGGATCTGGGGCGGCTTCTGGTTCTCCGCCCCCTGCACGTTCTGGCCGGTGCCCCCGGGGGAGCCCGCTCGGGTGGACGGTGCGCTGTTCCCGGGCCCGATCCTGCTGATCCACGCCACCGGTGACGGCGCCGCGCCCTACGCCGGCGCCCTGGCGGTGCGGCGGGAGTTCGCGGGCGCGGTCCTGGTCGCCGAGCGCGGAGCCACCACCCACGCGGGGTCTCTGTATGGCAATCGCTGCATCGACGCCGCCGTCGCCGCCTACCTGGCCACCGGCGCCCTGCCCGCGCGCCGCCCCGGCGATCGCGCCGATGCCACGTGTGCGCGGACGCCGGTGCCGGTGCCGTAGCCGGCCATCCGCACGGGCGGCCATGGCCTTGCGCCAACTCGACGTGCGGCCTGTCGATCTGCGGCCTGTCGATCTGCGGCCAGTCGATCTGCGGCCAGTCGATCTGCGGCCAGTCGCTGCAGGCGCAGTGAACGCGCCGGGCCCGACTCATTATGTCGTAAATGTTTCGGACCCTGCACGCTGTTCGTCCGGCGTAATCCGCTTTCCTCCCACACCCCGATGTCCCGAAAATGACTGTCAATCACTGTGACGGGACGGATCTCAATGCGCGCAGGTACACCGGCACTGGCCCTGGGAGCGGTCCTGGCTCTGACGGGCCTACACGGGTTGGGAACTGCCGCGCAGGCGGTCGAACCCATCGATTTCGACGTCGACATCGTCGTGACCACCGGTGCCGACGAGAACGACGCACCCGGCGACTGCGAAAGTCCCAGCCCGCCGACGTGCAGCCTGCGGGAGGCCATCGCCAAGGCGAACTCCATACGCGGCGACCAGCAGCTCACCCGGATCCGCTTCGCCGACTCGGTCACCAACCTCACGGTGACCACCATGGCGCTGCCGGCCATCGTGGGCCCCTTGGTCATCGACGCCCTTTCGGACCCCGACGGCGGAACACGCACGGCACCCCTTCCCCTGGCCCCCGTCATCGCGATGGTGAACACATTCGACGGGCTGAGCGTCGCATCGAACGCCCCCATCGAGAACGGGACAGACCCCCCTGTCTCCCTCGCCGATCAAGTCGTCATCCGCGGACTGGCCGTATCCGCCTTCGGCCGGGGGATCGTGGTCGGTTCCTCCTCCATTGAGGTTGCTTCCACCTCCATCAGCCGGGTGACGATCACCCGCTCGCCGGTATTCGACAACGCCTTCGGCGCTGTCACCCGCAATATCGTGCTGGGCGCCGGCGCCAACGACGGGATCATTGCGCCGATGGTCGGGGCGCAGGCCACTCCCAGCACCTTCACCTTCATTGCACCGACCGCCACGGAGAGCTCGGGCGGGTCACCTCCCTTCGACATTGAGGTGTTCACCTGTACCGCAGATCGTGAGGGCCGCACCTTCGTCGGTACCGCCGCCAACGTCGCCGCGGGCGCAGCCGGTCAGCTCGCGGTGCCCCCAGGGGCGCGTTACTCCGCGACCGCGACCGACAACGTCGGCAATACCTCCGAGTTCTCCACCTGCTCGAGCGTCGTCCCCGCGCCCGCTGCCCCCCCGCCTCCGCCGCCGCCGCCGCCCCCTCCGCCGCCCCCGCCTCCGCCCCCTCCTCCTCCTCCGCCGCCGCCGCCCCCGCCCCCGCCGACGGATCCGCCCGGGACGGTCACCCCACCGGAAGGCTCCGCGACGGGTGCCTGCGACCCGGCGGTCGGCGTCTGCAGCGCCAATCCCGAACCCGGACCCGATAACTCCTACAACGTCCGCGCCAGCGGCGGGGACGATGACGCCACCCTGTTCGCCAGCCGCCAAACCGTCGGCGAAGGTCAATCCACCTCCGCCACCGGCGTCAGTGCCCCCACCTGCAGCGCGAGCTCCGGCCTGAGCCGAGACTTCGTCGTCTTCGGCTTCACCAACCCCAACAACGGACGCACCTGGGGCAAACGCATCACCGAGACCGACGTCACCCCCACCAGCGAAGCCGAAGCCCGACGCATCTCCCGAGAGAACCAGCTCTGCTTCGCCGCCCCGTACAAGTTCCAAACCCGCAAAGGCACCCGCCTCACCATCGTGCGCGGCGATGACAACAACATCGAATTTCAGGGCCTGATCCCGGACTGCGCCGACCTGCGCACCGGCAAAGGCGCCCCCACCCGCGCCGAACGCGCCCGCGTCTGCATCCGCGAACGCACCATCGTCCGCAAAGGCAACGGCTGGGTCGCCCAACTCACCTACCGCATCCCCGCCAATAAACTCGACCCCAAAGGCCGCAGCTGCCGGCGCTGCTGACGCGGCCTCAGGACGCGTGGAACGACGGCAGCGCGGGAAAGGCGACGATGCCGAGCCGGGCCGAGAGCTCGGCCCGGGCAAGGGCATACTCACCGCCCGGATCCGCGCCCAGCCCGATCAGGGCATCGGCCGCGACGGCGGCGTCGTGCTCAGCGCTGATCTCGCGGCCCAGCGCGTAGGCCGCGGCGAGGGCGGTGCAGGCCGCGCCGGTGTCCGGGGCCAGGGCGAGGGCGTGCACCCGCGCCACCAGGGCGCGCTGGCGCGGCGGCACCGAATCCTCGACGGCGCCCAGGACCGCGCGGGCGGCCTCGGCGCGCCCGGCGTAGGCATGGGCCTCGGCCAGGTAGCACTGCGCGAGCACCGCATCGTCGGGGTCCAGGGCGTCTGCGGCCAGCCCACCCGCCGCGGTCGCCAGCAGCGCCGTGCCCTCCTCGTCACGGCCCGCCCGCGTCAGGGCGCGCCCCAGCAGCATGCGGGCAAAGCCGCCGCCGGCCTCATCCCCCACCGAACGCCAGGCACGTAGCGCCCTGCGCAGCGCTGCCTCGGCCTCGACCCAGCGGCCCTGATCGGCGAGCACCTCACCGATGTTGCAGTCGCCGAACCCGACGCCCATCACATCGCCGATGCGCTCGGAGAGTTCCGCGGCGACGCGGTAGCGCGCCACGGCGTCATCCCAGCGCCCGTCCCAGTAGGCGAACATCCCGAGGTTGTTCTCCACGTTGGCCAGGTCCTCGAGGTCGCCGAGTGAGGCGTAGATCTCGCGGGCGCGCTCGGAGTACACCGCCTCGGCGGACCGCTCGCGCTCGACCAGGGTCCAGTCCAGCAGGTAGCCGGCATGCGCCGCGGCCCGTTGCGCGGCCCGGGGTCCTTGCGCGCCATCCCCGGCGTGCGCCGCCTCGGCCAGCGCGGCGCGGCACAGGGCATCGGAGGCGCCCAGCCTGCCCTGCCGCAACCGGTCGGCGGCCTCATTGCTGAGCAGGCACGCACGCCAGGCGATCGCGTCCGGATCGCGCGCGCCCTCCAGGGCCCGCCGCCCGGCGCGGGCCGTGCGCACACTCGCGCTGTAGCGGCCCTCACGGTGGGCGAGGCGGGCCTGACGGTAATACAGCTCCGCGCGGCGCACCGGGTCAGCGGAGTGCGAGCGCGCCTGGCGGTACACCGCCTCGGCCGCCCGCCCCTCCCCGGCCCGGCGCAGCGCCACCCCGAGCCCGTCGAAGATCGGCGCCAGCTCCGCGCCGCTGCGCCGCAGCGTCAGCGCGGAGTCCAACGCGGCCCGAAACAGCCGCGCCGCATCCGCCGCGGCGCCGCGCGTCAGGGACCGCTGCGCCGCGGCGACGGTGTACGGCAGCGCGGCCTCGTGTGCGCCGGCCGCGCGGTGATGCCTGGCCAGCGCCGCCGGGTCGGGGGCCGCACTCGAGTCGGCCTCCAGCGCCGCCGCGAGTTCGGCATGCATCGCGCGCCGCGCCCCGAAAGGCAAGGTGGAGTAGGCCGCCTCGGCCACAGCGGTGCGGCGAAAGCTCATCCGCCCGCTCGGGTCGCTGTCGAACACCCCGGCGAGCCGCGCCCAGATCTGCGGGTCGGGGTCGATGCCGAGCCCCGGCAGCCGCTGCGGATGGAAGCTGGTCCCGAGCACGCTGAGCCGGCGCACCACGGTGCGGTCCGAGGGGGCGAGGGCGTCGATGAGGGCCATCGCGGCCCCCGCCGCGGATTCGGGCAGCTCACCGCCACCGCCGGCCGCGGCATCGAGCAGGTCGAGAAGGAACTGCGGATTGCCACCCGATCGCGCCACCGCCTCGTCGAGAACGTGCGCAGGCAGCGGCGCGGCATCGGTGACCGCCTGGGCCAACTCGACGGCGTCGTCGGGGGACAAGGGGGCCAGCTCAAGGCGCTGCGCGCCGAGTTCGGCGAAGCCGGCCGGCCGGCCCGCGAGCACGACCAACCAGGGCAGGCGGGCCAGGGTGGCGAGCACGGCGCGCAGCAACGCCGCCGAGCTCTCGTCCAGCAGGTGGGCGTTGTCGATCTCGAGCACAGTCGGCCGGGTGCGTTCGGGGGCAAGGAAGCGCCAGAGCACCTCGTGCACCCGAGCCTGGCGAAACTCCGGCGAGAGCGCCGCGACCGCCGCCGTGGGCTCCACCTCGTGTCCGAGCACATCGGCGATCAACGGCGCCCAGTTGGCCAGGTCGGTCCCCGCGCACCGCGCCGCCGCGGCCGCGTAGGCCTGCGCGGGCGTCGTCGTCGGCGCCAGGCCCATCAGCGCGGGCAGCAGGGTCTGCCACGGTCCGTAGGGCGTCAGGGCGGTATGCGCCTCGCAGGCCGCGCGGACCTGGTGAACCTGCGGATCGAGCACGCGTCCCCGCTCCCGCACCCACTCCAGCAGGCGGGTCTTGCCCACGCCCGCCTCACCGATCAGCGTGATCGCCGCACCGGCGCGATCACCCAGAGCGCTCAGCCGGGCCTCGAGCACGGCGGTCTGCGCGCCGCGCCCGGTCAGCGCCGCCCGCTCCCGCGCCTGGTCGCTCGCCGTCGTCGCGCGCAGTGCGTGACCGACCTGGTAGGCCTGCACGAGCCTGGCCTTGCCCTTGGCTGCGAACGGCTCAAGCTTGACGGTGTCGAACCGGGTGGTCGAGCGCTCCAGGATCCCCGGCGTCGCCCACACCGTCCCCGGCTTGGACTTGCCCATCACCCGGGCGGCGAGGTTGGTGGTATCGCCCATCACGATGTAGGAGCGCCGGTAGTACGGACCCAGCTCCCCGGTGAACACCGGGCCCCGGTTGACCCCGATCCGCACCCGCAGCTCCTGCGGGCCGCTCAGCTTCGCTCGTGCGTCGATGATCTGACGCATCGCCAGCAGCATGCGCTCCTCGTCGTCGCCCACCACGCGCGGGGCGCCGGCGGTGAAGAGGAGCTTGCCGCCATCGGCGTCGACGTCGGAATCCAGGAAGCAGATCTCCCATGCGTCCGCTGCCTGTTGGGCCGTCACGACCAGCTCGTGCACTTTGGCCGCGGCCGCGTCGATCCCGGCGGATTCGATGATCGCGTTCGCGCCGGCGAATTGCAGGAACGCCACAGACGCTCGCCGGTGTTCCGGCGCCGCCCGCCCGGCCATGACGTGCGCCCGCACCGCGGTGGAGAGTGCCTGGCCGACGACCTCGTTCGGCGGGCGAGGGATGTCCTCGGTCGGCAGCGGTGCGGGGTGCTCAAGTGGAGTGCGCCGCAGTAACCGGGCACCGTCCTGCCCCACCGCGGGCCCGAGGCAACGCAGCGGCAGCGCGGCCGCCACGGCGGCCGAGATGACGATCTGCCCGTTCTGCGCGAGGGCCTCGGTCTCGACGATTCCGCGCGCCCCCGCGCCCAGGACCAGGTGCTCCTTGTGGGATTGCCCGGCGAGCACGAAGTGGAACTCATCGCTGTGCAGGCCCACCGTCATCCGCAGCACCCCGCGGATCCCGGAGACCTCCAGCTTGCCCACGGTGCGCAGCCGCTCGCGCATCCGGAACGCCGCGTTGGCACCACGGCATTCGTGGCCCTCGCCGTAGAAGAAGATCAGCAGCGCGTCGCCGCCGAACTTGATCAGCGAGCCGCCGTTGTCGTACGCGATCCGCAACAACGCCTCGAAGACGGTGTTGACGGTCACCACGAGAAGTTCCGCGCCCTCGGACCCGCGCCGTTGCAGCTTCTCGGACAGTGCGGTGAAGCCGGACAGGTCCGCGAACATCATCGTGCCGGCCACGGTGCGCACCGGGTGGAACGGCTCGCGGGCCAGGTGATGGAGCACCAGTCGCGGCACGTAGGCGTCGAAGATCCGCGCGCTCGTGACCTCGCGGTCGATCCAGCCGCCGCCTGAATACTGGTCCTCGCTCACGTCGGCACTCACCCTGGGAGCAGCGTGCGTTCCTCAACCCCGGTCATCGAGGTCCAGCGGGCGGTGTTCGCCCCGAAGTCGATCTCGATCGAGGTCGGTACCGGTCCGGTCTGCTTGCCGGGGTTGAACACCCAGGCCGACCCGACCCGATCCACCCAGGACCCGTCGGGAGCGAACGGCGCTTGATGGATGTGCCCGCACAGCACGGCATCCGGGGAGAACTCGGTGATCCACTGCGCGACCGTCGGATCTCCGTAATGACGCGAACCCGTCCAGCTCAGCAACGACTGGGGTGGGGAGTGATAGACCCACAGCCAACGCGCCGCATCCCCGCGCTCGACTGCGGCCAGTTGCGCCTCGCATTCCTTGCGGGCCGCCGGCCCGTCCCACCACGGCAGCACGCTGATCAGGGTGTCCCCCAGCACGGTGGTGGACCCGTCGATGACGGCACCAGCCTCGGCCAGGGCAGTGAGCCAGTCCGCGGTCTTCTCTCCCGCGGTGTTGAGCGCGTTGAGGTCGTGGTTTCCCGAGCACATGAACACCGGGGTGGTCTCGGCGAGCTTGCGGACCGTGGCGCGCACCGCCGCGATCTGGGCCTCGATCGCGACCGGGGCGGCGATGGACAACTGGTCACCGGCCAGCACCAGGGCATCGAAGTCACCGGCGCGCGCCATCACCCAGTCGAAATGACGCAGCGAGTAGTGCAGGTCCGAGACCAGCAACAGCTTCATTGCAGACCCCCTCCCGACCTCGACTCAGTGCTCGTACACGTCGTCGCGGTCCGAGCCCCGCGAGATCGTCACCGGCCGAGCCGAGGTCAGCTCCGAGAGCACATCGGCCATGATCGCCAGATGCCCCTCGTAGTCGGCATACTGCGTCCGCAGATCCACCAGGTAACCGGTGATGGCCTGTAACCGCGCCGCGAGCAGGCGCGCCATCGCCAGCAACAGCGCCGGGTTCTCGGTGACCGTGTCCGCCCGCATCACCTTGGTGCGCACCGCAGTGAGGGCGAAGACCCGGGCGGAGTGCGTGCCGCCGAGCAGCGCCGAGATCTCCCCGAGGAACGAGCCCGGCTCGGACACCCGCTTGATCAGAACGTCGTGGGACTCGATCCCCACGGTCCCGGACAGCAGGACGTGGATCTCACCGGAGCGCTCCCCCTCGGCGAGGAGGTCCGCATCGGGGGCGAACGTGCGCTCGGGCAGTTCCTGGCACAGCGTCAGAACCTCATCCATTCGCCCACCCTAACGGGGAGCGAGCGCAGGGCTACCTGGCGCTGTAGTCCCGGAAGCCCCGGCCGGTCTTGCGCCCGAGGTAGCCCGCCGTCACCAGGTGCTCCAGCAACGGCGCCGGGGCGAAATCAGGCTCGCGGAACTCGGCGAACAAGGTGCGCTGGATCGCCAGCGAGACATCGAGACCGTCGACGTCTAGCAGGGCGTAGGGACCGATCGGCAGCCGGCATCCCTCCTTCATCGCCAGGTCGATGTCGTCCGCGCTCGCGTAGTGCGCCTCCAGCATCGCGACCGCGTCGTTGAGGTAGGGGAAGAGCAACGCGTTGACGATGAAACCGGCCCGGTCCCCGCAGGTGACAGCGACCTTGCCGAGCTTGGCGCACAGCGCCCGGGAGGTCTCGATGACCTCGGGGGCGGTCGCGACGGTGTGCACGACCTCGACGAGCTTCATCACCGAGGCCGGGTTGAAGAAGTGGATGCCGATCACGTCGCCGGGACGCTGGGTCTCGGCGGCCAGCTCGATGACCGGCAGCGACGACGTGGTGGTCGCCAGGATGGCGCCCGGCGCCACGATGTCGTCGAGATTGGAGAACAGCGCCTTCTTCACCGCGAGGTCCTCGACGACGGCCTCGATCACCAGGTCCACCTGGGCGAGATCGTCCAGCGAGGTCGTCCCCGTGACCCGGCCGAGCACCTCGTCGCGCACGGCCTCGGTGAGCTTGCCGCGCTGCACGGCCTTCTCCAGCGACTTGGTCAGCGCGGAGCGCACCGCGCCGACCTTTTCCTCGCTGCGGGCGACATAGACGACCTGGTACCCGGCCTTGGCCACTACTTCGATGATCCCGGTGGCCATGGTGCCGGTGCCGATCACGGCGACCCGGGCGATGTCGTGACGCATCGTCGGTTTCGCATCTGCGCTCGGCGTCAGTTCGTCGGCCACCACGTCGGGAGCATCCTTGCCGGCGTAGGTGTAGAAGCCGCGCCCGGTCTTGCGCCCGCGCAGGCCCGCAGTGATCATCTGCTTGAGCAGCGGCGCCGGTGCGTGCACGCGCTTGCGGCCCTGGCGGTACATCGAGTTGAGGATCTCGTAGGCGGTGTCCAGGCCGATCAGGTCGAGCAGCGCGAGGGGGCCCATCGGGTACCCGCAGCCGTAGATCATCGCGGCGTCGATGTCCTCGCGGCTGGCGTAGCGGGACTCGTACAGCGTGACCGCGTGGTTGAGGTACCCGAACAGCAGGGCGTTGGCGATGAAGCCGGCCTTGTCCCCGCACACCACCGGGGTCTTGCCCAGCTTCTCCACCAGGATCGTCACACTGTCGACGGCCGCGGGGTCGGTGACGACCGTGCGCACGACCTCGACCAGTTGCTGGATCGGCGCCGGGTTGAAGAAGTGCACCCCGAGCACCCGGCGCGGATTGGCGGTGGCCACCGAGATCTCGGTGACCGACAGCGAGGAGGTGTTGGTCGCGAGCACGGCGTCGGCGCGGGTGACGGCGTCCAGCGCGGCGAAGATCGAGCGCTTGAGGTCCAGGTCCTCGGGCACCGCCTCGACCACCAGGTCGGCGCCCGCAACCGCCGCGAGGTCGGTGCCGATCGCGATCCGGGCGAGCAGGTCCGCGCGCTCGGCCGCGGTCAGCTTGCCGTCGGCGACGGCCCGGGCGGTCGAGCCCTCCAGGCGGGCCAGGGCGCGTCCCGCGGCGGCTGTGTCGACTTCGATGCCGACGACCGACATTCCGGTGCGCGCGAGTACCTCGGCGATGCCGGACCCCATGGTCCCCAGGCCGATCACGGCAGCGGTGGCGAACTCGGCGGCCATCTGATACTCCACTCATCCCTGCGCGGGGGCTCCGGTCCGGCCACCCGCAACCCGAACAGGTTACGGGATCCTACTGACGAGTAACAAATGCTGTAGGGTCCCGTTCGACGGGCGGTCGAGCGAATCGATCGACGGTCACCGCACGACCGTTCACAGCTCGCGCGCACCGCCGGGCCACAAGTCCACTGCGGGCACCACTACGTCATCGACGAGGCCGACAGGGGCACTCACCGAGGCGTTCGCAAACTCAGGAGTGTCACATGCGCATGATCGTCCGTGGAGCCCTCGCCGGAGCGCTCGCCGGAGCCCTCGCCCTCGCGCCGATGGGTGCGGCCGACGCGCTTACCCTTGCGGACCAGGCCGCCAAGACCGTGCACTTCACCAGCCCGAGCGGCAACATCGACTGCTTCCTGTCCTCGGACGCCAACTTCGGGCCGGGGGCGAACTGCGTGGTGGAGCGGGACAACTGGACCAACCGCCCGCCCAGGCCGGCCTCGTGTGATCTGGACTGGGAACCGGCGGAGGTCTTCCTGGCCCGCAGCGGCTCTGTGCGGGTCGGGGCGTGCCGCGGCGACATCGGGCCGCTGTGCGGGCCGCGCGGAACCATCGATTCCTGCACGACGCTCGGCTACGGCAAGTCCGTCACCGCCGGCAACATCGCCTGCAAATCCGCCCGCAAGGGCGTGACCTGCCGGACCACGAAGGGCGAGCGCAAGGGCTTCCGGATCGCCCGCTCCGGGTACGTCCTGCTCTGAGGGTCCCGGCGCGGGCGGCTACGGTGACCGCGTGCGCCTTGTGATCGCCCGCTGCCAGGTGGACTACGTCGGGCGACTCACCGCCCACCTGCCGATGGCGACCCGCCTGCTCTTGGTCAAGGCCGACGGCTCGGTGCTGGTGCATTCCGACGGCGGTTCCTACAAGCCGCTGAACTGGATGTCCCCACCGTGCACGCTCACCGAGTCCGCGATGGCGGACGGCCAATCCTCGTGGTTGGTGGTCAACAAGGCGGGCGAGCAACTGCAGATCACCCTCGCCGAGGTGGTGCACGACAGCGCGCACGAGCTCGGCGTCGATCCCGGGCTGCAAAAGGACGGCGTCGAGGCGCATCTGCAGGTGCTCCTCGCGGCCCAGGCCGAAATACTGGGGGCCGGCTGGCGGCTGGTGCGCCGGGAGTACCCGACCGCGATCGGCCCGGTGGATCTGCTCTGCAAGGACGCGGCCGGGGCCAGCGTCGCGGTGGAGATCAAGCGCCGCGGGGAGATCGACGGCGTCGAGCAGCTCACGCGCTACCTGGAGCTGATGAACCGCGACCCCTTGCTCGCCCCGGTCCGCGGCGTCTTCGCCGCGCAGGAGATCAAGCCGCAGGCCCGGGTCCTCGCCGAGGACCGCGGCATCGCGTGCGTCGTGCTGGACTACGACGCCCTGCGCGGCGCCGACAATGCAGAGGATCGGCTGTTCTGATCTAGGGCAGGTCTCCCAATCCGGCTCTTCGCAATCGAGGGTGTAGACGCGCCCGGTATCGAAGAGAAACCGGGCCTGGGCGAGAGTCGGCGAGGCGAGGTGAGTGGGTGTCAGAAATTAGGTACAGATGAGGCTGTTGAGGTGCCGAAGGTAGGTGCTGAGCTGCGCAATTGTCGGTGCTCGCGGGTAGATTCGTCGGTATGGAAACCAGCGTGCTCACCCCGGAACTGGAGGCCTTCGCGGGCCTGGAGGTCGCGGTCGAGCACGCGCTGAAACTGGTCGGGGACCAGGCGTGGCGCCTCGCGGAACCTGACGTGCTGGACCTGCTGCGACGGGGGCATGTGCTGGCCTCGAAGCTTGCGTCGTTGCAGTTGTCGTTGGTGCGTGAGGCGCAGACGCGGGGAATGGCGGCGTCGAACGCTGCGACCTCGGACACGGCGTTGTTGGCCGGGTTGTTGCGGATGTCACCCGGGACCGCGAAGGCGACCTGCACCCTGACGAGCGAACTGCACACCCGCTTCCCCGACACCCGGGCTTGCCTTGCGGCCGGGGAGATCGCGGTCGAGCAGGCGCGGGCGATCACCGAGACCGTCACTGGTCTACCGAAGGACACCGCAGCCGAGGACTCGGTGTGGGCGGAGGGGTTCCTGCTGGCCCAGGCCAAGGTGCTGGATTCGGTGGACCTGCGCAAGTTGGGTAAGCGGATCGCGTACGCGATCGACCCCGACGGGTCCCTGGACTACGACGAGGCCGCCAAGCGCCGCCGGGAGCTGTCGATCACCGAGAACCACAACGGCACCCAGACGATCCGCTGGACCGAGACCGATGAGCACGTCGCGATCGTGAAGGCCGCGATCGGTGCGTTGGCTGCGCCCCTTCCCGGCGAGGATGGCACCCCGGATCCGCGCACCGCCGGGGTCCGCCGCGCCGATGCGCTGCTCGAGGTGTGCCGGCACGCACTACGGTCCGGGACCCTGCCGCGCCAGCGCGGGGAACGCCCCCACGTGCACCTCACCGTCCGCGCCGACGACCTGCGAGCCGGGACCGGGTTCGGGACCACCGAGACCGGCGAAGACCTCACCATCGCGGCCATCCGGCGAATGTCCTGCGACAGCAACCTCACCGCCCTGCTCCTGAACGCCGACGGGGTGCCGCTGAAGGTCGGGCGTGATCACCGCACCGTCACCCACGGCCAGTGGATCGCCCTGGTCGAACGCGACCGCGGATGTGTGTTCCCCGGGTGCACCCGCCCCGCCGCATGGACCGAAGCGCACCACGTTCGACATTGGGCCGACGGCGGTCCGACCGATCTGGACAACATGGTGTTGCTCTGCTCAATCCACCACGATCACGTCCACCACCGCGGCTGGACCGTCAGCTTCGCTGAAGATCAACGACCCGAACTGATCCCCCCAGCGTGGGTGGATTTCGAGCAACGACCACGCCGCAACCCACACTGGCACCGCAGCGCGCAACCCCGGCCACACGAGAGCACGGATCCCTGACAAATAGGCTGCGGCTACACCCTCGATGGTGGAGAGCCCCCAATCCCGATAGGCGGCGCGGATCGACGTCCACCGCGTTCACCTGAGAGTAGGAGACACGCCCTACTAGGTGCCGAGCACGTAGGTGCCCGGAGCCGGGCACAGCGCGGGGTAACGGTCACTGCCCATGGGCGGCGGGGCGCCCGTGCCCCCGGCCCGGGTTCCGATCCAGGTGGCCCAGTCCTCCCACCAGGACCCGCGGTGCTCGGTGGCGCCGGCCAGCCACTGCTGTGGGTCGGCCGGCAGGTCCGCGCCTGTCCAATGCTTGGCCTTGGGGCCGGGTGGGTTGACGATGCCGGCGATGTGACCCGCCGAGCTCAGGACGAACCTGTTCTCACCCGCCAGCAACTGCGTCGAGCGGTAGGCCGCGGTCCACGGGGCGATGTGATCCTCCTTGGCGGCGAGGACGTAGGCGTCGGCGGCGACCTTGCCCAGGTCGAGGTCGACGCCGGCCAGCGTCATCTCGCCCCGCGCAAGGCGATTCTCCACGTAGCACGAGCGCAGGTAGGTCGAATGCATCGCTGCCGGCATCCGCGTGCTGTCCTCATTCCAGGCCAGGATGTCGAACGCGGCCAGCTCCTCCCCCATCAGCCAACGGCTGGAGACGTAGCCCCAGATCAGGTCGTTCGCCCGCATCAGGTCGAAGGTGCGCGCCATGTCCTTGGCGTCCAGGAATCCTGTCCGGGTCATTTTGGCCTCGATCCGAGCAACTGAGGCAGCATCAGCAAATGCCCCGAGCTCACCTGGTTCAGAGAAGTCCAGCAGCGTGTTCAGCAGCGTCACCGAGTTGACGCGCTCGCTCCCGGTGGCCGCCAGGTGGGCGAGCAGCATGGCCGTCAGACTGCCACCCAGGCACAGGGCAGCGATGTTGACCTTCGGCGAACCTGTGATGTTCTCGATGACCTCGAGCGCCGCGAGCGGACCCGAGAGCAGGTAGTCATCCAGCGCGATCTTGCTCATCGAGCGATCCGGGTTGCGATAGCTGATCGCGAACACGGTGTGCCCGTGATCGAGCGCCCACTGCGCGAAGGAACGGCCTGGAGCCAGATCCATGATGTAGTACTTGTTGATCCACGGCGGGCTCAGCAACAGCGGAATCTCGTGGCTGGCGGGGGTGCGTGGCTCGTACTGCAACAGCTCGATCAGATCGTTGCGGAAGACGACCTGACCATCCGTCACCGCCAGGTTCTCGCCGACGGTGAACGCTGCCCGGTCGACCTTGCGCGGCAGGCCGTCGTTGGTCACCACATCGGAGGCCATGTTGCGCGCTCCGCGCACCAGGCTCTTACCGCCGGTGTCGAACGCTCGCTTGAGGGCGGCTGGGTTACCGGGGAGCACGTTGGTCGGCGCCGCCGCTTCCACCACCATGCGGCCCACGAATCGGGCCTTCGCCGCGTACGGTTCGCGCAGCTCCGCGGCCGCGATGATGTCGGCGACCAGCCTTTCGAAGAGCCGGTAGGACTGCAGGGTCGCGAAAAAGCGCGGGTTCTGCGCCCAGGCCGGGTCGGCGAAGCGCCGGTCCTGGCCCGAGACGGGGATCGGACCGGAGGTGTTCATGCCGACGGAGCGACCCGCCGTGGCCAGCGCGGTATGGGCCAGGCCGCCGCCGTAGCGGCTCAGGCCCGCGAGCACGGGCAGGGGTCGGCGCACGAGCCCCACCCCGAGCCTGGCCATCGTTCCGCCAAGCCCGATCGGGTCGATGTCGGCCTGCGTCGGCACCCTCAACGTCACCACAATTGCGTCCCTTAACTCGGATTCAAGTTCAGATTCAGATTCAGGCGAAGTAGCGGAACACGAGTTCTGCCACGCACGCCGGCTTGGCCTGGTTCGCCACCTCGAAGGTCGCGGTGATCGTCAACTGCACCCCACCGGGCACCGGGTCGACGGCAAGCACCTCGGCCCCCATCCGCAACGCAGCACCGGAGCGGACCGGGGCCGGGAAGCGGGTCTTGTTCAGCCCGTAGTTCACCACGGCAGCCGCGCCGTCAACGGCCAGCAGTTCGAAGAGAAACTTCGAGGCCAGAGACAGCGTCAGGTATCCGTGCGCGATGGTCGCGCCGAAGGGTCCTGATCGGGCGCGCTCCGCGTCGAGGTGAATCCACTGGTGGTCGCCGCTGGCGTCGGCGAACATGGTGATCTGGTCCTGCTCGACCGTGTGCCATTCGCTGTAGCCCAGATGCTTGCCGAGGTGATCCTTGAGATCGGCGAGATGCAGGACGTTCGAGGGCGCGGTGGGCATGGGGATCCTCCAGGACGGTTGCCGGAAGGCTATGGCGAAGCGCCGCTCACCAGGGCAAATACCTTCAGCTGGGGGGTCTGTGCCGCTGCTCACAGCGCGTCCGCAACTTTCGTGCGCAGAACCGTCCTCGGGCACCCCGCCCCACGAAGATCTAGACCGCGGTCGGCGCCAGCGCGTTCGCGACTCGGATGACCTCGACGATCTGCGCCATGATCTGGGTCAGTCCGTAGTCCTTGGGGGTGAAGACCGCAGCCACCCCGGCCTGGACCAGCGCACGCGCGTCGGCGTCCGGGACGATCCCGCCCACGATCACGGGAATCTCCCCGGCGCCCGCCGCACGCAGCCGGGCCAGCACGTCCGGAATCAGCTCCATGTGCGAGCCCGACAGGATCGACAGGCCGACGCAGTGCACATCCTCCTCGACCGCTGCGGCCACAATCTGAGCCGGCGTCAGGCGGATACCCTGATAGACGACCTCGAAGCCGGCGTCGCGGGCGCGCACCGCCACCTGCTCGGCGCCGTTGGAATGCCCGTCCAAGCCCGGCTTGCCGACCAGCAGGCGCAGGCGCCGGCCCAGCGCCTCCCCGGTGGCACGCACGGCTTCGCGCACCGCGGCAATCTCCGTGCCGTTGCATGCGAGGTTCACCCCGGACACCCCCGTCGGGGCGCGGTACTCCCCGAACTCCTCGCGCAACGCTCCGGCCCACTCCCCCGTCGTGATGCCCGCGCGGACGCAGTCCAGCGTCGCAGCCATCAGGTTCACCTCCGTCTTGGCCGCAACGCGCAGGGCCGCCAGCGCCGCCTCGGCCGCTGCCTCGTCGCGATCAGCCCGCCAGGCGTGCAGGCTCGCGATAGCCGCCTGCTCGGCCTCGGGGTCTGCGGTCTGGATTGCGGCGTCGAGATCGGCCAGCAGCGGGTTGGGCTCGGATTCGGTGAAGGAGTTGACGCCGATCACCTTGTCCTCGCCGGACTCGATCCGGGCGCGACGCTGCGCGTGGGAGGAGACCAAAGCCGACTTCAGGTAACCGGACTCGACGGCGGCCACGGCCCCGCCGAGTTCGGCGATGCGGTCCAGCTCGGCGCGCGCCTCGGCCACCAGCTGTTCCACCTTTGCCGCCACCACGACCGAGCCGGTGAACAGGTCGCCGTAGTCGAGCAGGTCGGATTCGTGGGCAAGCACCTGCTGGATGCGCAGCGACCACTGCTGGTCCCACGGGCGCGGCAGGCCGAGTGCCTCGTTCCAGGCCGGCAATTGGATCGCGCGGGCGCGGGCGTCCTTGGACAGCGTCACACCGAGCATCTCCAGCACGATGCGCTGAATGTTGTTCTCCGGCTGAGCCTCCGTCAGCCCGAGGGAGTTGACCTGGACCCCGTAGCGGAAGCGCCGTGCCTTGGAATCGGTCACGCCGTAGCGCTGCGCGGCGATCGTGTCCCAAAGCTCGACGAAGGCGCGCATCTTGCACAGCTCTTCGACGAAGCGCACGGAGGAGTTGACGAAGAAGGAGATCCGCCCCACGACGTCGCCGAATTTCTCCGCCGGCACCTGACCCGAATCACGCACGGCGTCCAGCACGGCGATCGCCGTCGCCATGGTGAATGCCAGCTCCTGGACCGTGGTCGCTCCGGCCTCCTGCAGGTGGTAGCTGCAGATGTTGATCGGGTTCCACTTGGGCACGTGCACCACGGTGTAGGCGATCGTGTCCACCGTCAGGCGCAGGGAGGCCGCCGGCGGGAAGACGTAGGTGCCGCGTGAGAGGTACTCCTTGATGATGTCGTTCTGGGTGGTACCGGACAGCTTCGTCAGCGCCGCCGCGGGGTCGGTGCCCGCCGCCGTTGCCTGCTCCTGCGCGACCACCTGATACATGGCCAGCAGCCACATCGCAGTGGCGTTGATCGTCATCGAGGTGTTCATCGTCTCCAGTGGGATCCCGAGGAACAGCTTGCGCATCTCACCCAGGTGTGGCACCGGGACCCCGACCTTGCCGACCTCCCCGCGAGCCAGGACGTGGTCCGGGTCATAGCCGGTCTGGGTGGGCAGATCGAACGCGACGGACAGGCCCGTCTGACCCTTAGCCAGGTTGCCCCGGTAGAGCGCGTTGGAACCCTCGGCCGAGGAGTGCCCGGCGTAGGTGCGGATCAGCCAAGGCTTGTCACGGGTCACCTCTCGATGGTAGCCACGCGAACGCGCACGGCAGAATCAGCCCATGTTGTTCGGGTCCGGTTACTCCTACCTCTGGGGGCCCATCGCCGCCTTCGCCATCGTCGGCTTCTTCATCCTGGTCCTGCGCTGGTCGGCCTCGAACAACACCGGCTCGCTGCTGGCGCGCCGCACCCGCGCGGGCGCCGAGGACCAGTACGGACTGCTGACCGCAATCTGCGCGCCCGGCTCCCAAGCCGAGGGCGAACGCCTGCGCGCGCTGCTGGGGCTGGCCGGGGTCAGGGGCACCCTGACCCGCATCGACGTCGGCCTGCGGATCTTCGTCTTTCCGGCCGATGCCCCCCGCGCGCGCCAGGTGCTCGCCGACGCCGACGAGCACCCCCCCCCCCCCACCCCCTAACGTCCGCTGGGGTGGTCTATATAGCCACCACCCCTTCAGACGTCCGCGCGTTCAGGCGTCGAAGAAGTCCGGGTCCGGCTCGCGGATCACCACGGCACCGAGCGAATTCAACTGCTCGACGAACCCGGCATAGCCGCGGTCCACGTGGTGCACCTCGGTAACGATCGTCTCCCCGTCGGCCACCAGCCCGGCCAGCACCAGCCCGGCCCCGGCCCGGATGTCATGCGAGCGCACCGGCGCACCGGAGAGCTGCTCCCGGCCGCGGATCACCGCATGGTGCCCGTCGGTTCTGATCTCCGCCCCCAGGCGCACCATCTCGTCGATGAACATGAAGCGGGCCTCGAAGACGTTCTCCGTCACCATCGCCGCGCCCTCGGCGACGGTGTTCAGCGCGATGAAGGCCGGCTGCAGGTCGGTGGGGAATCCGGGGTAGGGCAGCGTGACGATGTCGACGGCCTCGGGGCGGCGATCCATCGCGACCCGGAACCCGTCATCGAGCCACTCCACATCGGCGCCGGAGGTGACGAGCTTGTCCAGCGGAAGCTCGATGTGCTGCGGGCAGGAGTTGCGGATCGTGACGTCGCCGCGGGTCATCGCCGCGGCGACCGCCCAGGTCCCGGCGACGATGCGGTCGGGAACGGTGCGGTGCGTCGTCGGGGAGAGCGCCCGGCCGGCGGTGCCCTCGATCTCGATCGTGGACGTGCCCCCGCCGGAGACCTTCGCGCCCATCGCGTTGAGCATGTCAACGAGGTCGACGATCTCCGGCTCGCGCGCCGCGTTGTCGATGGTGGTGGTGCCCGCTGCCAGCACGGCGGCCATCAGCACGTTCTCGGTCGCGCCGACGCTGGGGAAGTCCAGGTAGATCGCGGCACCGCGCAACCCGTCGTGGGCCCGCGCGATGATGTAGCCGTGCTCGGACTCACTCGTCGCGCCCAGCTTTGCCAGCCCGGCGAGGTGAAAGTCCAGGGCCCGCACCCCGATGCTGTCCCCGCCCGGCAGCGCCACCTTGGCCTGAGCGCACCGGGCGACCAACGGGCCCAGGACGCAGATCGAGGCGCGTAGCCGGCGCACCAGCTCGTACGGCGCCTCGTGATCCAGCTCGCCGGGGACGTCGATGACGACGGTTCCCGGGGTGAGGCCGACCTCGCAGCCGAGCCGGCGCAGCAGGGCCGCCATGTACTCGGTGTCGAGGATGTCCGGGACGTTGGTCAGGGTCGAGCGGCCCGGAGCGAGCAGCGCCGCCGCCATCAGCTTGAGCACGCTGTTCTTGGCGCCGGAGATCGTCACCTCACCGGCCAGTCGTGCCCCGCCCTGCACCCGGAACCTGTCCACCCGTGCATCGTATGGGCCGCTGGCGAACCAATCCCTGCATTGCACTCTCGAACGGCGCCGGCCCGGTGTAAACCAAGCGGCGACGCTGTGCGTCGTCTGCAGGAGCGGCCACTGGCGGCCGCCGAGAGGGGGAGAACATGCGAGCACGCTTTCGCAGCGCGGTGCTGGTCGGGATCACCATGGCCGCACTCACGTCGGCCGGGCAGGGCACCATCGCCCAGGCGAGCCATGCGCCGCCCGGCACGTCGCGGCTCACCGAGATCCGGGCCGCCGAGCACCCCGGATTCGACCGCCTGGTGTTCGAGTTCAGCGGCGCCCTGCCCACGAACATCTTCGCGCAGTGGTCTTCGCAGGTCACCCAGGACGGGTCCGGCGACACCATCCCCGCGGCCGGGAATGCCTTCCTGCAGATCGGCCTGAACGCAGTGACCGGCCTGGATTCGCAGGACAACTTCACCTTCGGACCCCCGCGCCGATCCTTGGGTCTGCCCAACCTCAACCAGGTGCTCTTCGCCGGCGATTTCGAGGGCCAGATCTCGTTCGGTGCCTCGGTGATGAGCCGGACGTCCTTCACCACCTCGACGCGGACGAACCCGAGCCGAGTCGTGATCGACATCCGCAACGACTACGCCCGCACCAAGGTCCCGGTGTTCTTCGCCGACAAGGTCAAGGCGCAGACGCGCTCGGTGTCGCGCTGGGTCCCCAAGAATGCTCCCGCCACCGGCGCCCTGCACCGGATGTTCGCCGGCCCCACCGCGGCGGAGAAGGCGGCCGGCCTGATCAACATCCGCAGCGGGGCCACCGGTTTTCGCTCCCTGTCGATCAGCGACCAGATCGCTCGCGTCCGCCTCGTGGGCCGCTGCAACTCCCGCGGGTCGACGTTCACCATCGCCAACCAGATCGCGGCAACGTTGAAGGCGCTTGCGGGCGTGCGGTGGGTGAAGATCTACTCCCCGGGCGGTCAGACCGGATCACCCTCGGGCCGGACCGACTCGATCCCGGCTTGCTTGGAACCCTGACGTTGTTCCTGAACGGCCACGTGCACCGCACTCGCCGGGCTTCCTGCGCCCGCGGACTGAGCCCGGTTGCGGCGACGAAGTGGATCTTTCTGGATTCGCCGGACAGGCCGGACATCCGGTGCATAGGCTCACCCCTGGTGACGACGAGGTGGTCTCGGTGATCAACATCGGCACCTGGGTGCGTAACAACCCCTGATTCCCCCCGTAGGAAATGCGGCGCCGGCGACTCCCCCCTGATCGCCGGCGCCGCACCTTGTCCGGGACCGCGGGTTCGGACGTTTTGCGAGGCTGCGCTTCTTCGACCCCGTCGCGTCAATCCCGTAGCGCTCGCCCTCGTAGGCTGACCTCATGGTCAACCTGACGCGGATCTACACCAAGACCGGCGACGACGGGACGACGGCACTCGGCGACTTCACACGGACCTCCAAGAACGATCCGCGCTTGGCGGCCTACGCCGACGTCGACGAGGCGAACTCCGCGATCGGCGTCGCGATCGCGCTCGGCCACCTCAGCGATGACCTAGTGAAGCTGCTGACGCGCATTCAGAATGACCTCTTCGATGTCGGGGCCGACCTGTGCAACCCGATCACCCCGGACCCCGCCTACCCCCCGCTGCGCATCGCCGAAGCCGACATCGAGCGCCTCGAATCCGCCTGCGATCACTACAACGACAGCCTGGAGAAGCTGCGCAGTTTCATTCTGCCCGCGGGCACCCCCGGCGCCGCACTGCTCCACGTGGCGCGCACCGTGGCCCGCCGGGCGGAGCGCTCCGCGTGGTCGGCACTCGAGGAGCACCCGGACACCACCAGCGTCCTGCCGGCCAAGTACCTCAACCGGCTCTCGGATCTGCTGTTCATCCTCGCCCGGGTCGCTAACCCCCAAGGCGACGTCCTCTGGGTGCCCGGCGCCAACCGATAGCGAGCGGGCGCACGGTAGACAGGCACACCTGTCGCACTCCTCATTCATAAGGCTCGAATAACCTGGAGAAGATGGCTATTCTAGCCTGATGAAGACTGCGAGCATCACCGAAGCGAAGAACGGCCTGTCCGCCCTGATCGACTTGGTCAAGAGTGGCGAAACGGTGGTGATCACCGACCGGGGGGTTCCGGTGGCGCGGCTGGAATCCGCGGTGAGTGCCAGCACCAGTATCGCGAGCGACGAAGCACGCGTGTCCCGGCTGGAACGCGCCGGAGTGATCAAGCGCCCGACAAGGAACCTCGACAGCGCAACGATCGAGCGAATCCTGGCCGCACCCCCACCGCGCACTCCCGGCACGCCGAGCGTTCTGGAGCATCTGCTCTCGGAACGCCGGGAGGGGCGATGAAGTTCTGGGACAGCTCCGCAGCGGTGCCCCTGCTCGTCGAGGAAGAGGCCACGGACCTCGTCCAGAGCGTTTTTCGGCAGGACCCTGACCTGCTCGTGTGGTGGGCCACCGAACTCGAATGCGTGTCCGCGCTCGCACGGCACGAACGCGAAGGTGGGACGGCCGAGGTAGCGAAGGCCTATGCCAATCTGGACGCACTCGCCATGAGCTGGACCGAGGTCCAGCCCAGCCCCCGGGTTCGCCAGAGTGCCCGCCGGGTCCTGCGCGTGCATCCGCTGCGGGCAGCCGACGCCGCCCAGCTGGCCGCCGGATTGCAGGCCAGCGAGGGTCACCCGAGCACCCTGGAGTTCGTCTGCCTCGACGAACGGCTGCGCGACGCCGCACGCCGCGAGGGATTCTCCGTCCTTCCTTGACAGCACTTCGTCTCCCATCCGCCGCTGATCGAGAAGCAGGTCTCCTTCGTCGGCAAGGTCTTGGAGAAAGCCCTGGCAGACGGAGCGCAGCGGGTCGAGGCGACCCCGAAAGCCGACGCTGCCTGAACGGCGATGTGCGACATGATCGTGGACAAGGCCCCCGTCCCGGCGTGAGTTTGCCCCCCCATCACCGTGTTGGGTGCGGCCTCAGTTCGTCATCGGGTCGCGGGGCGGGGCAGCCTCGACCCAGGACAGCAAGCCGGTCATCGACGCGGGCGTCGTCGCCAGCTCGACGTTCAGCCCGGCGTGGCTGCAGACGGCGACCAGAGAACCGAGGGGAACCGAGTGCAGCTCCGCCGGGGAGACCGGGCGACGGTGCTGGATCATCAGCAGCTTGCGGGTGAGGACGTGTTTGGGCCGGGGCGCCAGACTGAACAAGCGATACCACTCGATCCGGTCACCGTGGTACCGGCCGATTCCATAGGACCAGCCGTCCCCGTCGTCATGAGCGCCGCGGCGCAGGCTCGCCCGAAACGTTCCCGCGCGGCGCGTCAGCAGGGCGCGACGGAGCGTCAGAATCAGGCCCAGCGCGAGCGCCGCGACGAGCAGCACGAGCACCACGTCCACCGCGATGACCAGCACCCGTGCCCCCTCATGCCCCCCCGGGCGACCTAGTTCCGGCCGGCGGCTTTCAGCCGGGTCTCGGCCCGCTTGGCGGCCGGGCTGTCGGCCTCACCGTCGGCCTTGGCCCGCTCGAGCGCACGCTGGGCGCGGGCCACGTCGATGTCGCTGGAGAGTTCCGCGGTCTCGGCGAGCACCGTCACCAGGTCGTCCGCGACGGAGATGAAGCCGCCGTGCACCGCCGCGGTGATGCTCTCCCCGTCCGGCGTCCGGATGATGACCGGGCCGGACTCGAGCACACCGAAGACCGGAACGTGACCTTTGAGTACGCCTAGCTCACCCTCCAGGGTGCGCGCGATAACGATAGTCGCCGGACCGCGGTAGACATTGCGGTCCGGAGCGACGACGTCGACCTGCAGCGTGTCAGCACTCATTGGGTAACCTCGCTAGCGCTCGGCCACCCAATGAGCGACAGTGCACTGTCCTTGTTGGCTCGCTCGCTGCGCTCGCTCACGGTCGCACCTCGCTTCGCATCGGTCGCTTAGCCACGGGCGAGTTCCTTCGCCTTCTTCTCCACGTCCTCGATCCCGCCGCACATGAAGAACGCCTGCTCGGGCAGGTGGTCGTAGTCACCGGCGACGAGGGCCTTGAAGGAGGCCACCGTCTCGGTCAGCGGCACGAAAACCCCGGGCTGGCCGGTGAACGCCTCGGCGACGAACATCGGGTGGGAGAGGAAGCGCTCGATCCGGCGAGCCCGGTTGACCGCGACCTTGTCCTCCTCGGAGAGCTCGTCGATACCGAGGATGGCGATGATGTCCTGCAGCTCCTTGTACTTCTGCAGCAGGCGCTTGACGGACTGCGCGACCTGGTAGTGCTCCTCGCCGACGATCTGCGGGTCCAGGATGCGCGAGGTCGAGTCCAGCGGGTCGACGGCCGGGTAGATGCCCTTCTCCGTGATCGCCCGCGAGAGCACCGTGGTGGCGTCGAGGTGCGCGAAGGCGTTGTGCGGCGCCGGGTCGGTGATGTCGTCGGCGGGGACGTAGATCGCCTGCATCGAGGTGATCGAGCGGCCGCGGGTCGAGGTGATGCGCTCCTGCAGCAGACCCATCTCGTCCGCCAGCGTGGGCTGGTAGCCGACGGCGGAAGGCATCCGGCCCAGCAGCGTGGAGACCTCCGAACCGGCCTGGGTGAAGCGGAAGATGTTGTCGATGAACAGCAGCACGTCCTGCTGCTTCACATCCCGGAAGTACTCCGCCATGGTGAGCGCGGTCAGCGCGACGCGCAGACGGGTGCCGGGCGGCTCGTCCATCTGGCCGAAGCACAGCGCGGTGGAGTTGATGACGCCGGACTCCGACATTTCCAGGAAGAGGTCGTTGCCCTCACGGGTGCGCTCACCGACCCCGGCGAAGCAGGACACCCCACCGAACTCTTGGGCGACGCGGCGGATCATCTCCTGGATCAGCACCGTCTTGCCGACCCCGGCGCCACCGAACAGGCCGATTTTGCCGCCCTTGACGTACGGGGTGAGCAGGTCGATGACCTTGATGCCGGTCTCGAGAATCTCGGTGCGCGACTCGAGTTGGTCGAAGGCCGGGGGCTGCCGGTGGATCGGCCAGCGCTCAGTGATCTCCAGGGAGTCCGCCGGCACATCGAGGGGCTCCCCGATGGTGTTCCACACATGACCGGTAGTCACGTCGCCGACGGGCACCGAGATCGGCGCCCCGGTGTCGCGCACCTCCGCGCCGCGCACCAGACCGTCGGTCGGGTTCAGCGAGATCGCGCGGACCAGGTTGTCCCCGAGGTGCAGCGCGACCTCGAGGGTCAGCGTGGAGACCTTGCCGCCCAGGGTCACGTCGACCTTGAGCGCGTTGTACACCGCAGGCATGGAGCCCGCCGGAAACTCCACGTCGGCGACGGGACCGATGACGCGGGCGACCCGGCCAGTAATGGTTTGCTCAGCGATTGCAGTCATCTGACTCTCATTCACTTCCCGCGGATGCGTCGGCCAGCGCATTGGCGCCACCGACGATCTCGCTGATTTCCTGGGTGATCTCGGCCTGCCGGGCCTGGTTGGCCGAGCGCGTGAGGATGTCGACAAGTTCGTTGGCGTTGTCGGTGGCCGACTTCATTGCCCGCCGGCGCGCGGCGAACTCCGAGGCGGCCGAGGTGAGCAGCGCGTAGTAGAAGCGGCTCTCCACATAGCGGGGGAGCAGCGCGTCGAGCACCTCGGCCTCGTCGGGCTCATAGTCGTACTGCGGCAGCGGACCACCGGAGTCCCCGGCGGCGGCGCTCGCCGCGGCGGAACCCTCGTCGACCTCCTCGATCTCGAGCGGAAGGATGCGCCGGACGGTGACCCGCTGGGTCAGCATCGAGACGAATTCGGTGTAGACGAGGTGGATCTCGTCGACACCGCCCTCCTCGGTCTGGGAGTTGAACGCGTCGAACACTGTCTCCGCGATGGCCTTGGCGTCCTCGAAGGTGGGCCGGTCGGAGAACCCGCTCCACTCCCCCGCCATGGCGCGCTTGCGGAACCGGTACCAGGTGGTGCCCTTGCGTCCGGCGACGTAGGGGACGACAGTGCTGCCTTCCTCCCGCAGCAGCGTGGTCAACGCCTCGCCCTCCCGCAGCAGGTTGGCGTTGAAGCCACCACAGAAGCCGCGGTCCGAGGTCAGCAGCACCACGGCCGAGCGGGTGGCCGCCGCCTTCTTCTCGGTCAGCAGCGGGTGGTCGACCGAACCGGCCTGACTGACCAGCGCCGTGACCGCGCGCGTGATGGCACGCGAGTACGGCTGGGCCGCCACCGTGCGCTGCTGGGCCTTGATGATCCGCGAGGAGGCGATCAGTTCCTGGGCGCGCGTGATCTTGGCGGTCGACTTGACCGACCTGATCCGCTGGCGGAAGACCCGAAGTTGGGCGCCCATTCGCCTAGGCCTTCTTCACCTTGGTGATCTTCTCCTGGTCGACGTCCTCGTCGTCCATGGCGGCCACCGCGGCCTCCTTGGTCAGCGACTGACCCGAGGAGGTCGTGAAGCCCTTCTTGAAGACGGTGATCGCGTCCAAGAAGACCGCCAGATCCTCATCGGAGAGCTGACCGGTGGTGCGGATCGTGTCCAGGGTGCCCTTGTGCTTGAGCTCGAGGTACTCCAGGAATTCGTCCTCGAAGCGGCGGATGTCCGCGACCGGTACCTCGTCGAGCTGACCGGTGGTGCCGGCCCAGATCGAGGCGACCTGGCGGTCGACCGAGAATGGGGAGAACTGGGGCTGCTTGAGCAACTCGATCATCCTCGCGCCACGCTCGAGCTGCGCACGGGAGGCCGCGTCCAGGTCGGAGGCGAAGGCCGCGAAGGCCTCCAGGTCGCGGTACTGCGACAGGGCCAGACGCAGGGTGCCGGCGACCTTCTTCATGGCCTTGACCTGCGCCGCGCCACCGACGCGGGAGACCGAGACACCCACGTTGATCGCGGGGCGGACCCCGGCGTTGAACAGGTCGGCCTCGAGGAAGCACTGACCGTCGGTGATCGAGATGACGTTGGTCGGGATGTAGGCCGAGACGTCGTTGCCCTTGGTCTCGATGATCGGCAGGCCGGTCATGGAGCCGGCGCCGAGCGCGTCGGAAAGCTTCGCGCAGCGCTCCAGCAACCGCGAGTGCAGGTAGAACACGTCGCCGGGAAAAGCCTCGCGACCGGGCGGACGGCGCAGCAGCAGCGAGACGGCGCGGTAGGCGTCGGCCTGCTTGGACAGGTCATCGAACACGATCAGGACGTGCTTGCCCTGGTACATCCAGTGCTGCCCGATCGCCGAGCCGGTGTAGGGCGCGATGTACTTGAAGCCGGCCGGGTCCGAGGCGGGGGCCGCGACGATGGTGGTGTACTCCAGGGCCCCGGCGTCGGCGAGTGCCTGACGCGCCGCGGCGATCGTCGAACCCTTTTGCCCGACGGCGACATAGATGCAGCGGACCTGCAGCTTCGGGTCGCCTGAGTCCCAGTTCGCCTTCTGGTTCAGGATCGTGTCGATCGCGATCGTGGTCTTGCCGGTCTGGCGGTCCCCGATGATGAGCTGGCGCTGGCCACGCCCGATCGGGGTCATCGCGTCGATGGCCTTGATCCCGGTCTGCATCGGCTCGGTGACCGGCTGGCGCTCGACGACCGAGGGGGCCTGCAGCTCCAAGATGCGGCGTTCGCTGGCCTCCACGGCGCCCAGACCGTCGAGCGGGTTCCCGAGGGAGTCCACGACCCGGCCCAGGAAGGCATCGCCGACCGGGACCGAGAGCACCTCGCCGGTCCGGCGGACCTGCTGGCCCTCGGCGACACTGGAGGCATCACCGAGCACGACGACGCCGATCTCCCGGACGTCGAGGTTCTGCGCCAGGCCGCGGGTGCCGTCGGCGAACTCCAGCAGCTCGTTGGCCATCGTGGACGGCAGACCCTCAACGCGGGCGATGCCGTCGCCGCGCTCGATCACCGTGCCGACCTCGTCACGCGTGGGGGCTTCGGGTGAATAACCCGACACGAAGCGCTCGAGCGCTTCCCGGATCTCGTCCGGCCGGATAGTCAGCTCCGCCATCTGTCTTCTCCTTGATTCTTTGTGCTCAGCGTTCGAGTGGTCATGTCCCCGTGCGGGGTTCTCAGCGCTCGAAGCGCCGCTTGAGCCGGTCGAGACGACCGGAGATGGTGCCGTCGACAACCTCGTCGCCGACCTGGACGGCGAGACCGCCCAGCACCGACGGGTCGACCTCGGCCTTGATCTGGACTGCCTTGCCGTAAATCCCGGCCAGGGCCGAGGAGAGGCGGTCCTTCTCGTCCTGCGCGAGCGGCACCGCGGAGCGCACGATCGCGACCAGCCGCCGGCGGCGATCGCTGACGGCCTTACCCACCACCGCGAGGGAGCGTTCGGGGCTACGACCGCGCGAGTGCGTGACAACCTCGGTGATCAGCCGGCCGGCCGACGGCGTCACCCGGCCGCCGAGAAGGGCAGCGATGAGGTCCGCCTTGCTCTGTGCCGGAACGCCGGCACCGATCAAGGCGTCCCGCAGGGCGGGCCGGCTCTCCACGATCCGCCCGAAGCGGAACAGCTCATCCTCCAGGTCGTCCAGCACCGCGTCGACCTCGGCGCGGGAGATCTCGGCGAGCAGCGCCAGGTTCTCGATGCCATCAGCCATCTCACTGGGCCGTGACCACCGCTGGGCGACCACCGCGACGACGACCTCCAGGGCCTGCGTGCTGATCTTGCCCTCAAACAGCACCCTGGCCACCTCGGACTTCGCGCTGCCGAGGCGGCTCGGGTCCGACAGGGAGCGGCGCAGGATGTGCTCGGTGTCCACGACGTGCAGCACGCCGAACAGTTCGTCCGAGAGGCGCGCGTACCCCGCCGCGTCGAGGCCGGAGGCGACCTCGTCGTAGCGCGCGATCGCGGCGGCGAGGGCAGTGCGGCTGGCGCCCCTCATGCCGAACCCGCTGTCGTGGCCGAGTCGCGCAAGGCTCCCGACTCAAGCTCGGCAAGGAAGCGGTCGGTGATCCGGCGCTGGCGAGCGGCGTCGGAGAGCGAATCCAGGACAGCCCGCTCGGCGGTGGAGACCACGAGGGCGGCAATCTCGGCCTGCAGGGTGCGGATCGCCTGCACCCGCTCGGCCTCGAGGGCCTCACGGGAGCGAGCGGTGATCTCGTCCGCCTTGGCGCGGGCCGAGGCGGCCGACTCCGCGACGATCGCGTCGTGCTGCAGCTGGGCATCCGCTCGCAGTCGCTCGGCCTCGGCCTGTGCCTCGGCGATCGCGTTGTCATAGGCAGCCTTGGCCTCGGCCAGCTTCTGGGCCGCGGCCTCACTCGCCGCCAGCTTGGTGGCGATCGCCTCCTGCTGGGCGGTCATCATTTTCGAGATCAGCGGGACGATGAAGCGCAGCAGCACCAGCATCACGATCGCGAAGCCGATGAACTCGATAATCTGCGCCTTGGCGCCGGCGGCGAGGATCACCTCGCGGGAGAACTGATCACCCGAGACCGCATCGCCTACGGACTGACTCATGCTCATACGGGCTCCCCCACCACTCGCCCGGCGAGCTGACCCGCCAGTGCCGAGACATCCTCCTGCAGCGAAGCCAACGCCTGGTCCCGCTCAGCGCCCAGCTGAGCCCGGGCGGTGGCGGTGATCTGGTCCACCTGCGCCTGTGCCGTGGCCGCCGCCGAGTCAACGATCGACTTGTGCGTGGCCCGGGCCTCCTCGCGCAACCGCGTCGCCTCGCCCCGGGCCTCGGTCATGGCGGCCTCGTAGGCGAGGTGAGCTTCGGTGATCATCCGGGTCGCGGCCTCCGTGTCCGAAAGCTGCCCGGCGAGCTTCGCCTCGCGTTGTGCCATTGCCGCCGCCACCGGCGGAACGATGAACTTCCACACCACGAAGAGCACAAGTCCGAAAAGCACGAACTCGACCAGCATCGTCGCGTTCGGGATGAGGAAGATGTCCTCTTCCTCTTCCTCGACGCCACCTTCTTCCGCGGCGAGGAGGTGGTAAGCGAGACGCAGCATGGCTGGTTACTTCCCGATGACGAAGACGAACAGCGCCATGAAGGCGAGGTTGATGAAGTAGGCCGCCTCACACAGACCGACGGTGAGGAAGAAGATCGTGAACAGGCGGCTCTGCGCCTCGGGCTGACGGGCGACACCCTGGATGGTGGCGCTACCGGCGAGACCGTCACCGATTGCCGCGCCGATGGCGCCGCCGCCGAGTGCGAGGCCACCACCGACGAGACCGCCGGCGACCTTGATCGACTCAACGAGCGCGGGATCTGCTGCCATGTCTGCGATTCCTTATCTCTTCTAGGTCAGGC
>JBQTII010000062.1:0-11748 GCA_052388275.1 Sporichthyaceae bacterium | reverse complement strand
GGCGCTGGCCCACCCGCTGGACGTTGATCGTGCTGCTGGCCGGCACGGTTCCACTCATGACCTTTGTCGTCGAACGCCGAGTGGTGCGCCGGATCGCCGCGGAGGGTCGCGCGCCCGTCTGACGGCTGGCGCGCCTGAGGTAAATACGCATATCCGGGCTCTACTGTCCCTGCCATGACGGAGATCGCGGCTCCGGCCCCGCCCGCGCCCGGACCGCCTCCGCTGCTCTACTGGGCGAAGGTCACGGCGGTGGTCCTGCTGGTGATCGGCCTGGGGACGCTGGTCGTCGAGGTCCGTTCGGTGGCCGCGTCGATCTTCCTGGGGTTCTTCTTCGCCGCCGGCCTCGAGCCCACCATCCGGCGCTTGGAACGGCGCGGACTTCGCCGCGGACATGCGGTCCTGCTCCTGTTCAGTGGCGCCGTGCTGGGCGTGAGTTTGATCGTCTGGCTGATGATCGTGCCCGCGGTGCGCGAGGCGGGGGAATTCGTCGAGAACATTCCCTCCCTGCTCAACAGCCTCAACGATCGAGGCGAGGGCCGCGAGATTCTCGGGGTCCGCCTGGACGATCCCGAAGTGCAGCGGGAGATCCAGGAACAGCTCGACCGCATCCCGCAGTTGCTCACCAGTTCACTGGGCACCGTCTATGGGATCCTCGGCGGCGTCGTCACCGCGTTGTTCGGGATCTTCACCGTCTTCGCGCTGACCATCTACTTCATGATGGCGATGCCGCGCCTGCACTCCTTCGCGGTGCGCGCCCTGCGGGATCCGGAGCGGGTGCGGGTGCTGGATGAATCGCTGGACCGCATCGGCGGATACGTCACCGGACAGTTGCTGGTCTCGCTCAGCGCGGGAGCCTTCGCCGGGATCGTACTGTCCGTCAGTGGCGTGCCGTACTCCGCGATCCTCGCTCTCGCGGTCGGGTTCTTCTCCGCCATCCCTCAGGTGGGCGCGACGATCGGCGCGATCCTGTGCACGCTCGTGGCGTTGGCGGAGTCCGTGCCGCTGGCGGTCACCGTGTTCGTGATCCTGGTCGCCTACCAGCAGGTCGAGAACTACGTCATCGCACCGCGGGTGTTCTCCAAGGCCGTCGACCTGTCCCCGATCGCGGTGTTCATCGCCGTCCTGGTCGGGGCCGCCGTGGGTGGGGCGATCGGAGCGTTGACCGCGCTGCCGGTCACCGCCGCGCTGAAGGTGGTCTTCCGGTTCATCTTCCGCAACCAGCTCGGACGCATCGACTCCGAGGTCTACCACGGCCGGGGCCAGTACCCGGGCGGGCCGCTGGTGGACGCGGATGAACCCGGATCCGACTAGCCTGCAGGGATGCCGAAGTCCACTCGGGAGCTCGTCGACCTGTTCGACTTGGAGGAGATCGAGGACGGTCTCTACCGGGGCACCCAGCCCGAGACCTCGATGCAGCGGGTGTTCGGTGGGCAGGTGCTCGGCCAGGCATTGCTCGCCGCGAGCCGCACCATCGAGCCCGACCGCGCGGTGCATTCCTTTCACTCCTACTTCCTGCTGCCCGGTGACCCTGCGGTGCCGATCGTCTACGACGTGCAGACGCTGCGAGACGGGCGTTCGTTCAGCGTGCGCCGGGTCGCCGCGCGCCAGCACGGACAACACATCTTCTTCATGACCGCCTCCTACCAGGGGGACGAGCCGGGCTACACCCATCAGGACCGCGCCCCTGCAGTCCCACTTCCGGATCAGTGCCCGTCGCTCGCCGACTCGCTGGCCGGGTTGCGGCACCCGGACGCGATCGAGGCGATGCAAGCGGAGTTCGGGGCGCTGGACTTCCGATTCGCGGGCTCGACGGCCCCTGGGGGCCGCTGGAGCGACCCGGACCACCCCGCAGTGGCCAGACTCTGGATGCGGGCCGGCGGGCCGGACGCAGACCTGCCCGACGACGCCGTTCTGCATCGCAGCGTGCTTGCCTACATGAGCGATCTGTCGTTGCTGCACGCCAGTCTGGTCCCGCATGAGGAGGGTCTGGACCTGGATCGGCTGGTGCGCGCGTCCCTCGACCACGCCATGTGGTTCCACCGCCCGTTCCGGGTCGACGACTGGCTGCTGTACGACCAGAGGTCCCCCTCGGCCAGCGGAGCCCGGGGGCTGTCCGTCGGACGGATCTTCGACAGCAGCGGCAACCTGGTGGCCAGCGCCGTCCAGGAGGGACTCATCCGGGCCGTCTGAGCACCCATCCGGGGGTAGGTCCCGAGCGAAGTATTGCCATGACCGCCGCGGAGTTCGAGCACGGCGACCTCGCAGTGGCCGCGCTTGCCGCACAACTGCATGACGGCTTGGCCCAGCAGCTGTTCGCGGCCACCCTCGACCTTGCGGAACTGCTGGTGTTGCCTGGTCTGGATCCCGAGGCACGGGCGCTGCTGGCTCGGCTGAGTGGCCGGATCGAGGCTGGGAATCGGGAGCTTCGTGACGCCCTCACCGAGGCGCTGACCGGGGTCGGCGCTATTGATCCGCAACCGTCGGTACTCGAGTCGATTCACCGCGTCACCCCACCGCAGATTCTGGGCCAGGTTGCGGTGGACCTGCAGGTGCTTGGTCACGGCCCGGAGCCCGCCGGTCCGTCGGCGCGCTTACTCGTGCGGGCGGTGCGAGAGGGCTTGGCCAATGCGGCCAAGCACGCGGGCGCCTCGCGCGTGCAGATCGTGCTGCGCCGCGGGCGCCGGTGGTGGACGGTCGAGGTGCACGATGACGGACCTGGCGCGGCCGCCGACGTGCGGTCCCGGGTGGGCCAGCGGTCCGCGCTCGGGCTGGCCAGTCTGGCGGCGGACGCAGCGCGGTCCGGTGGTCGGCTGTGGATATCGGATTCCGCCCTGCTCGGCGGAATCGCGCTCAGCGCGTCGGTCCCGACCGCCGCCTGAGCCACTGCGCCGGATCTTTCCCGCGCGTCGCATGATCGTTGCGCGCTGGTTTGGGGACCCCGCTCTCACCTTCGGGGCATTTTTACCGCTCGCAGGCGTGAAGGCGCTCACCGCCGTGGCTAGACTCCCCCCGTTCGCCGTGTAACCCGGCGCGTCCCGATCTCGTTGGTACGGCGAACGATGGCCATCGATTCAGCAGTGGGTTTCTGGCTGCGCGCACCCGGGCGCAGCGCCGACACCCCCTGACCTCACCCGTCCGTCCCGGCGGGGGGAAAGGCAGTGCGGCCCCATGGATTCTGTGACGGCACTGGAGTTCAACAGCGCCACATTTGGGCCCTCGATCGTGAGCGGGGTGACGAACGCAGGTCTGACCGGCCTGATTGCCGTCGCCCTCGTCCTGAGCTTCCGGATCAGCCGCACGATCGCCTTCGTACACGGCGGCATCCTGCTCGCCGGCGCCTTGATGTTCTGGTACTACACCGCGGAGAGCACCACGCTCGGTGAGGACCTGCTCGCTGGCGGTGGGTTGGAGGTGGCCGGCGGATCACGCCCCGAGTACGGCAAGTGGCCGGTGATGATCGCTCTGATGCTGTTGGGCGCCGCGGTCGCCGCGTTCTACGGATTTATTGTCACCAGCAGCAAGCTGGCCACCTACCCCAGGGTGACGCTGACCAACTTCTCGCTCGCGCTGATGTTGATCATCGTCGGGCTGATCTTCACCTTCAACTCCTCCTCCTCGGAGTTCGCCGAAAGTCCATTCGGGGAAGGCGGGTTCAAGGTCTTCGGCATCGACGAAAAGGTGACCAGGCACGAGGCGATCACCTTGCTGATCCTGGCTGTGGTGGTGGCCGGCTTCACCGTGCTGCTGCAGCGCACCCGGTTCGGGGTCTACACCCGCGCGGTGGCGGACAACGTCGAGGCCTCCAAGCTCGTCGGCGTGCCGATCGGGCAGGTTGGCACGGTGGTCTACGCCATCTCCGGTGCCATCGCGGCACTGGCCGGGGTGTTGCTGGCGCAGTCGATCGGCACCGAGACCACCGGCATCCTGTTTGTGTTCCTGCGAGCGTTGATCGTCTGTGTCCTGGGCGCGTTCGGCAGCATCCCCCTTGCCCTCGCAGGCGCAGTCCTGATCGCCGTCATCGACTCCATGCTCAAGGCAGACGTCTTCGGCACCGTGGATGCCGGTATCCGGGAGATCGTCGTGGCATCGATCCTGTTCTCCGCAGTCATCGCGATCGACCGGTTCGGCAAGAAGGGTTCCTCCGTCCTCGCTCATTGATCGCCCTCCAGCTCACGGCTGCCCGCACGGCCCCGCCCCGCTCGTCCCGAGCTCTTCGCAGGGAATGGATACACATGGCACTCGCAACAACTGACCGCCCCCCAGTTCCGCCGCCGGCTCCTCCGACCCTGGAGATACCGGCCCGGGTCGGTGGCCTCCACGGTGTGTTCGGGATTCATCCGGCCCTCGTCGCGGTGATGCTGTTCGCGCTGGTCTATCCGTTCATCCCGAACATCAATCTGGGCTTTACCGAGTTCGCGGTCGCCGACAGCTATTGGACGGGTAACGTCACCGCCGGGCTGCTGCTCGCCTTTCCGGCCCTCGGGTTGCTCGTGGTCGTCGGCTGGGGCCGGGAGATCTCCCTGGCCCAGGCCGGGCTCACCGGCGCCTCGCTCTACATCACCGGGTACGCGATTCGGGGCGGGAAGGAGGGCGAGGCGGGTTGGGATCTGCCGTTCCCGCTCGCGGCGTCGGTCGGCATCGCCTTCGCGGTTCTGGTCTCGGTCTTGGTGGCGTTGGTCGCTATGCGACTGTCCGGCGTTTACGTGATCGTTCTGACGCTGTCGCTGCAATTCCTCATTGAGAATTCGCTGTTCACCGAAGAGAAACTGACTGGGGGTCAGAGCGCACCCAGCACCCCTCGCCCCGACATTTTTGGGATGAGTTTGACGTGCTCATCGCCGTGCGATTCGAAGTTCTCCTCCGACGACCGGCTCTACTTCTTCATCCTGGCATTCCTGTTCGTCTCGATGGTTTTTCTCTACCGCTTTCGTCACTCACGCTTCGGTCGCTCCTTGATCATGGTCGGTGTGGACAAGAACGCCGCCGCCGCCGTCGGCGTCTCACCGTGGCGCTACAAGGTTGCCGCCTTCGCGATCGCGGGCCTGTTCGCGGGTCTGGGCGGGGCACTGCTGTCGCCGTACTACGGAAACCCGCCCAGTCCGTTCGACTTCACCGCCTTCAACTCCCTGTTCTACCTCTCGATCCCCATCCTGGCGGGCTTCGAGTCCCTGATGGCCGTGGTCGGGGTGGCCCTGCTCTTCCAATTGCTGCCGCAGATCCTGATCGACCTGGAGATCAATCCGTTCCTGCTCGGCGGCCTCGGTTTGACCATCGGGGTCCTGGTCGGCCCGCGCGGGATCGGCGGATTCATCTCCGACCTGTTCGACAGCAGAGCGCGAGAGAAACGCCGAATCGCCAAGGCGAACCAGGCCCGAGCGTTGCGCGAGGCCGAGGGGAAGGTGCTCACGTGACCGGCTCCGACGGCCACATCGTTTCCGGGTCCGGGATCGACGCCGAGCGCGACCTTGCCCTCGCGGTCCTAGAGAATTTCCTGCCGCATCGCGAGGACAGCGGCGAGGCGCTGGTCGGCGCGGGCCTCTCGATCGCGTTCGGTGGGGTCAAGGCGCTGCAGAACGTCACGATCACCGCGCCGTCGAAGACCTTCGTGGGCCTGCTCGGCCCCAACGGGGCGGGCAAGTCCACCTGCTTCGACGTGCTCAACGGGCTGAAGATCCCCGACTCCGGCACGATCACCATGTTCGGTAGGGACGTCACGGCGATGCGGCCGTGGGACCGGGCCAAGTTGGGCATGGGGCGCACGTTCCAGTCCAACCGCCTCAACCTCGACCTCACCGTCGGGGAGAACCTGATGTCGGCCGCGCACCTGGCGATCAAGGGAAACCCGCTCACCACATTGCTGGGTCTGCCCGGTCCGCGTAGGTCGGAGCGGCGGGCCGAACAGGCCGCGTACGCGATGACCGTGCTGCTGGGAATCAAGGATCACTGGCACGACCGGGTCTCCGACCTCGACTTCGGCCGCCAGCGTCGGATCGAGATCGGCCGCTCACTGATGTGCGGTCCGGCCATCGTGCTGCTCGATGAGCCGGCGGCCGGCCTGGACGCCGAGGACGCCCATGCGTTGTTCGCCCTGCTGCGTCAGCTCCAACGCGACCTCGGCCTAACGATCATCCTCGTCGAGCACTACGTCAAGGCAGTACTTGACAACGCCGACCTGGTCTACGTGCTCAATCAGGGCCAACTACTTGCCTCGGGCACCCCGGCGGAGATCGCCGCGGACCCGGTGGTGCGCTCGGAGTACCTGGGTTCGGTTCTCGACATCGCCGAGACCCCCGACTTGACCAAGGCGCACACGCTGGCCGAGGAGGCCGACGAGGTCCTCGCCCCGATCGAGTCCGAGGCGGTTTCTGCGCAGGGGAGGTCTGATCATGCTTGAGCTCAAGGGCGTCGGAGCCGGTTATGGCCGTTTGCCGGTGCTGTTCGATATCGACCTGGTGGTCGAGCAGGGTCAGATGGTCTCGGTGCTCGGCTCCAACGGAGCGGGCAAGTCCACGCTGCTCAAGACGATCCTGGGCGCGATCCCGCCGTCCAAGGGCGAGATCGTGTTCCGCAAGAAGCGTGTCTCCGGTATGCCGGCTCACAAGCGGGTCGGGATGGGGATCTCACTCTCGCCCGAGGGTCGGCAGGTGTTCCCGACCCTGTCGGTCAGGGAGAACCTGATCACCGGCGCCTATGGGGTCAAGACCCCACAGATGAAGGAGCAGTTCGAGCGCGTGTACGAGCTGTTCCCGCGGCTGAAGGAGCGTCAGAACCAGGCCGCCGGTTCACTGTCCGGTGGTGAGCAGCAGATGCTCGCGGTCTCCCGGGCGCTGATGTCGCGTCCGCGACTGCTGCTGGTCGATGAGCTCTCCCTCGGCCTGGCCCCGGTCATCGCCGAGCGGCTGTACTCCGCGCTGCGGGCGTTGTGCGACGAGGGTCTCTCGGTGGTCATGGTCGAGCAGTTCCACCTGGTGGCGGTCGGCTTTTCCAACAAGCAGTACGTCATGGAGAAGGGCCGCTTCGTGAAGATCACCGAGGAGAAGGTCAATCGCGCCGAGATTCCCGCCGACCAAGCCCCGGTGCAGGCGGGTGCGTCGGCGCTCTGATCTCGGAGGCGGTGATTGTGCGCGGCGCGGGAGATCCCGTAGCCGCGCACAGCTCTTTGACAGCAATGACACCTTCGAGCCACAAGGAAAGTCCGTATCGTCCCCGCGGTCACGTGGGTCCCGCCGCGTGATGACAGAGGAGAATCCGGTGAACTCCAGCACCGCCGCGAGTACTCGCGAGGCGCCCGAGGTCGTGGACGGTGGTGCGGCGCCGCTGCTGACGGTGGCGCACCTGACCCGCCGTTACGGTATTCGCGCCGCCGTCGATGACGTGAGTTTCTCCCTCGGGCCGGGCATCACCGGCCTGCTCGGCCCCAACGGCGCCGGCAAGACCTCGCTGATGACCTGCCTGGCCGGCATCGCGGCATGGGACTCGGGGACGATCCGGATCGGCCAGGCCGACGTCGCGCGCAATCCCCGAGAGGCCCGCCGCCTCCTCGGATTCATGCCCGAGCGCGTGGCCTTCCCCAACGAGATGCGCGTAGCGGAGTACCTGAGCTTCGCCGCCGCGGCCAAGCGCCTGCCCCGCAGGGAACGCCCCGCCGCGGTGGACCTCGCCATGGAACGCACCGGCCTGACGAACATGCGCGCCCGGATCGTCGGCAACCTCTCCAAGGGTTATCGCCAGCGCGTGGGGATGGCGCAGGCACTGATGGGCGACCCCTTGGTCACCGTGCTCGATGAGCCGATGAACGGCCTGGACCCGCTCAATATCCTGGACATGCGCGGGATGTTGCAGGAGTACGGACGCACCCGAGCGGTGATCGTCTCCACGCACCTGCTGGCCGATGCTCGGCTGATGTGCAACAACGTGCTGGTGATGTCGCTGGGCAAGCTGGTCTACCAGGGCGTGCCCTCGGACATGGCCGAGGGTCTGGGCCAGGTCTTTCGCCTGCGGGTGCGCATCCACGCCCCCGTTTCGCCGCAGAGTGCGGACCTGCCTGCGGGCATCTCGCTGATCGACGCGGCCGTCGATGAACGGGGTACCACCGTGCTGGTCGAGGCCACCGACGACCGCGCCGTGTCGGACCTGGTGCGCGCCTGGTCGGCGCGCTGGCCCCTCACCGCGGTCGAGTCGACGGCCGACAGCCTGGAGGAAGCCTTCCGCGCCGCGGTGATGAGTGCAGTGGGCGCTGACCTGGACGTGGTGGGCGCAGCGGCCGGTCCCGCCGCACATCCGTTCGGCGGTCTGACGCCATGATCACTTTGCTCAGACGCGAACTGACCTCGATGGCCCTGCTGGCCCAGACCTACGCCATCGCGGCGGCCTACATCATCATCTCGGGCGTCTTCTTCATCGACGTCGCCAGCTCGAGCCAGTCTGCCGACCTCGCCGCCTACTACTCGAACACCGCAAACACCTTGCTGGTGCTGTGCCCCATTCTGGCGGCTCGCTCGCTGGCCGAGGAGCGGGCCAGCGGCGCTCTGCTGATCTCGCTCGCCTGGCCGGTCTCGCGCTGGTCGCTGGTGCTGAGCAAGTTCATCGCGAACACGCTCTACACCACGGTCATCCTCTCGATCGCCTGGATCTACTACGCGCAACTTTCCGCCTACGCCAACCCGGAGTTCGCCCGAGCGCTCGGCGGCTGGATCGGCCTTGTCCTGCTCGCAGCGCTCTACAACGCGGTGTCGCTGGCGATCTCCGCACGGGCGGCCACGACCGTCAGCGCGGCGTTCCTGTCCTTCGGGGTCTTGCTGTTCTTCTGGGTGATCCAATACACCCCGCCGAACATCGCGGCCAAGCTCGACCAGTTCGCGCCCACGGCGCATTTCGACCCGATGCTGGACGGGATCCTCTACACCGAGGATGTCGCGTACTTCGTCATCCTTTCCATAGGGGCGCTGGGGCTCGCGGTGTACGCGATCAGCCGGCGCCGGGCCGGTAGGGACCGCCGGGTGATGGTGCAGCGCACAGGCTCCGCCATCGGCGCCACCGCGGTCTTTCTGGCGACCCCGGCCCTGGCCGGGGCGACGTCCGGCCAACTCGATCTGACCCCGAGCGAGCGCGAGACGGTGTCCCGCGCCAGCAGCGAGGTGATCGACAAGATCGGTGAGGTTCCCATCGAGATCACCGCGTTCTCGCAGCCGATCTCCCTGGAAGCGAGCAGGCTGCGCAGCACAGTGCGCAAGTACCGCGCCGCGGGCGCGAACATCTCCGGGCGCATCATCGACCCCGACGTCGCCCCGGCCCTGGCCACCGCGTCCGGAGTCACTGCCTATGACACCTTTCTGATCAAGGTCGGCAACCGCTCGGCTGAGCTCGACGACTTGGTGGAGTTCTCGGTTACCTCGGCGATCTCGGAGCTCGCCTCCACCGAGTTGCCCCTGGCCTGCTTCGTCCAAGGGCACGGCGAACGTCAGCTCACCGAGATCCAGCCCGAGGGCCTAGCGAGCCTGGCGGCCCGGTTGCGCATCATCGGCTACGAGCCTGCGCAGGTGTTCCTGGCCGGCAAGGGCGCCGAGGAGTTTCTGCCCACGTGTGCGGTGGTGGCCATGATCGGCCCTCGCGCGCGGCTCACCGAACCCGAGATGGCCACGTTGGCGCAGTATCTGCGGGACAAGGGGCGCCTGGTGGTGGCGGCGGACTCGGTTCGGGGGGATATCGATCAGCTCAACGAGCTCCTCGAGCCGTGGGGGGCGAAGCTGGAGCCCGGGCCGATCCGCGATCCGCAGTCCCTTGCCGACGACCCGGCCGCCATCGTCACCTCCGAGTACACCAGCGCATCACCGGTGGTCGACGTGCTCAACAACGACGACACCCCGGTGGTGTTCGCCAACGCCCTGGCAGTGCGCAGGACTGGTGTCGGGCTCGACCCGGAAGGACCGCAGTTGGCCGAGCTCGTCATGTCCAGCACCGAGTCTTTCCGCGTCGATGCCCGCGGCACCCGGATCCCCGAGAGCAAGGCGGCTTACACCCTGGCGGGATCGCTGTTCGCCGGCGAGATCACCGGTGAGGGCGAGCAACTGGCGGCCTCCTCGACGCGGATCGGGATCCTGGGAAGTGCCGATGTGGCTTCCAACCGCTATCAGAGGGCCTTCGGCAACCAGGAGTTCGTGATCCGTCTGCTCCAAGAGACCGCGGGGACCGACCCGATCATCACCGCGTTTCGCGAGGTCGGCGAGAACTCCCAGTTCGTGATGACGGGGGAGCAGCGCACCGCCCTGATCCGCCAGACCGTGGTGCTGCCCAGCGCCGCGGCGCTGATCTTCGTACCCTTCGTGTTGTGGCGGCTACGACGTGGCTGAGGGCGGGCAGTTGAGCGAGCGCGGCGAGATTCCGACCAACACCGAATCGGTTCGCGCCAGGGCGCAGTCCGTGGCGGTGAATCGATGATCCGGCGGCAATGGGCAGTGGCCTGCGTAGCGGTGGCCCTCGGCCTGGGCGCGCTGGCCGGCTGCGGGTCCGATCAGCAACCGGGGGAGAACATCACGGCGATCGATGTGCGGCCCGGCGAGGTCGCCTCGGTGACGTTCACCGCCGCCGGCACCAGTGCTCAACTGCGCGGTGTGGACGGGATCTGGGCCCCCGGGCCCGGCGCCAGCGCCGAGGCCGCAACGTTGATGTCCACCTTCGAGGAGCGGATCTTCCCGCTCAACGCCTACCGGATCCTGCCCGCGGCCGACCTCACCGACACCACGTACGGGCTGGTGTCCAACGCCTCCACGGCAGCGATTCGGGCGCGCGAGTGCGGCGCGGGCTGCGCGATGGAGGTCCTGGCCACCGACGGTCGCCGCTGGGAACTGAGCGTGGGCGGCCGCTCCTTCAACCAGGCCGGTTTCTACGCCGCCATCGCCGGTGACCCGAGGCTTTATCTGCTGCTGAACAGTTCGGTCGCGGACATCATCTCCCTCGCGACCGGACTGGCCTTCGCCTTCCCGCAGACCGATCGCCTCGCAGCCTCCGAGGCCGTCCTCGCCCAGCTGAACACCGAGAAGGATCCGCGGCTGGCGCCGGAGAACAACCGCCACCCCTACCTACGCCAGGTGCTCGCCGCGGAGGCCGACGAGCGCGCGGCGCGCCAGGGTGAGCCCGGCGGGGCGCTGCGCAGGGAAGCCACCTCGACGGTAGGTCAGATCGGCGCTCCGGACACCGGCGCCGCTCGTGCGCGCGCCGGGGCCGGATCTGCACTGCCCGGGTCCTCGACGGGCTCCGAAGGCGCCGCGCCGCCACCACAATCACCGGTGGACGGGCCACGATGATGATCACCAGGCCAAGTAGCGGACGGAGCGCACAGGTGCGTACAGGGCGAACGCGACGGTGGGCAGCGCTGGGAATCGCCGGCACGATCGCCCTGGGGATAGCGGGTTGCGGCGGCGGCGGCCGTCCCGAGGTCGCCGCCGAGGTGGAAGGCGTGCCGATCAGCTCCGCGCGGGTGGACGAATTATTCGACATCTTCGCGGGGACTGCGCAGGGCTCAGCCGAGCTGGCGGGACCGGGTGGGTTGACCCTGCCACCTAAGCAGGTGCGGGCCACCGCGCTGACCTACCAGATCCGGGTGACGTTCCTGGACTACCTGGCCACCCGCGAGAACATCGTTATTCCCCAGGGGGTCGACAACAGCGCGCTCTACGACGAACTGGCGGGAATCGGCAGCTTGCGCGACTCCGGCTTCCGTGGTCAGGATCTCGCGATCGCTGCCCGCGC
>JBQTII010000061.1:0-19409 GCA_052388275.1 Sporichthyaceae bacterium | reverse complement strand
GACCCGGCAGCCCGGGGACACCGGGCAGACCCGGCAGCCCGGGGCCACCGGGAAGACCCGGAACCGACGGCGGGAATTCCGGCAGACCCGGCAGCCCGGGGACACCCGGCAGACCCGGAACCGACGGCGGGACATCCGGCCGACCCGGCAACCCAGGAACCCCGGGGATACCCGGCAGCCCGGGGACACCCGGCAGACCCGGAACCGACGGCGGAACATCCGGCAGACCCGGCAGCCCAGGAACCCCGGGGACACCCGGCAACCCGGGGACACCCGGCAACCCCGGGACACCCGGCAACCCCGGCACAGCCGGAGCGGCCGCGCCCAAGGTGGCGAGGGCGGCGGCAACCTGATTCAGGATCGTGTCTGCGGCCGCGGTTGCCTGCCCGACGATGTCACCGGAGAAGTCCAGCACGGAGCCGCTGAGATCACCCGCGTGAGTCGAGGCCTGGAAGACGACATCCTCCGATGCCGAGGTCAGCTGGGATTGCAGAGCCACGATGGTGGACTGTGCGCTCTCCCCCAGCGAGTCAACCGTCTCCATTGCGTCGCCCTGGGCCGCCATTGCGGTCTCCTGGGCGGTGGCGGCAGCCGCCTCGGCGCCGTCGGTCCCGGCAGCAAGGATTCCCTCGCCGGCCAGCTGCGCCTGGGCTGCGATAGCCCTGGCCTGGGCCTCGGCGGCACCAGCGATGGAGGTGAGCGCTGCCTGGGCCTGCGCAGCCACGAGCTGAGCCACCGTCAGTGCGTCGGCCCCGTTCTCCGCTGCGAGCTCGAGGATCCGGCCGGTCGCCTCGGTGACGGCCTCGAAAGCGTTCTCGGTGACGTCGCTGACGCGTCCCAGCACGGCCTGCGCGCCATCGGTGAATCGGCCGAGCGCGCTGTCCGAGACCTCGGTCGCCCGCGTGAGCACGAACTCGCTCTGGTCCGTCGTCATCTCCGCGCGGCCCGCTACGCGGGCACTCGCGTCATCAGTAGCGACGTCGGCACGGGCGCTCACACGCTCGGCGCCGGAGTCAACGAGGCCGGGAGCGCGGCCGAGCACCCCACCGGCCGCGCCCGTTGCCGTGCCGAGGGCGGAGCCCACCCCGCCGCCCGCGCTCATGATCGCGCTGGTGGCGGCCGTGGTGATCTGGGTGAAGACGCCGGCACTGAGCGCGGGGATGTCGGTCAGCTCAGGGGCGTCTTCCGGTGAAACGCCGGGACGCGGGATACGCGCAAGTAAGTCGGTCAGGTTCATGAAACTCCCCCAGTACTCAGGTGTGAACGAATGCGGCCTACGACCCGCGAGGCCTGGTTGTTGCCGAAGCGAGTCTTGCCGCGCCAGGGGGGCTCCCCCGCGTGGTTGCGCCACCCGGGTACCGATCTCCGCCATCCGGCCTAGCGATATGCCGACATGTCCGCGCTCCCAGGGTTGGTGCGATCATCAGCGCCATGAAGGCATGGCAGGCCGGCTCCCTGGGCGAGCCCCACGAGGTTCTGCAATTGCGTGAGACCGAGGTGCCGGCCCCTGGCCCGGGCCAGCTCGGGGTGCGGGTGCTCGCGGCTGTGGCCAACTTTCCCGACGTGCTGATGTGCCGGGGGCTGTACCAGGAGCGCCCGGAGTTGCCGTTCACCCCGGGGGTCGAGTTGTGCGGAGAGGTCACGGCGCTGGGCGCCGGGGTGAACTCCGTTGCGATCGGGGACCGCGTGATCGGCATGGCCGTCCTGCCCCACGGCGGCTTTGCCGAACACGCGATCCTGTCCGCAGCGTTCGCGTTCGCAGCGCCGCCGGCCCTGGACGACGCGGCGGCGGCGGCGCTGACCATCGCGTATCAGACCGGATGGTTCGCCCTGCACAAGCGGACCACGCTTCGCGCCGGGGAGACCCTGCTCGTGCACGCCGCCGCCGGCGGGGTGGGCAGTGCGGCAATTCAGCTGGGCAAAGCCGCAGGGGCGCGAGTGATCGGGGTCGTCGGCGGTCGGGCGAAGGCGGAGATCGCTACCGCGCTCGGCGCGGACGTCGTCATCGACCGCTACGTCACCGACTTCGTCGCCGAGGTCAAGAAGACGACCGGCGGCCGGGGTGTCGACGTCGTCTACGACCCCGTCGGTGGTGACGCCTTCCGCGGCTCGACCAAGTGCATCGCGTTCGAGGGCCGGATCCTGGTGATCGGGTTCGCCGGAGGTGACATCCCATCAGCTGCCATGAACCACACCCTGATCAAGAACTACTCCGTCGTCGGGCTGCACTGGGGTCTGTATCGGGAGAAGGACCCCCAGGCGATGCACGACTGCCACGCCGAGTTGGGAAAACTCGTGGAATCCAAGGTAATCGCCCCCTGGATCAGCGAGCGGGTTCCCCTGGCGCAGGTCCCCGCGGCCCTGACACACCTCGCGGACGGCACAACGACCGGGAGGGTGGCATTCGTGCCCTAGCCTCGATCATTCGTGAGCCCGCCGGCACCGGACACCGCGGGGGCCGCGGACGTCGCCGCGCAGCGGGTTACTCTCCCTCATGCAGGAGTGGCCCCTGGTCGGACGCGCACATGTGCTGCACGCGCTTCGCGACGCCGTGCTCACCCCGAACAGTCGCGGCGTCGTGCTCGCCGGAGCGGCCGGGGTAGGCAAGAGCCGGCTGGCAGCCGAGGTCTTGGCCCTGGCCGAGCGCGCGGACATGGCCACAGCTCGGGTCAGTGCCACCAAGTCCGCGGCCGGGATTCCGCTCGGGGCGTTGGCTCCGGTTCTTCCCGTCGCTCGGGCGGCTCCGGGCGCGGTCGATGATCGGGCAGACCTGCTGCGCCGCTGCGCCGGCGCCCTCCTTGAGACGAGCGGCGGCCGGCGTTTGGTGCTGCTGGTCGACGATGCGCACTGCCTCGATGACACCTCCGCGACGTTGATCCACCAGCTCGCGCAGACCGAGCAGGCTCTCGTGGTGGCAACGGTGCGCAGCGGGGAGCCGGCGCCGGACCCGATCGTCGCACTGTGGAAGGACGCCCTGTGTGAGCGGATCGAGATCGCCGGGCTGCCAGCGAGTGCCATCGCCGAGGTGCTGGCGTTTGTCCTTGGCGGCTCGGTGGACGAGGCGACACTCGCGGATCTGACTGCCCGCTCGCACGGCAACATGATGTTCCTGCGCGAACTTGTGCGCGGCGCCCAAGAGGACGGCGTACTGCGTAAGGACGGCGGCGTGTGGCGCCTGGCGGGAGATCTGCGCCCCAACGATCGCCTCGTCGAACTCGTCGAGGCTCGCCTGGCAGGCCTGGCGCCCAGCGAGCGCTCCGTGCTGGAGATCGTCTCCTTCGCCGAGCCCGTGGGCCCCGGCGAACTCGCGCGCCTGAGCAGCCTCGAGATCGCCGAACGGCTGGAACGCCTGGGCCTGCTTACCAGCGCGACGACGGGGCGGCGGATCGCGATCACCCTGGCACACCCGCTCTATGGCGAGGTGTTGCGCGCACGTGTTCCCGGTTTGCGCGCGCGCACCATTGCCCGCGATCTGGCGCAGACCGTCGAGGCGTTCGGGGCCCGTCGCCGCGAGGACACCTTACGCGTGGCGACGTGGCGTTTGGTGGGCGGCGGTGCCCAACCGGAGCTGATGTTGACCGCGGCGATCACGGCGCGTTGGCGCTACGACTTTCCCCTGGCCGAGCGATTGGCCCGGGCCGCGGTGGCGGCAGGTGCCGGATTCGATGCCGAAGTGCTCGCCGCACAACTGACGGCGCTTCAGGGCCAGTCTGGTGCCGCCGCCGACGAACTCACTGCACTAGCGGTACGAGCTAACGACGATGACGCACGGGGCCGGGTCGCGCTGAGCCGGTTGGACAACCGGGTGATCTACGCCGGCACCATCGACGAAGGATTGCGGATCGCGACGCAGGCCGAAGAAGCCTTGGCGGGTACCGCGTGGGCGGACGAGATCGCCTCCCGCAAGGTGGCCTTGCTCCTGGCCAAGGAAGGCCCGCGTTCGGCCGCCGCGCTGGCCCTGCCACTGCTGGAGCGCGCGCGGGGCGAGGCGTTGGTGTGGGCCTGCATGCCGGGCTCCTACAGCCTGGCCCGCACGGGCGCGATCAGTGCGGCGATCGAGGCCGCGCGCCGCGGGCGTGAGGCGCACGCGAGCCTGACCGAGGCGATGGACTGGTACCCGTGGATGCACTGCTTCTACGAGGGCGAAGCGTTGGCGCACGCTGGTCAATTCACTGCGGCCCATGAGTTGGCCACCGCCCGCTACCGCGACGGCGTACGCGAGAGTGCCGTCGAGGCCCAGGCACTGTTCTCCTGGCAACTGGCCAAGACAGTCGCCGACCGTGGCCATGTCGAGCAGGCCCTACATCGGGCGCAGGTGGCGATCGCGCTCTACCGACAGTTGGACCGTCCCCAGTTCGTCGAGTTCTCCCTGATCTACCTCGCGCTCGCGCTGGCAATCGGGCGCCGCCCCGCCGAGGCCACCGAAGCCATGGCCCGGCACGACGCCCTGGCACAGGTGGAGCCGAGCTACTTCATGGGTGCAGACGTGATGCACGCCCGAGGCTGGGTCGCAGTCGCCGGCGGCGACATCGGCGCAGGTGCCGACCTATTGCGCGCTGCCGCACAGACCTGCGTGCAGATCGGCGATCTGGTCGGTGCGGCGGCGGCGATGCACAGCATGGCCCGGATCGGGTATGCCAAGGAGATTCATCTCCAGCTCAGTGAGATCGCAGCCCGAATCGAGGGCGAGCTTGGTGTCGCCCGAGCGGCGCATGCGCGTGCGCTGGTCGAGGCTGACGGCTCTGCACTGATCGCCGTGTCGAACACGTTCTGCGAGCTCGGAGCAGATCTGCTTGCTGCTGAGTCGCAGGCCGATGCCGGCGTGGTGTGGCGCCGACGCGGAGACCATCGCAGCGCGGCGGCGGCCGAGCAACGCGCCAGCTGGCTGGCCGCGCGATGTGTGGGGGCACAGACCCCAGCGCTACGCGGCGGCGCGGCCCGTGCCCGCCTGACCCCGGCCGAGTGGGAGGCCGCCCAACTCGCCGCGGCCGGGCGATCGAATAAGGCGATCGCCCGCGAGCTGGTCGTCTCCGTCCGCACCATCGAGAACCGCCTACAGCACGTCTACGGCAAGCTCGGGATCACAAGCCGCGTCGAGCTTGCGGCGGCGATCGAGATGCTCGACGAGAGCGCTCGGGGCTGACCGTGTCCGCTGACGCATCATCAGGGCAGGTCAGCGCAGCGCGATCGCATTCGCGGGTGAGGCGAGCGAGCCGGGCAGGCGGTGCGGGACCCCGGCGAGGAAAAAGGACCACCGCCCGTCGGCAGCGCACGCGGCGGCCAGGGCATCGAGGTCGAACAGCTCCCCGAACGCGAAACCCAATAGCGGCAACATCCGCCGGTGCAGGCTGCCCACGGCCGGATCACCCGGCGCGACCTCGATTGCGGGGTTGTCCGCGACCACGGCGCTGATCTGCCAGTCCCAGAGCAGTTCCGCAACCTGCGCCGATCCGGCCAGGCCGGCGAACCGCACTCCGGCAGGATCCGCGAGACCGGCGCGCTCGGTGGAACTGCACTCCCGGTAGGCAGTTGTCCACCCGAAACGCAGGCACAGGATGTCGCCCGGAAGGATCTCGACACCCTGCGCACCGGCGGCGGCATCCAGATCTTCGGCGCTGACCACCATCGGCGCCAATGGATCCCAATCGCCGCGGGCGCGCCGCAAGGTGTCGAGGTCGAGTAACACGCCCCGGCCGGTGATGCCGTGCGCCCAATGCTCAATGCCAAGCCGATTTCCGGCATCCGGCGGGTCACCGGTGTAGCCGGTCCAGAAACCGTGCTCGCGGGCCCGCACGTGGAGCAGGCCGTCCCACTGGCTCGCGGACTGCGGGTAGAGGCCGTCGATGCGCTCGTCCCAGTCGTTACGGCTGGTCGCGAACACCTCGCGGGTGAGAGCTTTCCGCCCGAACAGCGGGGGGTCGATCTCGGTCGCCGGCAGCGAGAGCGCAAAGCGGTCGCCGAACTGGATCTCGGCCGCCGCGGCCGCAATCCGAGGCGGCGTCAGATGATTGAGCGTGCCGAGGTTGTCGCCACGCCCCCACACGTCCCAGGCGTGGGGGAGCCCCAGCGAATCGATCAGGGGAAGTTCGCAGTACTTCGGCGTGCTCGGCTTCGAGGTAGGGAGATGCTCGGCGGACATGGGTTCAGACCAGCACAGCCGTGGCAGCCTCGTCCAGCGCCATGATGTGACGCAGGTAGAAGTGCAGGCCCCATTCCCAGGTGAAACCGACCCCGCCATGTACCTGGATCGAGCGCTCACCAACGCCGCGGGTCGCCCGGAACGCATAGCGCAAGGCACGACGCGCGTCCGCCGGTGAGGCTGCTGCCCAGAGCACGGCCGTTTCGGCCTGCTCGAGGAGTATGTGGGCGTCGGCGAGCTGATGCTTGATCGCCTGGAAGCTGCCGATCGGGGTGCCGAACTGCTCGCGGATCTTGGCGTAGGCGACGCCCTCGTCGAGCAGTCGGCGTGCGGCTCCGACACATTCCGCGCCCCAGACCACGGCGCATTCGTGCGCTGCGGTGGCCGAGAGCGTGGTGGTCTGCGTACTGCGCCCCAGGGCCAGCGTCGCCGCCAGGTCGTCGGCACCGGTGATCTCGACGTCGAGGAGCGCGCCCGCGCCGGCCTCACCGAGGTCTGTGCACAACCTGACCCCGCTGGTCTGTGCGAAGAACACCAGCGAACCGGTGCCCCCTGCGTGCGGAACCGCGAAGGTGACCGGTCCGGAGTGCTCTGCGGCAACGCCGGACCACCGCTTGGCAAGGATGCTCGGGATCAAGGGCAGCGGCAGGCATTGCTCGCCCCAGGCCTGCGCGACGGCCACCAGGTCAGCGAGTGACGCTCCATCATCGCCGTCCCGCAGGCCCATGGCGTCCCAGCCACCGGCGGCCAACGCCGTCCAGGAGGCACTGAGATCTTCAGCGAGGATCGTGGTGCTCGTGCGGCCGCTCGCGATCTTCTGCGAGATCTCCCGGATCGCCGCCGCGGCCTGGCGACCCAATTCCGACGCGCTCATTTGGGCAAGCCCAGAACGCGCTCGGCGATGATGTTGCGCTGAATCTGATTGGTTCCGGAGTAGATCGTGGTGCCCTTGACCTCCAGGTACTGGAAATTCCAGTGGTCACGGTGCACCGCGCACCCACTGTCCAAACCGAGCGCCGTGATGCGCTGCCACAGATCGCTCCAGAGAACTTTGAGGAAGCAGGTGGCGCGGTTGAAGGCGTCCTCGTCGTGCTCTCGCTCGATGGCCTTGGCCACCTGACGGCGCACCAGTTCGGTCTCGGTGTCCAGGTCCTCGGCCTGGGCCGCCAGCGGACTACCCGCGACGCAGCAGCCGAGCAGCTTGTCGATGTCCGCGCGCATGTCGACGTAGCGGGTGACCGTCTCCACCCCACCCCGCTCGGCGGTGAGGATCGTCATGGCAACTGTCCAGCCTGCACCCTCGGGACCAAGACGGTCTTCGTCGGCCACGAACACCTCGTCGAAGAACACCTCGGCGAAGTGCATCGACCCGGAGATCTGCTTCAGGGTGGCGACCGTGACGCCGGGCTGGGACATGTCCAGCAGCAACAGGGAGAGGTTCTGGTAACGGCGCGCGGTGGGGTCCGTGCGTACCAGCATCAGGCACCGATGGGAGTCCTCGGCGAAGGAGGTCCACACCTTTTGGCCCGTGACGCGATACCCGCCCGCAACCTTGCGCGCCTCGCAGGTGACGCTGGCCAGATCGGACCCGGACCCGGGCTCGGAGAAGCCCTGGCACCAGACGTCCTCTCCGGAGACGATCCGCGGCAGGAACCGTGCACGCTGGGTGTCGGTCCCGTGCACGATCAACGCGGGCGCGGTAAGGATCTTGCCCACTCGGGCCAGGCTGTCCGGAGCGTGCGCGATCGCACACAGTTCCCCGAAACGCACCTCGTCGGCCAGGCCGAAGCCGCGCCCGCCATACTCCGGCGCCAATGTCAGCATGGAATACCCGGCGGCGAACAGCTTGCGGTCCCACTCGCGGCGGATCTCGGTCTCCTCATGCGCAGACAAGCTCGCGCGAGCGGTGCGCCACCGCTCGGGTACCTCCCGTTCGAGCCAAGCCGCCACCTCGGCCCAGAACTCCGCCGGCACCTTCGTCGCCACGCGCCACCCCTCGTACCAAACCAAACGGTTGTTTGGTTAGTCTAGGACTGCCGCGCCACGATCGCAATGGGCCGCAGGGGAGAACCCGTGCCCCCGCGTACCCGTAGCGGGGTCGCCACGAACACGAACTCGTGCACGGCCGCCGCAGCGAGCGGCTCCAGGTTGAGGCTTTCCATGATCGGAATGCCGGCTTCCACCAAGAGGTGGACGTGGACCACGAGTGCGACCTGGGTGATCGAGGGTTTGTGCTCGAACATGTGGGTGTCCGCGCCGACCGCCAGCACCCCGCGCTCGGAGAGCCAGCGGGCGCCGTCCAACGTCACGCCGGGGACGCCGGCCGTGATCGGCAGGTAGGTGTTGAAATCCGGCCACTTCTTCATCCAGCCGGTGCGCACCAACACGACAGACCCTGGCCCCGGTGGGGGGCGGTTGGCGAACCAAGACTCCAGTTCCGCAGCGCCGATACCGTCAGTGGGCACGAGTTCGCGGCCAAGGATTCCCTCCGCGTCCACCAAATGCCCAGCTCCAATCAGCGGCGGTAGCTCCTCCACACTGCCGGCCGCCAGTCCGCCCGTCGGCGACTGGTTGACGTGGATATCGCGACCGCCGTAGATCAGGCCGTGCTGGGCGATGTGGCCGAGGGCATCGACGTGGGTGCCGACGTGACCCCCGGTCACCAACACCTCCATCGCGGAGGAGACCCCGTCGGGATACATGCCTTCGCCGTGCGATTTGGCCAGGGCGAAGCCGAACGGCGGGTGGTACGGATGACGGGGCATCCCGGGTTCCAGACGCACCGACAGGTCGTAGACCCTGGTCGGTCCCGATGTCGGCCAGGTCACCTCCAGATCGTGGTGACCGCCGGACCAGGTCGCGATCCGTTCCACGATGCCTCCTCGCCTCGACCCACGGCCGATGCTGCCACAACTACCCAAACAATCGATTGGTTGGACGGTAGCGTGGCTCCCACATCAAAGCCCAGACCTGGGAGAGAGCCGTGGCAAGCTCCGTCAGCGCCAACCGCCCGATCGATCGGCGCAATCGCGATGCCGACGTCGTCGAAGCCGCGATCGGGGTCTTCTACGCCAAGGGGTATGCGGCGTCCACCATCCAGGATGTGGCCGACGCGGTCGGCGTGCTCAAGGGCAGCCTGTATCACTACATCTCATCCAAAGAAGACCTGCTCTTCCGAATCCTGCAGGAGTCCCATGCCCAGGCCCGCGAGTCTATGAACCAGGTCGCCGCCCTGGAGGTCACACCGTTCGAACGGCTGCGGATCTACCTCGAGCGCAGCCACTTGTGGTACCTGACCAACATCGAACGCGTCAGCGTCTACCTCAATCAGCAGCACCATCTGACCGGCGACAACCGCGCCGAGATGCGCGAGCAGGCCCGCGAGTTCGAGCACTACCTACGCGAACTTCTGGCCGAGGCCAAGGGGGCGGGCGCCTTACGCGGCGACCTCGACCTCAAGCTGGCGGCCTATTTCATCCTCGGCGCCCTCAACAGCCTGCCCCGCTGGTATCACTCCGGCGGTGGCTACTCCGCCGAGCACGTCGCCAAGGAGTTCACCGCCATGGCGCTGAACATGCTCGAGCCGCACAACCTGCCCCCGGCGGCCGGCACTTGATCAGAGGCCGTCAGGAGGGGCCGCGGATGGCCTTCCCGATCGCGACCGCGGGGTCGGCGAGCAGCGCCGGGTCGAGCACGAGGGTGCGCATCATGGCCAGCTGTGCCTGCGCGTTCTCCCGGGGCAGGTCGGTGATCAGCGCGGCGGAGAGCCGATGATCGGCGTCGAGCCAGAAGGCGCTCCAGGAACCATCGGGGCGATCCCGCCAGATCAGGGTGTCGGTCGATGAGTGCCGCCCGACATACTGCAGCTTGTGCCCGAGCTGATCACTCCAGAAGTACAGGATCGGGTCGTGCGGCTCGAGTCCTGACACCTCGTCAGCCAGCAGGGCCGCGATCGCAACGTTCGGCGCGCTCGCCGCGTCGTCCCAGTGCTCGACGCGCATCCGGCGCCCATACCGCCGCGAGTGCCAGACGGCAACATCCCCGACGGCCACGATCCCCGGCGCCGCTCGGAGCCACTCGTCGGTCACGACACCACCATCGATCACCAAGCCACTACCTGCCAACCAGGCAACGGCCGGCCGCACCCCGACCCCGGTGAGCACGACATCGGCCGCGAGCACCGTGCCGTCGGCCAACTCGACGCCATCGGGTCGCACCTGGGCCACTGCGGTCCCCACCCGCAGGTCGATGCCGTCCCACCAATCCAGCACCCGCTTGCCGACCTCGTCGCCCATGGTGCGCGCGAGCGGACGCGAATCCAGCTCCAGGACGGTGACCGCACACCCGCGTGCCTTCGCCGAGGTGGCGACCTCCGCCCCGATCCAGCTGGCACCGATCACCACCACTCGTGCCCCTGGCACCAAGCGCTCGCGCAGCGCGAGGGCGTCATCGATCGTGCGCAGGACGAGTTGCTCGCCCTCGCCCGGCATCCGAATCGGCTCTGCCCCGGTGGCCAGCACCAGGCCGTCGTAGGCGATCTGCTCCGCGTCACCATCCTCGGTCGCAACGCTCAGCACCCGCTGCGCCGACCGCAAGCCGGTGGCCCGCACGCCCGGGCGCACCCTGACGTCCAAGGCAGCGAAGTCCACCCGCAACGTCGTCGAGTCCGTCCCGCCGAGCAGGACATCCTTGGACAGCGGCGGGCGATCGTAGGGCAGGTGTGCTTCGGCGCAGATCAGCGTGATCGCTCCGGTATGGCCCTGCTCGCGCAACTGCTCACAACTGCGCGCCGCGGCGAGCCCGCCCCCGACGACTACCACGTGCCCCAGCGCCGACACCATCTCCACCTTCATTGCACAAGCGAACGTCCGACCGAACGAGCACCGCAGCGCTCGTGCGGTCGGACGCTACGCGATCGATCAGGCTCCGCGGGGCTTGCCCGGGGGGAAAATGATCGGCACGTGAATAAAGCCCGCCACCTGCCCGCACTGCCACTCGGGCTTGGCCTCGGGATCGAGGGTGAACTCCGGGATCCGCTTGAGGAACTCGTGGATGGCGACGGAGGTTTCGACCCGCACCAGGTGGGCGCCGATGCACCGGTGAATACCCACCCCGAGGGAAAGATGACGGTTGGGCTGTCGGTCGATGATCAAGGTGTCCGCGCTCGGGAACACCTTGCGGTCCCGGTTCGCGGCCGGCAGCCACATGTAGACCATCTGATCCTTCTTGATGTCCACACCGGCCACGGTGGTGTCCGCCGTGCACAGGCGCCCGATCGTGGCGGGGGTGTAGAAGCGGATCATCTCGTCCACCGCCACCGGAAGGGCAGCCGGATTGGCCATCAGATACCGGCGCAGCTCGAGATCCCAGGACAGGCGCCAGTAAGCCGAGGACAAAAAGCGGGCGGTGTTGTGGATGCCACCGAGCAGCAGCACGACGAAGAATCCGATCAGGTCCTCGAAGGACAGCTTCTCGCCGTCCACCTCGGCGCTCGCCACCAGCGACATCAGGTCGTCCCCAGGGTTGGCCTGGCGCTCGGAGATCAGATCGGAGGCGTAAGCGAGCAGCTCACCGAAGGTCTCGGCGCCCTTCTCCGTGCCGAAGTACTTGGTGATCGCGTCGGTCCACTCGCGGTAGATCAGGCCGTTCTCCGGCGGGATCCCCAGCAGAATCGCGGTGAGGCGCCCGGGGATCTCGTCGGCGAGCCAGACCGCGACATCCGCCTTGCCGTCGGCGATCTTTTCATCGATGAGGTCGTTGACCGTCGTGGCGAGCTGATCACGGAAGTCCTTGGTTCGCCCAGGGGAGAACACCGGAGCGATCAGGTCGCGGTACTTCTTGTGCTTGGGTGCGTCCTGCGCGGCGAGCATCAACTCGAAATCACCGGTGTCGTAGCGAGGCAGCGTCACACCCTTGTTGGAGAACGCCGCCGGGTTGCCCATGATCTCGGCGATGGCGTCGTAGGAGACGATGTTCCACGCCCCGCCGTGTTTGTTGCCCCACCAGATCGGGGTCTGCTCGCCCTTGTCCCGCAATGCCTCATAGAAGCGCATCGCCGTCCCGTCCGGGCCGAGCGGGGTGTTGTAGTGGTCCGGGTTCTGCAGGTCGTCGTCGGAAAAGGGCGCGAGCAACGACGCGGTGTCGATGACGGTCACGGGGTGAGACCTTCCTGTCGGGCGGTGCTGGCAGCGGTGCGGGGCGGGGTCAGGCGCCGGCGACGCCATCAAGGGTGATGGCGAACTCCGGACAGAGCTTGGTGGACATCACAGCCGAGGCGAGCAAGGCTTCGTCCGCTGGATCGATGTCGGGCACGAGGACGATCGGCTTACCCCAGTCATCCTCGGGGTGCGGGGAGAACAGGTGCGGCGCACTCAGGTAACACTTGCCGTGCCCCACACAGCGCTCCCAGTCCACTTCCAGCTTCACCGAAATCTCCTCGTGGTTCGGGTCCATGTGAGCGCGGCCATACCTGTCACGGCAGGAGTAGTCACTACCCGCCTTGCACTGTTGCCCGCCTGCCCAGGGTGAGGGAGAACGCCGGAGTGCTGACCGCGAGGCTGGTGACCTGGCGCTTCTCCGCGATCAGGTCCTCGACGCTGCGGACGATGTCGTGAGCGCTGCGGCGCGGGTCGGTGCGAATCGGGCCCTTCGCGAGCATCGCGTCGACCTCGGTGTCCGAGCACATGAAGCGCAACAGCAGCTCCTCGTCGCAGATGCCCGTGCTGAATTGGGCGCGGATCTCGGCGAGGGTGGGATCGGGACGAACCCACTTCTGGATCTCCGCGGCCCGTGGCGAGGACAGGATACGGTCCCTGACCGCCGGGTCGACCTCGGCGGGCACCGGGCCGTAATGGCCCAGCACATAGTGGATGACCTCGTCGGGCACGATCGAGTACCGGTCACCGGTGACGACGTTGAGCACCGCCTGAATGCCCACGAACTGGGAGAACGGCGTTGCCATGATCGGCTGGCCGAGCTCGCGGCGCACCGCGGGGATCGCGCTTAGCACGTCGGGCAGCCGGTGAATCATGTTGTGCTGGGCCAGCTGGCTCTTCAACGTCCCGGTCATGCCCCCGGGCAGTTGGTGATGGTAGATCCGCGGGTCGTACTCGACCGGCGCACCGGTCTCGTAACCGGCTTCGGCCGCGCGGGCCAGGAAATTGGCCACCACCGGCGGCATGGCCGAGGTGTCCAGGGAATGGGTGAAGCCCAGCTCCGCCAAGATCGGCAGCATGGCTTCGGTGGAGGGAAGTGACGGCCCGTTCGCCATCGGCTGCGAGCAGGTGTGAAACGCGGTGAACCCAGCCTTGAGCCCTTCGATGTAGTTGAACTGCGCCAGGCCGGTGGTGTTGTGGCAGTGCAATTCCAGAGCGATATCACCGGTGGCCTTGCGGATCGCCGGTAGCAAGGTCGCGGCATTCTCCGGTTTGAGTACACCGGCGGCGTCCTCGACATAGATCGACTCGACGCCCTCCCACGAGGCCATCTCGGCGGCCCGGGAGGCGAAGAACGCGTCGTCGTGCACCTCGGTATAGCCGTACATCACGGCGGGCACCGGGGTCCCGCCGGCGTCGCGTACGACGTCGACCAGTCGCTTCATCGTCGGGAGGTCGAACAGGCAGTCATAGAGCCAGAAGCTCGTGACGCCGTGCTTGATGATCGTGGAGACCCACAGGTCGATGATCACCTCGGGGGTGTGCGCGAAGCCGATCACACTGATCGTGCGCAGGCCGGAACGAATGGTGTTGTTCGGCAGGTTCGCGACCAAGAAATCGGTGGTCGCCCACGGGTCGTCAGCGAAACTGCGCAGCAGCACGGTGAACATACCGGCGCCGGTGAGGTCGATAACCTTGAAGCCGGTGCGATCCAGGTGCGGCAAGGCCTCGGCGGCCTCGTAGGCCCGCATCCGCATGCCCCACAAGGATTGCTGCCCATCGCGCAGGGTCTGGTCGATGAAGTCGATGTGGGTCATGGGTTCCTCCCCGGCAAGAACTCCTCCTCCAGCCACCGGGTGGTGACCGGCGCCTCACGGAAGGCCGGGTCGGCGATGATCTCGCGGATCAGCGGGATCGTGCTGGCCACTCCCCCAATGCGCACTTTGGCCAGGGCCCGTTCCAGCTTCGCCACAGCGCTCGCGCGGTCGTCGGCTCGCACGATCAGCTTGCCGATCATCGAGTCGTAATAGGGCGGGATGGCGACGCCGGCCTGGACGTGGGTGTCGACGCGGATGCCGTCCCCAGCGGGCATTACCCACTCGGTGACGGTGCCCGGACTGGGCAGGAAATCGCGATCTGGGTCCTCGGCGTTGATCCGGCACTCGATCGCGTGCCCGTGGACCACCACCTTATCCTGACGCACACTCAGTTCCTTACCGGCCGCGATGCGCAACTGCTCACGCACGATGTCGACGCAGGTGACCATCTCCGTCACCGGGTGCTCGACCTGGACCCGAGCGTTGAGCTCAAGGAACACAAACGCACCGCGGTCGAGGTCGACGAGGAACTCCACCGTGCCCGCACCGCTGTACCCGAGCCCGCGAGCGAGGGTGACCGCGGCGCCCCGGACCGCGGCCGCCAGGTCGCCAGGTAGCCCCACCGCGGGCGCTTCCTCGATCAGTTTCTGATGCCGTCGCTGCGTCGAGCAGTCCCGGTCGCCGAGGTGAATGACGTTGCCATGGGTGTCGGCGAGGATCTGCACCTCGACGTGGCGCGCGTTCTCGACGTAGCGCTCCAGGTACACCCGGCCATCGCCGAAGGCGGCCAGGGCCTCCGCGCTGGCGGTCTGGAACGCCGGCCCCACCTCACCGAGGCTGCGCACGATCCGCATGCCGCGTCCACCGCCCCCAGCGGAAGCCTTCATGATCAGCGGAAAGTCCTCGAGGCCGGCCGCTGCCGTCGTGGCAGCCTCGCCGCTCGGCAACGCGTCGGTGCCGCCACCGGTCGGGATACCCAGGCCTGCTGCGAGGTCCCGGGCCGCGAGTTTGTCCCCCGAGCGCCGCATCACCGCACCCGGCGGACCGATGAAAGCGATGCCGTTCTCGGCACAGGCGTCCGGCAGCTCCGGGCGTTCGGAGAGGAACCCGTAGCCGGGATGCAGCGCATCGCACCCAGCGTGCAGCGCCGCCTGCACCACCCGCTGCACCGAGAGGTAACTGTCAGCGGCCGGTGGCGGTCCGATCACCACGACCCGGTCCGCGAGCTTGGCGGGCAGCGAGTCACGGTCCGCCGCCGAGACCGCCAGCACGCTCTCGATCCCGGAGTCGAAGCAGGCACGTACGATGCGCAGCGCGATCTCGCCGCGGTTCGCGATCAACACGCTGCGCAAGGCCGATCCTTCCTACCGCTCGTCATTCCCGGCCCGAGCCTTCGCCTGTCGTCACTTCCGTACGCCTATCAGCCTGCCGGCGGGCCGAAAGGCGTACTTAGCGGATGACGGCCCGCAGAAGTCGAGCGTGGTGGTCCTACTTGAGCAGGGCGCCGGCGTCGACCGGCAGGGTGACGCCGGTGATGTAGCGGCCGGAGTCCGCGACCAAGAACAGGACCGCCTCGGTGATGTCGGAGATGTCCACCAACGGCACGGGCAGGATGTTGCCCATCACCTCACCCAGGCGCGGGTGCTTCTCGGCGTAGGCGCCCATGATCTCGTGGTTGATCATGCCGGTGAGCACACCGGTGGGGTGTACCGAGTTCACCCGGATCGAGTGCTCCCCGAGGTCACGCGCGGTGCAGCGCAACAGGCCGACCAACGCGTGCTTGGACGCGGTGTACGCCGTGAGCGACAGGTCGTGGTTGGAGGCGTAGCGCATGCCCTGGATCGAGTTGGTGAACACCATCGCGCCGCCATTGCCGGCCGCAATCATCAGCGGGGTCGCCGCCTCGACGGTGTTCCAGACGCCGGTGGTGTTGATGTCGAGCGTCGTCTTCCACACGGCGCGACGCAGCGCCGGATCGGTGGGCTCGTCGACCGAGACCGCCCAGACCCCGGCGTTCGCGATCACGATGTCCAAGCGCCCACCGAGGGCAGCCACACCATCCCGGGCGGCGCCGTCCACGGCCGCGCCGTCCCGAACGTCGACGACCCGAGTGAACACCTTGCGGCCCAGCGCCTCGATCTCCTTGGCCAGGCTGTCCAGTTCGGCGGGGTCCGGCATCGCGTACTGGACCGGGTCCATCGACGCACACGCGTCGATCGCGATGATGTCCGCGCCCTCCTCGGCCAGGCGCACCGCGTGGGCGCGGCCCTGACCGCGGGCGGCACCGGTGATGAAGGCGACCTTGCCCTCGACGCGTCCCATAACTGTGCCTCTCTGTGTCGTAGCGTCCGCCCATGTGGTCGCTATAGCAGCCACCTAGGCGGACGTTGCAAGGATTCTGATGTGGGTGGGGCTCAGATGCCCATCGCGGTAAGGCGGGGGGCGACCTCGGAGGTACACAGGTTCAGCGAGTGGTTCCAGGCCTGCGGAGCCTCGGAGAAGTCGTGACTGTAGACCAGCAGCGTGCCCCATCCGCCGGTGCGCTCATAGACCTCGGCGATCTTGTTCGCCACCGTGTCGGGCGAGCCCACCAGCCACACCTTCTCCGCCACCATCTTCATGTCGACGGTGGCGATGTCGACGCCGGGCAGCATGGCCTCGATCAAACCGAAGTGCTTGTACTGGGGCAGCAGGTACTCGCGCCACGCGTAGCCAATGGCGCCGTTCAGTGCCAGGTCCATCGCTTCTTTGTCGGTGTCGGCCACGACGACATCGCGCACGACCCGCATGATCGAGCGGTCCGTGGGCTGGCCCGCAGCTTCGGCCGCTGCGGAATAGGTGCCCCAGTGCCCACCGATCGAGGCCTCGCCGGCGTAGATCGAGAGCGGGATGTAGCCATTCTTGCCGGCGAAGGTCAGCGACGGGGAGTTCGGCGACAGACCCGCGAGAGCGATCCTGACCTCGTTGTTAAACGGCACCGAGTCCCGCCACGGGTGGTGCGGGTCGTCCTCGGGGTAGCCCGCGCTCCAGAACTCCCCCTCGTAGTGAAAGCGCTCGTTGGACCAGATGCGCTGCATGATCTCGAGGGATTCCTGGACCATCTTGTGATTCTGCGAGAGGTCCTTGAAGCCGCGGATCGCCGCATCGGAGGGGAACGCACCGGCGCCGACGCCCAGGATGTAGCGACCCTGGGTCACGTGCGTCATCCAGGCGATCTGCACGGCGAGACTGCCGGGGTGGTGGTAGGGCAACAGGTGCGCGCCGGGGCACAGCACCAGGTTGTCGGTCGCCCGAGCGGCGGCGGCAATAACCAGTTCGGGGTTGGTGATCGACTCCCAGCCGGTGGTCGCGTGCTCGCCGATCCAGTACTCACTGAAGCCGGCCTGATCACAGGTGACTGCCTGATCGACCGCCCAGTCGAAGACCTCGCGCGGGCTGCGCGACGGCTTCATGAACGGGGTCTGGAACATCGCAAACTTCATCGGTTGCTCTCCCGAGCTACGTCTTCGGTCGGTCGTCGCACGGCCATCAGAGCTCACCGTGTGGCGCGGGTCACCTGTAATCGCTCCTCGGTCTAGTAGGGCTCGAAATACTCGATGTCGTCCAAGGTCCCCGTGCCGGGTGAGCCCTCCCCCAACGGCGAGGTTTTCCAGACCGCCCGCACCCGACTACCAATCTGGAGCAACTCCTCGGCCTGGGCCATGTCGATGCCCGCAACGTTGTGGATCAGGCGGGTAGCGGTGCCATCGAGGTTGATCTCGGCGTAGACGTAGGGCGGGGTGAGCTTCTGCCCGACGAACTCCAGGTGGATCACGGAGAAGCCCAGGATAGTGCCGGTGTCGGCGACGTCGACCATCTGGCCGGTGGGCACGAAGCAGGAGTCGCAGTTTCCGCGGGCCGGCACCAAGATGTTCAGACACTTCGGGCACTTGCTGCCGACGATGCGCCTGGCCGAGGCCAACTCGTCGAACATCCGGCCGTAGTACGGACCATAGGAGTGCTCGTAATCGAGCTTGAGGCCGTACTTCATCTCGGCGAACGGCTCGGCGGCCGGCTCATAGGGGCTGACCGCAGGGCCATCAGGTTCCTCCTCGGACAACGCGAAACCGTCCAGCGCCAGGAACGGCGAACTCAGCGACTCGGCCGGCGCGTCCGACCACACCGCATGCACGCGGGAGCCGTTGCGCAGGCCCGTACTGGCGCCGACGATGCGATGCGCCAGGTCGGTGTCCGCGCCGTCGAGTCGGATGAACGCGAGCACCCCGTCCGCGGTCCGGGTCCACGCCGTCACCACCCCGGTGCCGCGCAGCACGACGAACTCGGTGGCGACGTCGACCATTCCACCGGGGTAGTCCGCCGGCGGCACGATCACCCGGCCATCGGTGATCACGCGGGTGGCAATGATGCGCCGTTGCCCGAGCTCAGCGAGGAAAGTACCGGCCGCCGGACCCGTGGTCAGGGTGTAGGGCATCGTCAAGGTGGCCGCCATGGTCTGCGGCTCGTGGGCGTCGACCAGAAGTCCCATGTGATTACCCCTCAGTTTTTCGACGCGGAGACGACGGAGACACCGCGCAGGTTCGCCCAGCCGCCGCCGGCCTGGCACAACCCGACCTTGGCATCCGGGATCTGGTGCTCACCGGCCCGCCCCCGTACCTGCTGGACAACCTCGGCGAAGCGGATCAGGGCGGCCGCGCCGATGGGGTTGGCCCCCATACAGCCACCGGAGGGGTTCACCGGGATGTCGCCGCCGATCTCGGTGGCCCCGGAGGCGATCAGGTCTGCGGCGCCGCCCTCGCGACACAGGCTCAGGCCCTCGTAGTACGAGAGCTCGAAGCAGGTGTACGGCTCCTGGACCTCGACGACGTCGACCTGCCGGCGCGGGTTGGTGATCCCGGCCTGCTTGTAGACCTTGGCCGCCGCCAGGGTGAGCGGCTCGGACTGGCGCATGGAACGGCGGATCGCGTTCTCGGCCTCGGCGTAGTAGGCCATGCCCTTGATCCACGCCGGCGTGGGCGAGGCCTTGGCCGCGTCCGCACTGGCGAGGACGACCGCGCAGGCACCGTCGGAGATCGGGGGCGCGTCCAGCAGCTTGATCGGCGCGCACAGCACCCGGGAGTTCATCACGTCTTCGACCGTGACGGACTTCTTGATATGCGCATACGGGTTGAGCATCGCGTTCTTGTGGTTCTTCACCGACACCATCGCCGCGGCCTCCTCGGTGTGCCCGAGCGGCGCCATCCGCGAACGCCAGTAGGAGGCGGAGAAACCCATGATCCCGACCGCGTACTCCCGACCCCA
>JBQTII010000060.1:0-1517 GCA_052388275.1 Sporichthyaceae bacterium | reverse complement strand
GGATGCCGGCCCGACCACCCGCGCCCCGGACGCACGGCGCGCCCGACCGCGCCGAGGCCCGGACCCGGCGCGTGGGGCACGGCGCGCCCGACCGCGCCGAGGCCCGGCCCCCGACCGGGGCCGGGCCTCGGCGCGGGCTTGCTGCTTAGCTCTCGTCCTCGTCGATCAGGAAGCCACGCATCGGCTGGCGCGGAGCCGCCGCGCCGGCGCGGGCACCCCCGGCGCGGGGACCGTTGAGATTGTCGCCCTCCGCGCTGGTCTCGAGCTGACGCAACTGCCCCTCCAGGAAGCTCTTGAGTCGGCTGCGGTACTCGCGCTCGAACTGACGCAGCTGGTCCAGCTGAGTTTCCAGGGCGTTGCGCTGGGTCTCGAGCACACCAATGATCGAGCGGTGCTTGTCCTGGGCGTCGCGTTCGAGCGCATCGGCCTTGTTACGGGCCTCACGCTCGATCGCCTCGGCCTTCGCGCGGGCGTCGCCGACGATCTTGTTCGCCTCGGTACGGGCCTCGGCGATGGCCTGGTCCGCGGTCTGCTGGGCCAGGGCCAGCACGCGGGCAGCGCCGTCAGCGGCGCTCACCACAGGTGCCTCGACCACGGCGGGCGCAGGCGGGGCCGGGGCCGGCTTGGGCGGCTCGGGAGTGGGCTCGGGCGTCTTGACCGTCACCACCGGCTGGGGCGCGGTGGTGGCCGGGGTCGCGGCGGCAGAGCGGGTTGCGGCGGCCAACTTGGCCCGCAGCTCATCGTTCTCCCGGATGAGTCGCCTCAGCTCGGTCTCGACCTCGTCCAGGAAGGCGTCGACCTCATCCTCGTCGTAGCCCTCACGTAGGCGGACGGTCGTGAACTGCTTGTTCCGCACGTCCTCGGGGGTCAGCGGCATCTTGTCACCTCAGATGATCGTCGTCGTTCGCGCGATAGACCGTACCGCGTCACAGGGTTCTCGCGACCTGAAGCCCGATAGTGACGATGACAAATAGCACAAGAAAGGATAGGTCAAGAGAGACCCCACCCAGTCGCAGCGGTGGAATGAACCGCCTCAAAAACTTCAGTGGCGGGTCCGTCACGGAGTAGACCAACTCCAAGACGATAACCACCACACCCTTGGGCTCGTAGGACCTGGCGAACAGGAACACATATTCCATGACCAGGCGCGCGAGCAGGAGCAACAAAAAGATGAACAGCGGGTAGTAGATGAACGCTCCGACGACAGTCATCGCAGGTCACCGCCCCTTTCCGCTGTTCTGCCGGCAGCCACCGGGCACGTTGGGGGCATTGCACCGAATCCCCTCGGACGAACCCGTGGCGAGGCCGGACATCGTCGATATCCCCACCGCGTCCGAGCGGACATTCCGCTGCCAGCCTAGCTCTGGTTGTAGAAGCCACCCTGCGCGAATCTCGCCTTGTCCTCCGCGGTGACGTCCACGTTGGCGGGCGAGAGAAGGAACACCTTCTGTGTCACCCGTTCGATGGTGCCATGGCACCCGAAGACCAGCCCGGCGGCAAAGTCGACCAGCCGCTTG
>JBQTII010000059.1:0-13094 GCA_052388275.1 Sporichthyaceae bacterium | reverse complement strand
GCCCGGCGGCAAAGTCGACCAGCCGCTTGGCGTCCGTGTCATCCATCTCCGTCAGATTCATGATCACCGGCACTCCGGCCCGGAACTCCTCGCCGATGTTGCGCGCCTCGTTGTACGTGCGCGGGTGCACCGCGGTGATCCGGTACGGGTCGGCGAGGGCCACCGGTGCCGGCGAGGGAGCCGGCATGCGGCGTTCCGGTATTGCGTGGGCCACCGGGGCGACGCTCTGACGCGGAGCGTGTTCACGCGTGCGCTCGGCGTAACGGTCGTCCTCGATCGTGTCGTAGTCGTCCGCATAGCGGTCGTCCTCGACAAGGCCCAGGTAGACGCCCATCTTCTTCATTGCGCCTGCCATGTCCTGCCTGCCCTTCGACGTGGGTGTAACTGCCCACGAAGCTAGCGCGTGAGCGGGCGCGGACCGAGTAAGGAGCGACCGACACGCACATGTGTCGCGCCCGCCCGCACCGCGTCATGGAGATCGGAGGACATCCCGGCCGAGATCCAGCTCGCGCTCGGGTACCGACTGCGCAGCTGCGCGGAGATCTCTGCCAGCCGGGCGAAGGCGGGCCCAGCTGGCACCTTGCGCGGCGCGATGGCCATCACCCCTCGCAGCACCAGGCCTTCCGCTCGGTCGACGGTGGCCGCCAGGGAACTCACCTGCTCCGGGGCGATCCCGCCTCGCCCTCCCGCGCCCCCTGAAGTCCCAGCGCCGGGGCGGGAGTCGAGATCGATCTGCAACAGCACCGCCAGTCCCTCGCCCGGGAGGTCATCCCGCGCCTGGACGAGGTGCGGATCGGCGAGCACTGCGGCGTCCAGGGCCCGCACCAGTCGCTCCCGGTCGAGCGCGTGCACGACGTCGGCATAGCTGACCACGGAGCGCGCCTTGTTGGTCTGGATCTGGCCGACGAAATGCCAGCGCAGCCGCAGTGCGGCGCATTCGCGCGCTTTGGCAGCCGCCTCGGCGTCCCGGTTCTCCGCGACGTCCCACACGCCGAGGGCGGCCAGGTGCGCGACGTCGGCGGGGGGATGACCCTTGGTGACCGCGATCAGCGTGACGTCCGCCGGGTCCCGACCGACGGTGGCGCAGGCGGCGGCGATCCGCGCCCGGACGGCCGCGAGGTTGGCGGCGAGTTCGGCGCGCCGCGCATCCTCAGCCATCGCGCCCAGATCCGGGTTCGAGCCAGATCAGTCCCGCGAAGCGCCCGGTGACCCGGTCGCGCCGAAAGGAGAACACCCCGGGGTCCTCGGCACTGCAGCCGCCGATCAGCCCCACCCGGGTGAGGCCGGCACGCTCCAGGGAAGCGACGATCCCGCCGCGCAGGTCCAAAGACGGGGTCCCGCCGCGGGTGCGGGCAGCCGAACCCGGAGCCGCGAGCTCGACCTCGTCGCGCATGTCGGCCGGAACCTCGTAGCAGCAGCCCCCGATCGCGGGCCCCAGCCAGGCCTGGATCCGATCGGGGCGGGCGCCGCACTCGAGCATCGCCCCCACGGCCGCGGAAACCACCCCGAGCTCGACGCCCTTACGGCCGGCGTGCGCCGCCGCCACCACCCCGGCGTCGGGATCGGCGAGCAGCACCGGGACGCAGTCGGCAACCAGGACAACCAAAGCCAGAGCGGGGGTGCGTGTCACGAGCGCATCCGCGACCGGCGCCGCCATCGGCGCGTCGTCGAGGGTGGCCACGGCGTTCCCGTGCACCTGCTCCATGAACACCAGGCGGCCTGGCGCCAGACCGACGGCCGCCGCGAGGGCGGCCCGGTTGTCCCGCACCGCCCGCGCGTCGTCGCCGACGTGCGTGGCCAGGTTCAGCTCTGCATACGGCGGCAACGACGTCCCGCCGGCCCGGGTCGTGAACACCCCACGGACCCCGGCCGGCCAGGCCGGCATCACCAGAGGAAGCAAGCGAATCTCTCCGAAGTGCTCGCAGCGTTCCTGCGGCCAACATCATTCAGCACTATTGCCGGGATGGATCGCCAGGCGGCGGAGGAGGCCCATAGCGCCCTTCTATCGGCACCGTTTCAATCCTGTGTGGCTCCAACGCCGCGAGCGCCCGGCAGGCGCCGCAGGAGGCCTATTTCATAAAGTCCGGGATGTCCAGGTCGTCACTCGAGGCAGCCGCGTACTGCTCCTCCGGGCGGCGCGGGGCCTGCTGCGGAACCGCGCGCTGGTGCTCCATCGCCCGGGCGGGCTCGCGCACCGGTTCGCTGCGGGGGCGGGCGTGCTCGCTGCGCTCCCAGTCCCGGCCGCCGAGCATCTCGGCGGCGGCGGCTTCGTCCTCGGCCCGCAGGGCTGCGCTGGCCTCGGCGACCACCGAGCCGATGTCGGAGCGCCGCACCACACCGGGGTCGCCGCGGTACTTGGTGGGTTCTCCCCCGTCGAAGCCGGCGGCGATCACGGTGACGCGGGCCTCATCGCCCAGGGCGTCATCGATGACCGCGCCGAAGATGATGTTGGCCTCGGGGTGGGCGGCGTCGGCCACGAGCTGCGCGGCGTGGTTGATCTCGAACAGGCCCAGGTCGCTGCCGCCGGAGATGGAGAGCAGCACCCCGCGGGCGCCGTCGATGGAGGCCTCCAGCAGCGGGGAGGAAATGGCGGCCTCGGCGGCGGCGATCGCCCGGTCCTCACCGCGCGCGGATCCGATGCCCATCAGCGCGGAGCCGGCGCCGCTCATGACCGATTTGACGTCGGCGAAGTCGAGGTTGATCAGGCCCGGAGTGGTGATCAGGTCGGTGATGCCCTGCACGCCGGAGAGCAGCACCTGGTCCGCGGACTTGAAGGCGTCCAGCACCGAGACCTGGCGGTCGGAGATTGAGAGCAGCCGGTCATTCGGGATGACGATGAGGGTGTCGACCTCCTCGCGGAGCTTGTCGATGCCGTCGGTGGCCTGCGAGCTGCGCCGGCGCCCCTCGAAGTTGAACGGGCGGGTGACCACCCCGATGGACAGCGCGCCCAGCGAGCGGGCGATGTTCGCCACGACCGGGGCGCCGCCGGTGCCGGTGCCGCCGCCCTCACCCGCGGTCACGAAGACCATGTCGGCGCCGCGCAGCACCTCTTCGATCTCGTCGCGGTGGTCCTCGGCGGCCTTGCGCCCGACCTCCGGGTTGGCGCCGGCGCCCAGGCCGCGGGTGAGTTCGCGGCCGACGTCGAGCTTGACGTCCGCGTCGCTCATCAACAGCGCTTGCGCGTCGGTGTTGATCGCGATGAATTCGACGCCCTTGAGGCCGACCTCGATCATCCGGTTGATGGCGTTGACGCCACCGCCCCCGATGCCGACCACCTTGATCACTGCGAGGTAGTTCTGCGGAGCTGCCACGGCCGGCGCCCTTCCTGAGGAAACGAGTTACGACTGACGAGGATGTCGGTCCCCAGTGACTCTCACCCTCAACTAAAGGCTTAGAGTTATGTCAACCTGGCGACGTTGATGAAGCTAGGCCCGCCTCCGGGTCGCACCTAGGACATCCGGCGCGTGTCGCGCCGTGTCACCCGATCTGACGAGGGATCAGGAAACAGCTGTGACCAATGAGGCGCACGGTGTCTCCTCTGCGCGGCGGTCTGCGAGGGTGCTGGTCGAAGGCTCCATTCGGTGACCCGCCCATAGGCATCGCGCGCTGAACAGCCTCCAGATGACGTCGCGATCGTCATCCGCGCGGGAACCATGACCGGGGAGAACGTGCGGCGCTCCGCCGAACGGACGTTCGCGATCTACGCGGTTTACGGGATCTCCGTCGAGGGCGTACTCGACGTCAGCATCCAGGATGCCTGCCGAAACGATCGGATCGGAAACTACGGTCACGTCCGGCTCTCGACGTTCGGGCGGCTGCGCGGGGCAGGCTTTGCGCTGCTTGCGTCGTTCGAGCGCCCCCACTTCACCCTTGTCCTGCCCGACCTCAGCGAGTTCACTCTGGCCCGGCTCGACCGCTGCTTCGACCCCGCGATCCCCAATCCCGGGCGGTAGCATCGATCTGAGTGGGCTTCGCGCCGAGGGAGACGTGGTCATGGCGCAGATGTACGACATTGCCGTGGACTTCATGGACCTCGCCCAGGACGGTCGCCTTTGGGCTCGCCAAGCGGACGTTCGTCCCGGATTCACGCCGGCGCCGGGCCGTTTCGCCATCGTCGGCGACGAGGACGCTGACCCGCGGATCGCCCGAATCGAAGCCATCGAGCCCGACGGGAACCTCGCCCTGCAGGTGCTCCCCGGCGCGGCAGATCTCCACCAGCACCTGCTGACCCCCGCCTGATCGACCAGCACGGGTCCTGCGCCTGGCCACCCACGACCGCGCCTTCGCCCGCTTGCCTGCCCTGAACTGGTTCGCCACGCCGGCACCCGACCTCCGCCGCGCGCGGGCAGGACCACAACCGTGACTGGTGGGGGCGCCACACCCATCCCACGAGAGTCTGCTACCCCCGCGACCACAAACCGGGCCCGAATGTGGTCGTGGGGGTAGCACAGTGACGAGCCGGCACGGAACTTCGCGCCCCCGGCCCCCCGACCGTCGCAACGAGCGAGGTCAGGCAGCCTTCGCGCCTGCGGCCTCTCACCTTCGCGTGGCGGGTGCCTCAGGGACGCTCACGTCGAACACCCGCGAGCGGCGGGTAGCCCTCTCGCGCATCAGGATGTCGAGTACCTGGGTCTTGAACGCGGCCTGGGTCGGGCCACCCCAGACAATGCGCCGTCCGTCGCGCAGCGCCATTGTCATGTCCTCGACCGAGTCCACGTCGACGCGTCGGACCGAAGCGCGCAGGCGCGCCGGCAGCGACTCCAGCATCTGGGTGACCTGCCGCAGTTCGGCGGCCGACACCTGATCGCGGCTGGTGGCGATCACCGCGAGGGCGTCGGCGGCCTTGCCACGAGCCGGGGCAAAGGCCACGCCGAAGGCATCGACCAGGCGCCGGCCCGAGGGCACGGCGAGCACCGCCACCGGATCCCGCTCGGTGATCTCGATCCGCACCGTCGACGGGAACCGGCGCACGACGCTGACCTCGGCGACGGGAGCGAGCGTGCGCACCCGCGCCGCGATGGCGGCGGTGTCGAGCAGCGCCAGCGACCCGCCGCGGGGAACCGCCGCTGCGGTGGCCACCTGCCCTGGGGCAAGGCGCTCGGTCCCGGAGATCTGCACCGAGCGCACCGAGAACACCGCGGAGTAGCAGATCACCCACACCCCGAGCGCGACCAGCGCCAAGGTTCCGGCTCCGACGGCGGCCTTGATCCAGCGCGATCGGCGGCGCGCCTTGATCCGCGCGGCGAAGCGCTCCGCAGCCGCAGCAGCGGCCCCGGGCGTCGAAGCTCCGCGCAGGGTTGCGGCGGCGGCTGGGGTCCGCGCCTTCACGAGGCCGCGCTCAGCAGCGCGAGGACTTCCGGCCCGATCATGGTCACGTCGCCCGCCCCGAGGGTCAGCACGATGTCCCCCACCCCGGCCCGTTCGCAGAGCCGACCGGGGACCTGGGTCCAGGATGGCTCGAAGACGACGTCGCCCGCAGGTAAGGCGACGGCTGCGGCCACGGCCGCGCCGCTGACCCCCGGGATCGGGTCCTCGCCCGCGCCGTACACATCCATCACCACCACCTGGTCGGCCAGCCCCAGCGCCGTGCCGAACTCCGCCGTGAACGCCGCGGTACGCGAGTACCGGTGCGGCTGGAACACCACCACGATGCGCCCGCCGACCGCGACCCCGCGCGCGGCGCGCAGCACGGCCGCCACCTCGGTCGGGTGGTGGGCGTAGTCGTCGAAGACGCGCACTCCCCCAGCGGTGCCCTTGAGCTCGAAACGCCGCCGAGTGCCGCTGAAGCCGGACAGCCCCTCGCGCAGTTCGGCAGCAGAGAAGCCCAGGCCGATCCCCACCGCCAGCGCGGCGGCGGCGTTGAGCGCGTTGTGCGCGCCGGGCACCGTGAGCTCGACCGGGCCGAGGCGACGGCCATTGGCCAGCGCGGTGAAGCTGTAGCCCCCACCCGGGCGCGCGCTCAATTCGTCGAGCCGCAGGTCCGCCGCGCCGCTGGTGCCGTAAGTGCGCACGTCGACCCCGGCCGCGACGGCGAAGGTACCGAGCCGGGCAGATCCTGGGTCGTCGGCACAGACGACCAGGAACCCGCCGGGAACCACCCGCGCACTGAAGCGCTCGAACGCGGTGTCCACCGCCTCGGCGGTGCCGTAATGATCGAGATGGTCAGCCTCGACGTTGGTCACGATCGCGGCAGTGGGCGAGTACAGCAGGAACGAGCCGTCGCTCTCATCGGCCTCGGCGACGAACACATCACCGCTGCCGTCGTGGGCGTTCGCGCCTGATTCGTTCAGGCTGCCGCCGATCGCGAAGGAAGGATCCGCACCGCAGTGCTGCAGCGCCACGGTGAGCATCGAGGTGGTCGTGGTCTTGCCGTGGGTGCCCGCGACCGCGACCGCGCGGCGCCCCGCCATCACCGAAGCCAGCGCCGCGGCGCGCGGCAGGATGCGCAACCCGCGTTCACGGGCCGCGGTGTACTCCGGGTTGGACTCCCGGATGGCGGTGGAGACCACCACGGTGTCCGCATCGCCGAGGTGTGCCTGGTCGTGTCCCACGTGGACCCGCGCACCGAGCGCGCTCAGCGCGGTCAGCGCGGTGGAGTCCTTGGCGTCACTGCCGGACACCGTGACTCCCCGCGCGAGCAGGATCCGGGCGATGCCGGACATCCCGGCGCCGCCGATGCCGACGAAGTGCACCCGTCCCAGCTCACGCGCCGCGGGAATCTGATCCGCTCTCACGAGGACTTCCCTGCCACGGCCTCGTGGACCAGATCCACCAGGGCCTCGTCCGCATCGCGCCGCCCGTGCCCTGCCGCCGCCCTCGCCATCGCCGCCAGACGGTCTTTGTCGGCGAGCACCGGGATGGCGTGCGCCACCAGCCACGCCAGCGAAAGTGCCGAGTCCTCGACGAGCAGTCCGCCGCCGGCCTCGACCACCGGCCCGGCGTTGCGACGCTGCTCGCCATTGCCGATCGGCAGCGGAACGTAGACCGCGGGCAGGCCGACCGCGGCCAGCTCCGCACACGTCATTGCCCCGGCCCGGCACACGGCGAGATCGGCGGCGGCGTAGGCCAGGTCCATTCGCTCGAGATAGGGCACGACGCGGTATGGCGCCGCTCCGGGCACGGATTCCGGGATCGTGGAATCGGCATTGTCGCGACCCACCGCATGCAACACCTGAATACCGGCCGCGCGCAGACTCGGCGCCGCCGAGGTCAGCACCTCGTTCAGCCGTCTGGCGCCGGAGGAGCCGCCGAAGACCAGCAGAGTGCGCCGGTCCGGCTCGAGCCCGAAGTGCTCGCGTGCGGCGGCGGCGCCGGCACTTCGGTCCAGGGTGGCGATGCTCCGGCGCAGCGGGATCCCCACCAGACGCGCGTGCGGCAACTTCCCCAGCGGCGAACTGGTGGCGACGAACTCGGTGAGGCGCGCACCGAGGCGATTGGCCAGCCCGGGCCGTGCGTTGGCCTCATGCACGACGATGGCGATCTTGCGCGAGCGCGCGGCGAGGTACGCCGGCACCGAGACGTAACCCCCGAACCCGACGACGGCGTCGGCACCGACCTCGTCGAGCACCTTCCCGGCCGCACGGACGGCCCTGCGCAAGGTGACCGGAAGTTTGAGCAGATCCAGCGTCGGCTTGCGCGGCAACGGCACACGCGGCACGTGCCGCAATTCGTAGCCACGCGCCGGGACGAGAATGTTCTCCATCCCGTTCGGCGTGCCCAATGCGGTGATGCCGACGCCCGGGTCGCGCCGGCGCAGCGCGTCGGCCAGCGCCATCGCCGGCTCGATGTGACCGGCGGTTCCGCCACCGGCGAGGACCACGTGCACGCTGACGTTCTCCCCTCGTTGGCCACTCGTTGATGCCCGCTGCGCTGTGCCGGCGGATGCCGCGCGGATCATGACGTCGCTACACCCGTTCCGAGCGCGAAAGCCAGGATCTCGCGCGGCGTAGCGGTCCGGGTCCGCGGGCGGCGAGCGCCGCCGCGGCATTGACTTCACGACGGGCGAAGGACAGCAGCATCCCCAGCGCCACCATGATCGGCAACAACGCGGAGCCACCGTACGACACCAGCGGCAAAGGGATCCCGGTGATCGGCAGCACACCGAGCACCGCGCCCATGTTCACCAACGCCTGCACCGCGATCCAGGCAGTGATCGCCGCCGCCGACAGCGTCACGAACATGTCCCGGCTGCGCGCGGCGATCCCGAACCCGCCGATCACGATCGCGCCGAACAGGGCCAGCACACCGACCGCGCCGACCAGTCCGAGTTCCTCCCCGATGATCGCGTAGATGAAGTCGGTGTGCGCCTCGGGCAGGTAGCCCCATTTTTCCCGGCTCGCCCCGAGCCCGACTCCGGTGAGCCCACCGGAGGCGAGCGCGAAGATGCTCTGCGCCCCTTGCCAGCCTGAGTCGTGATACGTCGCGAACGGGTCCATGAACGCGCTGACGCGCTCCATCCGGTAGGGCTCGGCGAGGATGAACGTCGCGATCAGGGCCAGCGCACCCGACCCGATGAGATAGAAGAACCGCATCGGGGTGCCGGCGAAGTAGAGCAGGGACAGCACGATCGCGAGCAGCACGATCGTGGTCCCGAGGTCGCCGCCGAGCAGCACCAGAACAATGACCGCCGCCGAGGCGGGAGCCAGCGGGATCAGTAAGTGGCTCCAGCACCCGAGCAGCTTGTGCTTACGGGCCAAGACGTGCGCCCCGAACAGGACCAGTGCGAGCTTGGCGGCCTCGGAGGGCTGAATCTGGGCGGGCCCGCCCAGGTAGATCCAGTTCCGATTGCCGTTGACCTCCTTGCCGATTCCTGGCACCAGCACCAGCGCGAGCAGGGCCAGGGCGATCAGCAACGCGGGGAACGCGAGCCGGCGAAAGACGATCACCGGCAGCCGCGAGGTGAGCAACATCAGGGGCAGGCCGGCCGCGATCCACATCGCCTGCTTCGACGCGATCGAGAACACCGAACCCGAGGTGCGATAGGACTCCACGCTGGAGGCCGACAACACCATGACCAGACCGAGGGCGACCAGCAGCAACCCGGGAATCAGGATCAGGTAGTAGGGGGCGAGCGGACGCTCCAGCGCGCGGCGCAGGGCGTTGCCGCGGAGCCGGCCCGGGCGCACAGGCGCCATGGCGGAACCGCCGCGCTGCCCGGGCACCGCGCCGATGGCGGCCTCGGGGACGGTGAGGTTGAGGTTGACGGCCCCTCCCCGGGATCGGTCAGTGCGCGGCCGCGGTACTTGCCGGACCGCGCCGAACGGCCGCGGCGAAGGCGTCGCCGCGTTCGGCGTAATTGGTGAACATGTCCATGGACGCACAGGCCGGCGCGAGCAGAACGGTGTCGCCCGCCCGGGCCAGTCGGGACGCTTGCGCGACCACGACGTCCATGGCTCCAGTGTCGGACTCGGCGACCTCGACGACGGGCACATCCGGGGCGTGTCGGGCCAGCGCCTGCGCGATCACCGCCCGGTCCGCACCGAGCAGCACGACGGCGCGTAACCGGCCGGCCGCACCGGCCACCAATTCCTCGAACTGCGCTCCTTTTGCCAGACCGCCCGCAATCCAGACGATGTCGTCGAAAGCGGACAGCGAGGCCGCCGCGGCGTGCGGATTCGTGGCCTTGGAGTCATCGATCCACCGGATGCCGTCGATGGCCGCGACCTGCGCGATGCGATGCGCGTCCGGGCGGAAGGCGCGAAGGCCCGCCTTGACGGCACCGGCCGGCACCCCGAAGGCACGGGCCAAAGCGGCCGCCGCCAAGGCGTTGGCGACATTGTGCGGCGCGAGTGGCACCACGTCGGACACCTCGGCGAGCTCGATGGCGCGCTGGCGGCGATCGTCACCAAAGGCCCGGTCGACCAGCAGATCCTCCACGACGCCGACCTGCGAGATCGCGGGGGTCCCTAAGGTGAAGGCGATGGCGCGGGCACCCTCGCGCACCTCAGCGTCGCGCACGAGCGCCTCGGTGCGGGCGTCGAGGGCGTTGTAGACGCACGCCACCTCGACCCCGGTGTAGATCTTGCCCTTGGCCGCGGCGTAGGAGTCCAGGTCGCCGTGCCAGTCCACATGGTCCGGGGCGATGTTCAGCACCACCGCGGAATGGCAGCGGATGGAGCAGGACCAGTGCAGCTGGAAGCTGGACAGCTCGACGGCGATCACGTCGTGGACCGGCGCCCCGGCCGGGGTCTGCGCCATCACCACCTCCAGCAGCGGGGTTCCGACGTTGCCGGCGGCGACCGCGCGCAGGCCGTGCGCGGTCAGCATCGAGGTGAGCATGCGCACGGTGGTGGTCTTGCCGTTGGTCCCGGTGATTCCCAGCCAGGGCGGCGCCCCGGTCGTGGGGCGTAACCGCCACGCCAGCTCGACCTCGCCCCACACCGGGGTCCCGGCGCGGGCCGCGGCCACCAGCAGGGGTGCGGTGGGTTTCCAGCCCGGCGAGGTCACGACCAGGTCCACACCGGCGGGCAGGGTGTCGATGTCGCCGAGGCGGATCCTGGCCCCGAGGTTCTCCAGGACCTGCGCGCGTTCCCGCGCAGCGACATCGTCCTTCCCGTCAACGACCAGCACCCGCGCACCGAGGCCGAGCAGCGCATCCGCGGCAGCGAACCCGGAGACGCCAATTCCCGCCACCAGCACCGACACCTCGGCCCAGTCGGCGTCGCGGCGCAGGGCAAGAACCCGCTCGGTGCGCACGTTCAAATGCCCGCGACCCACTCGGCGTAGAACACCCCGAGACCGGTGGCGACGAAGAGCCCGGCGATGATCCAGAACCGGATGACGATCGTCACCTCGTTCCAGCCCGCGAGCTCGAAATGGTGCTGCAGAGGTGCCATCCGGAACACCCGCCTGCGGGTCAGCTTGAAGAAGCCGACCTGCACGATGACCGACGTCGTGATCAGCACGAACAGGCCGGCGAGCAGGATCAGCAACAGCTCGGTACGAGTGGTGATGGCCAGACCGGCCAGTGCGCCGCCCAGAGCCAGCGAGCCGGTGTCGCCCATGAAGATCTTGGCGGGGGGCGCGTTCCACCACAGGAATCCGAAGCACGCCCCCATCAGCGCCGCGGCGACGATGCCGAGGTCGAGCGCGTTGGGTACCTCGTAGCACTGCGGCTCGGGCAGCACCGGGCTCAGCGAGCACGAGTTACCCGACTGCCAGACCCCGATCAGCACGTAGGCCCCGAACACCATCGCCGAGGCGCCGGTGGCCAGCCCGTCGAGGCCGTCGGTGAGGTTCACGCCGTTGGAGGTGGCGGCGATCATCAGATAGGCCCAGATCACGAACCCGATGGCGCCCAGCCCCAGTCCGGTGTCCCGGATGAAGGAGATCTCCTGCGAGGCGGGAGCGAACCCGCGAAAGTCCTCGAACTGCAGGGCCATGACCGCGAAGGCGAGCGCCACGACCGACTGCCCGGCGAGCTTGGCCTTGCTGCGCAGGCCGAGGCTGCGTTGCTTGGAGACCTTGATGTAGTCGTCGATGAACCCGACCAGGCCCAGACCGGTCATCAGGAAGAGCACCAGCAGCGCCGACGGCGTCGGCGACTTGTCCTGCAGGACCAAATGCGCCGCGCCGTAAGCGACGAGCACCGCGATGATGATCACCGCGCCGCCCATCGTGGGCGTGCCCCGCTTGGTCTGGTGCGTGGTCGGACCATCGTCGCGAATCAACTGCCCGTACCCCTGCTTGACCAGGATCCGGATCGCCACCGGAGTCCCGAGCAGGCTGATGATCAGCGACACCGCGGCCGCGACCAGGACGCCCCTCATGGGCTACTCACGAGGCTTCCTCCAGCAAGGCCAGGGCGACGCGCTCCAGCCCGGCCAGGCGTGCCGCCTTGACCAGTACCACATCTCCGGCGGCCAGCTCCCCGCGCAGCAACTGCACCGCGGCGTCGGTATCGGCGGCGAACGCCACCGCGTGCTCGCCGAGCCGCTCCCGGGCGCTGTCGTAGGCCACGCGGGCACCCTCACCCACCACGACCAACCGGGAGATCTTCATGTCGGCCACCAGCCTGCCCAGGCCGGCGTGTTCGGAAGCCGCCGACGCGCCGAGTTCGCGCATCTCACCCAGGACGGCCCAGCTGCGCCGGCCGGCGGCGATCGCGACCAGCGCGGCGAGGGCGGCGCGCATCGAGTCCGGATTGGCGTTGTAGGCGTCATTGACGACGGTAATCCCGCCCGGGGTCGTGGTGACCTCCATCCGCCAGCGGCTGCGCGGACCGGCTGCGCCCAGCGCGTGCGCGATCTGCGCGGGCCGGATCCCCAGCGCGTGCGCGACGGCTGCCGCGGCCAGCGCGTTGCCCACATGGTGGGCGCCGTGCAGACCGAGCGCCACTGCGGCCGAACCCGCCGGGGTGTGCAGGGTGAACCGGGGGCGGCCGGCCTCGTCGAGAGTGTGGCCCTGGGCCTGCACGTCACCGCCCGCGCCGAACGTCAGCACCGATGCCGCGGTGCGGGTGGCCATCGCCGCGACCAGCGGGTCCTCGGCGTTGAGCACGGCCACCCCGTCGGGCGACAACGCCTGGACCAATTCCCCTTTGGCGAGCGCGATGCGCTCCCGGCTGCCGAACTCCCCGACGTGCGCCGTGCCCACATTGAGCACGACCCCGATCTGCGGCGGCGCGATCTCGCACAGATAGCGGATGTGGCCGATGCCCCGGGCACCCATCTCCATCACCAGGTAGCGGGTGCGGGCATCCGCGCGCAAGGCGGTCAGCGGCAGCCCGATCTCGTTGTTGAACGATCGCGGCGGGGCGATGGTGGCCCCGGCGCTCTCCAGAACGGCCGCAAGCAGGTCCTTGGTGCTGGTCTTGCCCGCCGAACCGGTGATCCCGACGACCGCGAGATCATGATCGGCGGCGAGGCGCCGCACCACGAGGGCGGCGATCCGGCCGAGCGCTTGGACAGTGTCGTCCACGACGACGGCGGGCACGCCGACCTCCCGGCCGGCCAGGACCGCGACCGCGCCCGCGCCCACCGCCGCGCCCGCGTAGTCGTGCCCATCGACGTGCTCACCGGCAACCGCCACGAACAGTGAGCCCGCACGCGCCAGGCGGGAATCCACCACGACCTCGCCGTGGACCTCACGCGCGG
>JBQTII010000058.1:0-10214 GCA_052388275.1 Sporichthyaceae bacterium | reverse complement strand
GATCCCGATCCCTCCGATCCCCCCGATCCCTCCGATCCCCCCGATCCCTCCGATCCCCCCGATCCATCTAGCCCCATCCGTCCCAGAAGAACGCGCGCCCCTGCTCATTCATGAGCTGCGACACCGCAAACCCGACAATTCGACCCCGGATCCGGGCCCCTGCGTAGGTGAGTCGCGTCCCCCACTCATTCATGAGCTGCGGACCACGCCCGGGTCTCGAACCCCCAATGCCCCGATCCGGATCAGGGGGAAATCCCCGATTCGCCCGATTCGCCGCGCGGCCTACCTTCGTCCCCGTCAGCCCCATTGGTCACAGTAGTAAGGATCTATCCCATGCCTACCGCAATGATCGACTGGATCATGGACCTGCTGCGTTTCGGTGACGCACGGGCCGCGTTCGACCAGAACCCCCAGGCCGCCATGGCCGCCGCCGGGTTCACCCAGGTCTGCGGCGACGACGTCGCGGATTTCAAGCCCTTCATCCTCGACAACCCCGACGTCAAGCAGACCGACTTCAGCCCCGGCCCCGACCGCAACGCCAGCCCGGAGGCGCAGATCCAGGACATCATCAAGAAGGTCACCATCCGCAGGAGCGACGATGATGACGATGACGATGACGACGACGACCGCCCCTCCCGCGTGCGCACCCGGGAGGAGGAGACCAACATCGAGGCCGAGAACAACGGCACCGGCAACGTCTCCGGCGTCACCGGCTCCAACAGCCAGCGCGTCCAGGACAGCGCCGCCGGTGAGGACCGGGTCACCGGCCTGGTCGCGGCCAACGAGCTCACCGGCGACGTCAACGTGGTCCCCGGCGCCGGCACCGGCGTCCTCGGGGGCGGGGTCAATCTCCTTGGCGGCAATGGTGGTCTGCTCGGCGGCGGGGTCAATGACAGCGCCAACGGATTCGACGCCCTCGATGACCTGACGGCACTCAACGACGCCGCTGTGCTCGGTGACCTGCTCACCGGCGGGTTCGGACCGCTGGTCGAGGACGTCACCGATCCCCTGGTGAGCGGCCCGCTGCTCACCGGCCCGCTCAACGGCGCCGCCCCCCTGGTCGACAACATCGCCGACCCGCTGATTCTCGACGGCCCACTCAACAACGGACCGCTCGGCCCGCTCGGACCGCTCGGCCCGCTGGGCCCGCTGCTCTGACCCGGCGCCCGCCAGCCCGTCCTAAGCGCGGGGGGACCCACCTTGGCGCCCGTCGGACGTGTTTGCGGCCCGAATCCGCAGCACGACCAGCCCGAGGTGGCAGGATCGGCCCCGTTCCGGTGATCCACATCGGAGCGGGGCCGACTCACGTCGCCCCGATGCACCGCACGCGGCAGGGAGTCTGCAGTGCCCGCACCGGCAGAGGTCATCTCCACCGTCGACCAGGCCCTGGCGCTGGCCGGCGCCCGCGGCCGCCCCGACCTCGCCGCCCGCCTGGCCAAGACCCGCGAGCGGCTCACCGACGACCGGGTCCGCGTCCTGGTCATCGGGGAGTTCAAGCAGGGCAAGTCGCACCTGGTCAACGCCCTGGTGCGGGCCCGGGTGTGCCCGGTCGACGACGACATCGCCACCTCGGTCCCCACCGCGGTCTTCTACTCCGCGCAGCCCACGGTGACCTTGGTCAAGGAGTTCGCGGCCGAGGACGGGCCCGCGGAATCTGACGGGGAGTCCGATGAGGCGCCGCGGGTGGTGCGCACCGAGCGCACCAGTGTCACGCTGGAGGAGCTGGGCCGCCACGTGAGCGAGGCCGGCAACCCGGCCAATCGCGACGGGCTCTCCCACGTCGAGGTCGGCCTGCCCGCCCCGCTGCTCTCCGGTGGCCTCGAACTCGTGGACACCCCGGGCGTGGGTGGCCTCGGGTCGGTGCGCGCCACCGCGACGCTGGCCGCGTTGCCCGGCGCGGACGCGGTGCTGCTGATCTCCGACGCCGCCCAGGAGTACAGCGCCGCCGAACTGGAGTTCCTCAAGCATGCGATGCGGCTGTGCCCCAACGTCGCGTGCGTGCTGACCAAGACCGACCTGTACCCGGAGTGGCGACGGATCGCCGAGCTCAACGCCGAGCACCTCGCCCGGCAGAACATCACGGCCAAACAGGTCGCGGTGTCCTCGGTGCTGCGCTGGCACGCCCTGGACCGCAACGACAACGACCTCAACGTCGAGTCCGGCTTCCCGGTGCTGACCACCATGCTTACCAATACGGTCGGGCAGGCCGAGCAGTTGGTGCGCCGCACCGTCGCCAACAGCGTGGTCGGGGTCGCGGACCAGCTCGCCGGCGGGGTTACCGCTGAGCTCGGGGTGCAGCAGCACCCGGAGACCATCGAGGCGACGATGGCCGACCTGCGGGTGGCCAAGGACCGGATGAGCGCGCTGCGCGATCGCAGTGCGCGTTGGCAGCAGACACTTTCTGACGGTGTTGCAGATCTGACTGCGGACATCGACTACGACCTGCGTGACCGGATGCGCGACATCATGCGCAACGCCGAGGAGGAGCTGGAGATTCTCGGCGACCCAGCGGTCGTGTGGGTCGAGTTCGCGCCGTGGGTCGAAGACCAGGTCGCCGCCGCGACGTCGTCGAATTTCGTCTGGGCGAACGAGCGCGCGCAGTGGCTGGCTGGGCGCGTAGCGCAGCACTTCGCCGAGGACGGGATGCTCTCCCTTCCGGAACTTGACGTGGCGTCAGGTGAATCGATGCTCTCCGCCGTCCGCCCGATGTATCTAGGCGGCGAGGAAGACCCGACATTGGGGGAGAAGGCGCTGACGGCGGTGCGCGGGGGCTACATCGGCACGCTGATGTTCGGCAGGTTCTCCACCTTCGCCGGGATGGCGTTGCTGAACCCGTTCTCCATCGGCGCGGGCGTGCTGCTGGGCGGGCGCACTCTGAAGGAGGAGAAGAAGCGGCTGCTGCAGCGCCGCCAGGCCGAGGCGAAGCAGACGGTGCGCCGCTATGCCGACGACGTGGTCTTCCACGTCGGCAAGGATTCGCGGGACATGCTGCGCCGGGTGCAACGCCAACTGCGTGATCACTTCACCGCGGTGGCGACGGAGCTGGAGACCTCGCTGCAGGAGCAGATGCGCACCGCGGAGGCGGCCGCCCGCACGAACGCCGCCGACCGCGAGGCCCGCATCACGCAACTGCGAGCGGACCTGGCCACCATCACCGCGCTGAGCAACTCCGCCCGCGCGCTCGTCGCCCCGCCCGCGGTGCCCGCCCCGGGTGGGCCGGTCAATGTCACCAAGCCCGCCACCGCGGGAACTGCGTAGTGGCTCCGCAGAACATCGTCGCCGCCGCCCGCGAGGTCCTCGTCGCGGCCGCGAGGGCCTACGCGCAGGAGCCGGTGGCCGGTGCGCGATTGGCTGCGCACCTCGAGCGCCTGGATGCCCCGCTGCGGATCGCGATCGCCGGCAAGGTCAAGGCCGGCAAGTCCACGCTGCTCAACGCGCTTGTCGGGGAGGCGATCGCGCCGACCGATGCGGGCGAGTGCACGAAGATCGTCACCTGGTACGCCAACGCCACCGCCCCGCGGATCTCGCTGCGCAGCAAGGACGGCACCTCGCGGGACCTGCCGATCCGGCGCAAGGACGGGCGCCTGCAGCTCGACCTCGGACACACCAAGCCCGCCGACGTTGACCGGCTCTGGATCGACTGGCCGACCTCGGACCTGGCGACGATGACGCTGATCGACACCCCTGGCATCGCGTCGGTGTCGGCGGAGGTCTCGGCGCGGACCGAGGCTTTCCTCGCGCCGTACTCCAGCACCCGACCAGGACACGGGCAGGGCAGCGGCCCGGGAGACACGGCGGGGTTCGAGGTGGGCGGGGCCGACGCGATCGTCTACCTGATGCGCCACGTGCACGCCGATGACGTCGCGTTCCTGGAGGCCTTCCACGCCCAGGCCGAGATCGGTTCCTCGCCGGTGAACACCGTCGCGGTGCTTTCACGGGCGGACGAGATCGGCTCGGGGCGCGTGGATGCATTGTCCTCGGCCCGGGTGATCGCGCGCCGGCTGCGCAGCGATTCCAAGGTGCGCTCGCTGTGCCAGACGGTGGTGCCGGTCGCGGGCCTGCTGGCCGAGACGGGGCGGACGTTGCGTCAGGCCGAGTTCGCCGCGCTGGCGCAGCTGGCCGGGGCGCAGCGGGATTATGTCGACGCGATGCTGCTGTCGGCGGACCGTTTCGGGCGCGAGCTGCCCGACGGTGACCCGATGATCCTCGAGCTCCCCTCGGCGCAGGTGCGCTCGGCGTTGCTGACCCGCCTGGGGATGTTCGGGCTCCGGACCGCGCTGCCGCTGATCCGCCAGGGTTGTTCTGATGCCCCATCACTCGCGGCCGAGCTGGTGCGCCGCTCCGGGCTGGTGGATCTGCGCTCGGCGCTGAGCGCACTGTTCACCGAGCGCGGGGACCTGTTCAAGGCGCGCTCGGCGCTGCTGGCCGTCGAGGGAATCCTGCGCGAGCATCCGATTGCTGAGGGAGAGTCACTACACGCGGCCATCGAGCGGATCCTGGCCGGGGCGCACGAGTTCGTCGAGCTCGCACTGCTCGCGAACCTGCGTTCCGGGGCGATTCCGGTGTCGGAGGACGTGCGCGCCGAGGCCGAGCGCCTGCTGGGGGGTTCGGGGCAGAAGCACTCGATCCGCCTTGGCCTGCCGATCACCGCCACGGCGGCGGAGATCCGCGAGGGGGCCACCGAGGCCATGACGCGCTGGCGTCGCCGGGCCGAGAACCCCGCCTCCACCCGGGCAGCCGCCGACGCGGCCCGCGTGATCGTGCGCTCCTGCGAAGGCGTCATCGCCGCCCTGAGCTGACTCGCGCCGCCGCAGTGCCGCCGCCCGCGCTCCCGCCCGCGCTCCCGCCCGCGCTCCCGCGCTCCCGCGCTCCCGCCCGCGCTCCCGCCCGCGCTCCCGCCCTCCCGCCCGCGCTCCCGCCCGCGCTCCCGCCCGGGCTCCCGCTCCCGCTCGCGGCTTCTCAAGTAGCTGGCCGCCCCAGTGCGCAACTTCGGTGTGTGTCCCGGGCTAATCCGGGCGCGCGAAGGCCCGACACGCATACAGAAGTTGGGGCGGGTGCGCGCAAGCAGCCCAGGCCACGACCAAGCGCCGACCTCAGGAGCCGAGCACGGCCCGGAGCCGGTTGAACAGGTCGGTGCGCCCGGCCGCGCCCAGGCGTTGGCGCATCCGTGCGACGTGGTGCTCGACGGTCTTGGCGGAGATGAACAGCCGCTCGCCGATCTCCTTGTAGGTCATGCCGGTGATCAGCAGGGCGGCGACCTCGAGCTCGCGCTCGGACAGCACGGACAGCACGGACAGCACGGACTCGGCGCCTGCCGCCGCGGGTGCGGCCTCAACCACCGTCGACGCGGGCGGCGGTGCGGCGCTGGGCCGCAAGGAGCGCGCGCAGCTCATCAGCGCGGCCATGTCGGCGCGGTCCTCGGTGCGCACCGCGGCCTGCCCGGCCAGGCGCGAGCCGTCCCAGGCGTAGCCGATCGAGTGCAGTCCGCGCGCCGCGGCCTCGACCTCGGCAAGGCGAATCTGACCGCCGATCACCGAGAGCCAGCACCGCCCGCCCGCGGCGAGCACGCGCGGTTGCGGCGCGTCGGCGGCGTCGAGCGCGGCCAGGTGCGGGGCGGCGTCCGCCGGGTTTCCGGCGAGGGCGATCGCCTGGATCGCGTACCAGTGCATCGGGGCCGCCCAGAGCCACGGATCTCCCAGGCGGGCCAGCAACGCCCACGCCGCGTCCAGGTGCGGGCGCACCCACTGCTGCTCGCCCAGGCGCGCGGCGGCCACCGACAGTTCCCCGACGGCGTGCAAGGCATACAGGTCGACGGGGTGACGCACGATCGCCTGGCGCGCGCGCGCCCAGGCCACCCCGAGTGCCCCCAGGTCCCCCTCCCGGCGGGCCAGGGCGACCTCGATCGCTGCGGCCAGCAGTTCCTCGCGGGGTTCCAGGGCGCCGCCGCCGGGACCGGGGGCCGCGAGCAGGGCCCGGGAGGAGTCCAGGTCCCCGCGCTGCATCGCGGTCCAGGCCTGCAGGACGCGGTAGCGCGAGGCCGCCGGCTCCCCGCCCAGGCCCACCGCGACCGCGCGTCGCAGCACCGATTCGGCGACCGCGAACTCCCCGCAGTGCAGGGCGACGACCGCGGCCAGGCCAGCGGGGGTGTCCGGCATCAGGGTGCGCGCGGCGACGGGTTCGAGCAGCGTCGCGGCGCGGGTGAGCAGGGACAGCGCGACGGAGGGTTCGCCGTCGATGGTGGCGAGCATGCCGTCCGCGATCAGGGACTCGGCGCCCTCGCTCAGGGTGGGCAGGATCCCCGCGGGGGGACTGACCGCGCTCGGCGCGCCGGCAGCACGGGCCCCGTCGAGGTCTCCGGCGCCCAGCAGGGCGGGCACCGCCGGCGCCGAGGTGGTGCCCAGGTTCGCCCCCTGCCAGCGGTAGAGCTGCGCGCTGCGGGCGAGCATCCCGCGGCTGGCGAGCACGCTCGCGGCCACGCCAACGGCCACCTCGCGGTCGGCGGCGCCGGGGTCCTTCAGGGCCGCGTCCGCCAGGCGCAGCGCGGCGTCGAGTTCACCGAGCAGGGCCCGGCAGTGCGCCATGGGTGCGTACACCCGGGCCTGCGGTGCCCCCGCGCGGTGCGCCTCGGCGTAGAGGGCGGCGGCGAGCGCGGGGTCCTCGGCCTCACTCGCGCCCGCGAGCAGCACCCGGGCGACGTCGGGGCCGACGGTGCCGGTGCGGGCCAGCGTCCGGGCATGGGTGAGCATCGGCCCGCCGCGGGCCAGGACCGCGGCGGCGAACCGGGTGCGCAGGTCGGCCAGGCGCAGCGGTGCGGTGTCGGCGAGCAGCCCGCCTGCGGCCCCGGGCGCCAGCGCCCCGGCGGTGTCGAGCAGGTGGGTCTCGCGCGCGCGCGCCGCGGCGGCATGTACGCGGGCGAGGTCGACGTCCAGGATCGCGCTCAGCAGCGCCGGCTCCAGGTCAGCGCCGATGGCCAGGGCCACCAGCAGGTCGCAGGTGTCGCGGTCCAGGTCGGCGAGGACCTCCGCGTCGGGCGCCGGCGCCGGTGCGGGGACGCGGGCCGTCCGGGCCTCGGCCTGGTTCACCCTCGCCTCCTCTCACGCGCTTGATAGCCACGGCACAGATCAGCCGCGGTTCGCGAGCTTGGACGTCGCTGAGGCGGCGCCGGTTTCAGCCGATCATGGCTTGCGCCTCGATTGTCCCTCTGATCCCACCAGTCACATAGCGGACACGACGAGGGGGATGTCGGCAATCAACGCCAACCGAGAGTTCATGGCCGGTAGGCCACCGCACGGGGGCGGAGCGTCGATCACCAGCAGCGCACTCCAGGTCCAGCCCGGCGTACCCTGAAGGGGTGCAGGTCCTCATCCTCGACGCCCCCCAAGCGATGCTCGACGAGCGTCGCGCGCTGGGCTTGGACGGCCGCGATGAGATGTGGGAGGGGGTATTGCACGTGGTTCCGCCGCCGAAGGACGCCCATCAGGGGTTGAGCTTCGAGTTCGCCGTTGCCGTTGCCCAGCTCGCCAAGGCGCTGGGATTGGTGCAGCGGATGGAGACCGGGCTGTACGACACCGAGCACAATTTCCGGGTCCCGGACCAGCTTTTCCGGCGCCCCGACCAGGGCTCCGAGCGCGGCGCCGAGGGCGCCGAACTCGTGGTCGAGGTGCGCTCGCCCGGCGATGAGACCTACGCCAAGTTCCCCTTCTACGCGGCACGCGGCGTGCGCGAGGTCCTCGTGCTGCACCCGGCGCCGCGGGCGGTCGAGCTCTTCCGCCTCAGCGGCGGCGAGCTGCGCCCGATCGCCCCGACCGATGGCGCGCTGACCAGCGAGGTCCTCGGCGTCGAGCTTCGGGTAACCGACGAGGTTCTGCACCTGAGCTGGGCGCACGGCTCCGCCGTCCTCTGAGCCCGCCGCCCTGCCCCAGAAGCGCGCGGCTAAGGGAAGGTGGCAGACACCATCGTGACGGGTGGGCCGCCGCCGGGGGCACCTCACCCGCCCCGCGGGTTCGGGTCGCGTGCTGGACTCTTCGCGAGGTTCCGCGCCCGGACCATCAGCGCGGCCGACGGCACCACCCGCCCGGACAAGTACGTCGACAGGCGCGAGGCCGAGGTGCCGAGCCGGGACGCGAACTGAGCCCGCGTCAGCCCGCTCGCGCCGACCAGGGCCGTCAGCTCCGCCGCCACGACGGCGCGCTCGCGGCGCTCAGAGTCGGCCCGGGCGCAGCGAAGCACCTCGGTCATCAACGGCCCGGCCCCGTAAGGGGCCTGCACCTGCACCGCCTCCTCGACCCGGCGGGCAACCGGGCCCCACGGGTCCGCGCGGATCGCCTCGGCCAGCCGGCGCCAGTGGCTCAGCCCGCCGCGGCTCAGCGCGGTGGCGACCGCCTCGCTCGGCCAGGTGTGCACCGGCGCGTCCGGGTCCACGTCGACGTTGCGAAAGGCGAGGCCCATCACCGCACCACCATCGCCACGGCGAGCGCCCGGCAGGCGGCGACGACGGTGGGCCACTCGTGCCAGCGCGGGTCCAGGTTGCGGTAGCGCGCCAACTCGCGGGTCACGCTGCGGTTGCGGGGGGAGGGTTCGGCGAGTTGACGGGCCACCTGGGACGCCACGCCGTCACCGCCGGCGTGCTGATCGGCGTAGTAGGTGTCCAGCTCGCGCAACACCGCGCTCGCGCTTTCGATGCCCAGCAGCTCGGCGATGGCGGCGACGTCGAGGTAGTCGCGGGTCTGGTTGCGCCGCACGATGAGGAAGGCCTTGATCCGCAGGGTCTCCTCGGCGGTGGGCACGACGACGCGGCCGGCCCCGGGCAGCTCGACGATGGCAGTCTCTAGCGGGCGCCGTCGAATCATCTGCCGTACGCCGGTCTCGATCCCGCCCAGAATGATCTTGCCCGGGGTGACGCGGTTGGTGACCCAGCCCTCGCTGGCCTCCAGCGCCTCTAGCACGAGGTCGAACCGGTCGCGTAGGTCGGCCAGCGCGTGGTCATGGTCGAAGGAATCACGATGGTGGGCATGCAGCGCCGCCGCCGATCCGCCGACCAGGACGGCGTCCGGCACCAGTTCTTGCAGGCGGGCGGCCGACCGCAGTACGTGGGTCAGGGTGGGGACCGGATGTCGGTGCATGAAGTTATCGTATCTGATAACAACCGAGCGCCGTACCGGTGAAGGGCACCTCACCGCAAATCGAATGCCGCGTGGATCGCAGCGGTCAGGCCGTGTTCCTGTTCGGGGAGCAGGACCCCGAGGTGGCGCCCGAGATCGGATCGGGCGATGGTGCGGATGTTGTCGCAGGACGCGATTGATTCGTGATCGATCCCGTTGCGGTGATCGAGACGGACTTCGCTGGACAACCCAACGATCGTGCTAGTGATCGGCGCGACGGTGACGTAGTGCCCGCTCGAAGTCGGGCGGGTGAGGACCAGTACGGGCCGGGTCTTGTCCAAGCGAGCAAGCTGTACTGCCCGCATCAGGCGCCGCCCTCGCGCTCGTCGAGCCAGGAGTGCATCGCGTCCAGATCCGGGTAGGGCCGCCCATCGTGTGCGCGCAGGATCTCCTCGTCGCGGGCGATGCGCCGCTCACGCATCAGAGCGGTGCAGGCGCGGGTGATCAGGTCGGCGCGGCCGCTGAACTCACCGCTCGCGACGAGGTCGTCGATCTGAGTCAGGAGGTCGGCGGGAAGTCGAAGGCTGGTTTGAGTCGTGGTTTGGGATGCCATATTGTGATGGTAATGCATCCCGCATCGGGATGTGATACCGAATGCTGTGCACGCGTCCGGTCTAGGTGCAGGCGGGCGCCGGCGCGGTGTGCCGCGGCGTAGAGGGCGGCGGCGAGCCGCCGGGTCCAGGGGTCCCGCGGCGCGCCCATTCACAGATGTATCCGTGTCCCTCGGCGGCTCTTTGCTACCCCCACGACCACTATCGCGGCCCAATTCTGGTTGTACGCGTAGCAATACGCGGCCCTGCTGCCCTGCGAGCCGTTGCCGACCTCGCGAGCGCGGCCCCGCGAAGGTTGTCCACAGCGGGGCCGATCCGCGATCACTGTCCACAGATTGGTCCGCGCCTCTCGTGCCGGTCGCAATATCGCATCAGTGTGGGTCCATGACGACGACCTCGCCCCGCGCAGTCGAGCAGGCTTACCCTGGCGGAATGCGGGTTCTCATCCTCGACGCGCCCCAGGCGATGCTCGATGAGCGTCGCCGTCTCGGTCTGGACGGTC
>JBQTII010000057.1:0-30094 GCA_052388275.1 Sporichthyaceae bacterium | reverse complement strand
CCGTGCGCGCCGCGCCGTCCGCGCCGCGCCGTCCGCGCCGCGCCGTCCGCGCCGCGCCGTCCGCGCCGCGCCGTCCGCGCCGCGCCGGGCAACCGCGCCGTACCGCGCCCCACCGTTAATGCGGCATTCTGCTACCTCCACGACCACAATCGGCCGTACTTTCTGGTCGTGGGGGTAGCAATCAGCCGCGAGCCCCGCACCGCGCGCCGTGGCCGCCTGCCCGATCAGCACCAGTGTGGGCAGCGCCTACGCGAGGGCGGTGTCGAGGTCGCGCAGGGCTGGAACCCCGCGATCGGCCGGGCCCAGCACGTCTGAGCGTCCCGGGTGATCCGCTACGGGCGGAGGCCCTGATCGACGTCAGGAGCTCGTACGGACGGGTCCATTGCCGGGTAGCTGCAGGCCGGGTTATGCGCCGAACGGGGGAGCGGTGTCCGCGTTGTCCGGGAATCGCCCGCTGACGCAACATCACAATCACACAGCACCACCCGGCACGTTCCCTAGCGTGGCTCTCCTGACGGTGGTGAGCGCCTCGCTCGCCCGCGACGCGAGGGGGAACAGTGCGCACTGCAGGGGCGAGAACGGCGATGATCGCGGCGGGGACCGCGGCGGTGGTCCTGCTCACCGGGGCAGGGGTGTCCGCGGTCGGTGCGGCGCCCAAGGCCAACGGTAACCTCAAGTTGTGCTACTCCAAGGCTGACGCGGCCTCACGTGATGGCGGCGCGACCCTGTCCATCTTCACCGCCGGAAACAAGAAGCGCTGCGCCAAGGGCCAGAAACTCCTGACGCTACGTCAGGGCCAGATCGCCGCGACCGGCGCGGGCGCGGACGGGGCGGCCGGTGTCGACGGTAGGGCCGGCGCCACCGGCGTTGCCGGTGCCACCGGCCCCGCGGGTGCCGCGGGCCCGGCCGGCCCCGCGGGCCCGGCAGGTGCGGCGGGCGCTCCCGGCGCGCCCGGCACTCAGGGTCCCGCCGGCGCGATGGGCCCCGCCGGTCCGCAAGGCCCCGCCGGGCCGGCGCTCGGGGGTTACCTGTTCCGCTACACCCAGTCCAAGGCCCGCCAGGTCCTGAGCGCCCCCGGCGCCATCATGTTGCCCTCGGCCGGGCCCGTGCTGGGCTGGGCCGCTAACGCCGCCTCCTCTACCTTCACCGCCGCCGAGTCCGGGGTCTACCGGATCGTGTACCAGGTCAACCTCGGCGTCTCCGGTCCCGCGACGGTGTCGCTGCGCAACGGCAGCGCCACCATCGCCGGCAGCGCGTCCTCGGTGTCCACCGTCGCCGAGGACGGCGAGGCCCCGACCGTGCGCACCACCGTCGACGGCGCGCTGGGCGCGGCGGGTTCGGTCGCCTTCACCGGCCGTGAGGTGTTGGTCTCGGTGAACAAGGGCGATCTGATCTCCCTGTTCGCCACCGCGGGCAAGGTGGTGGGGGCCTCTCTGGTCATCGAGCGCATCGCCTCCTCCAGCGTCGGCGGCAGCGTCTCCTGAGCACCGGCCGGCACCTCCTGGGCAGCCCCTGAGTCCCCACCGCCGTCCCACGCGCGTGCACTGTGCTACCCCCTCGACCGCGAAACTCCCCGGATAGCGGTCGAGGAGGTAGCAAAGAGGGCTCACGCGGCGCCGGATGCGCCGAGATCGGGCCGAGTTGTCCCCAGATTCCCGATTCGCCTGCGCGGCGGGGGATCCGGCGACCAAGATCACCGCCCATGTGCGCATGGATGCCCGAGGAATCCGGGCCCTTCACCCTCGCCCAGGCGCGGGCCGCGGGTGTCACCGACGCCGGGCTTCGGGCAGGCCTGCGCCGCGGCGAACTGATCCGGCTGCGACACGGGGTGCTCGTCAGCGCGCGCGAGCGTTCCTTCGCCGAGGCGGATCCGCGGGCGCGCCATGCCCAGGACGTCGCGGCGCTGATGCTCGCGATGCCCGGGCGCGACCTCGTCGCTGCCGGCACCTCGGCGGCCCGCATCCACGGACTGCAGCTGCTCGGGCCCAGGCCGGCGGGCATCGTCGTGCTCAGCGGGGACCCGGGCGCCTCGCGCACCGCGCGTGACGGGTACTGCCTGCGCCGCGCGCACCTGCCGGCCGAGCACCGCCTTCACCGCTACGGGGTTGCAGTGACCAGCGTCGCGCGAACGCTGCTGGATCTGGCCTGCGCGCTCGATCACCGCAGCGCGGTCGTCGTCGCGGACTCTGCGTATCACCAACGCCTGATCACCCGCGGGGACATCAGCGCGATCCTCACCCAAGCCGCCCCCAGGCCCGGGCTCACCGGTGCCCGCGAGAGCCTGCTGTTCGCCCGAGCAGGTGCGGAGTCCGCGCTGGAATCGATCTCGCGGGTCTCGATGCACCGCGCGCAGGTCCCCACGCCTGAACTGCAGGTCGTCCTGCTGCACTCACCGCGGATCCGCGTCGATTTCTACTGGCCCGAGCTGCGCCTGGTGGGGGAGGCCGACGGGATGGGCAAGTACCTCGCCGACGGTGACATTGCGCGCACCGCGGAATCGATCCGCGCCCAGCGCCACCGAGAGCAGCGCCTGCGCGATGCCGGTTTCGAGATCGTCCGCTGGGATTGGGCGACCGCCGCGGACCCGGCGCTGCTGTCCGCCCGGCTCCGGCCCGCGATGGCTCGGGCCGCGGTACTCCTTCGCGCCCGCGCCGGTTGAGCGGCGTCCACAGCCCGCCCGGGGAGTCAACCGGCTGGCGTGAACACAGCTGGAGGGAGACCATGGCGACTATGACCAATCCGATCGCGCTCGCCCGGTCCGGCCCGTACACGGTGGCGGAACTGGACACGATGCCCGATGACGGTCAGCGCTACGAGATCATCGACGGGATGCTGCACGTGAGCCCGGCGCCGAGCTGGGAACACCAGGAGGTCGTCGGCGCATTGTTCGTCGCGCTGCGCGCGGCGGCGCCCGTGGATCTTCGCGTTATGATCTCGCCGTTCGACGTCCGCATGGACGAGCACAACGTGGTCGAGCCCGACGTCCTCGTCGGCCGCTACGTCGACTTCCGTACGCGTGGCCTGATGGCTGCCCCGCTGCTCGCCGTCGAGGTGCTCTCGCCGAGTACCCGCCTGTACGACCGCAACATCAAGAAGGCGCATTACGAGCGGATCGGAACGGCGTCCTACTGGCTGCTCGATCCCACCGAACCCGGCACCCTCGAGGTCTTCGAACTCGACGCCGGCGGGCACTACCAGCTGGTCGCGACCGCGACCGGTGACGAGGTTCACCGCGCCGGCCTGCCGTTCCCGATCGACCTTCGCCCCGCTCGCCTCCTCGACGGGCTGCGCCCCCGCTGAGTACCGCAGCCGCGGCGTGGGATCCACGCACGCGCATCACACGCCCCTGCCGTTCCGTGTGTGTGCAGTGTGCTACCTCCACGACCGCGAAACCGCCCCGATCCTGGTCGAGCGGGTAGCAAAGACGTCGGTGACAACCGACGGCCGTGGATCAAACGGGTGACTCTTGCCGCGGCCGGCAGGCGAGGAGCGGGCGCGTCCCGCCCCAGTGTCGGTGGAGCCGACGGGGGAAATGTCCCGCAATACCGGCACAGTTCACCCGGCGCTAGGCCCCGAAGGGCGGCTGGACAGGCATTCTCGTTTCTGCTGGGGCATCAGAATCGTGGTGCTCCCGGTGATTGCATGCCGTTCTTGCCCGTCCTAGCTTTTGCCGTGGCGTGACCGATCTTGGTCTGGCATTGAGCTGGAGTTGGTACGCCGGGGAGGTAGATGACATGCGTTCCACCACGTTCCTGCGGACAGCAGGTGTCCTCGGCGCCGCCGCCGTCATCGGTGTCGCCGGGATGCAGATCGCCACCGCCAGCCCGACCGCCGACTCCTCGGCCAGTGGCTACAGCGAGGTGTCAAATGACTCGACCGCAGCCGTCAAGCGCGGCAAGCGCGGCCCCAAGGGCTTCACCGGCCCGGTGGGCCCTGCGGGACCGGCCGGCGCTCCTGGACAGGCGGGCCCTCCTGGGGGTCCCGGCTCCACTCTGGTGATGGGCAGCGCGGCGCAGACGATCACGGGCGGGGCGATCTCCGCCGCCCAGGCCCGCCTGCCGCTGAGCAGCTTGCTGGCCAACGCCACCGCGTTCGCGCTGGCGCCGAGCGCGTTCACGATCACGAACTTCAAGATCGCGGCGCCGGCCACCACGATCGGCGGATTCAAGTACCACCTCGCCACCCAGGCCACCAACCCGGTCACCGGTGTCCCGGAGGGCGTGGTCACCACGCTCACCTGTGAGGTGGCCGTGGGCGGGCGTTCCTGCACGGCTCCGGGAAGCCTGGCCGTCGGGGCCGGCAACGCCTACTGGCTCCAGCCGTTCACCGGCTCGACGCTGCCCCTGTCCGGCACCTTCAGTTTCACCATCGTCTGACGGAAGGAAGTTGATATGCGCTCCCACAATCTCTTGCGGGCGGCAGGCGTTCTCGGCGCCGCCACCGTCATCGGTGTCGCCGGAATGCAGATTGCCACCGCCAACCCGGCGGGCGATTCGTCCGGCGCCGGCTACAGCGAGGTGTCCAAGGACTCCGCCCCGGCCGCACCGCGCGGCAAGCGGGGACCCAAGGGCGACCCCGGCCCGCAGGGTCCCGCGGGCGCGGCGGGCCCTCCCGGTCAGGTTGGTCCTCCCGGAAATCCCGGCTCGACTCTCGTGCGCGGAGCCGCGCAGGAGACCATCAACGGTGGTGCCATCGTCGCCACCAACGCACGCTTGGCGATCGGCGGCAACATGAGGGACTTCCAGGCCTTCTCCTTCGTGTCCGCCGCTTTCACCGCCTCGGGCTTCACGGTGGTCGACGGCACGGCGATCGGAGGCTTCAGGTTCCACCTGGCGACGCAGGGTGTCAACGCGGTCACCGGCGCTCCGGAGGGACCGGTCACCACGCTCACCTGTGAGGTCCCCGTGGGCGGGCGCTCGTGCGTGGCCCCGGGCAACCTGGCCGTCGCGGCCGGCAACGTGCTCTGGTTCCAGCCGTTCACCGGTTCCACGCTGCCCGCCTCGGGCACCGTCACTTACAACGCCGTCTGACAGGAGGAAGCTGACATGCGCTCCACCACGTTTATGCGTACGACCGGCATCCTCGGCGCCGCCGCCGTCATCGGTGTCGCCGGGGTCCAGGTCGCCTCAGCAAGTCCGTCTGGCGACTCGTCAGGTTCGGGCTACAGCGAGGTCTCGGAGAAGAATGGGCCGGCTCACAACAAGCGCGGCCGCCGCGGGCCGCAGGGTGACCCGGGTCCCGCGGGACCCGCGGGTGCGCCGGGTGCGCCGGGAGCTCCGGGGCCCAACGGGCCCTCCGGCTCGACTCGCATCACGACGGCTGTCACCGCCAATGCCCTGCCGGGTGCCGCACCACTCGCCGCGGCTGGATTCCCGGCGGTAGGCGGGCGCATCAATGGTGGCTTCCCCCAGTTCGCGCTCGCGCCGAATGCGTTCACGTTCTCGGGCCTGCAGGTCACCAGCACCAACGCGATCAGTGGCTTCAAGTACGTGTTGGCGACCCAGGCCGTCAACGCCGTCTCCGGTCTGCCGGAAGGGGCGGTCACCTCGATCGAGTGCTCGGTTCCCGTGGGCGGGCGGACCTGCACGGTGGCCGGCCCCCTCGCCGTTGCCTCCGGCAACGCGTTCTGGTTCCAGCCATTGGCCGGTTCCACGCTGCCGATCTCGGGAACCTTCTCCTTCAACGTCGCCTGAGCATCGGGCACGTTCTCTCGGCAGGACCAGCTAGGCAAGGCACTCGTCCCGGCTCCCGGACCTGGGGGCCGGGACGAGCTGCGTTCGCCGCGTGCCACGATGCAGTGCCCACCTCCTACTGCCGGGAGCCCACGCTGTGTCAAGCCTGCGCGAGCGCACCATCGAGATCGTCCGTAAGCGCGGTCTCATCCACCGGCCCGAGGGCTTCGTCCTGGCCTCCGGTGAACTCAGCTACGACTACATGGACGGCAAGCGAGCCCTCGCGCGCGGTCAAGACCTGCACACCGCCTGCGCGGCGATCATCGACCTGGCCACGACCCAGGGCGCCGAGTGGGACGCGGTGGGCGGCCTCACGCTCGGCGCGGACTGCTTTGCCCACGGGGTCGCCATGATCGCCGGCAAGGAGTGGTTTGTGGTCCGCAAAGCCGCCAAGACCCACGGCAAGGGCCAGCAGATCGAAGGCGCCAAGCTCGGCCCGGGTGTGCGGGTCCTGCTCGTCGACGACGTGGTGTCCTCGGGCGGGTCGATCCTGCAGTCGCTGGACGTCGTGGAGGCGGCCGGCGCCCAGGTTGTGCTCGCCACCACCCTGGTCGACCGCGGAGAAGTTGCGGCGCCGGAGTTCGCCAGGCGCGGCGTTCCCTACGCACCCTTGATGACGTACGCGGACCTGGACATCGACCCCATCGGTGGCCGCTGACCTCGCCGTCTTGGCGAGCACGCGCCCGGATCCTGCCCGCGATGGCCCGGGGGGCCGCGCGGCCGGACCCATTCCCAACTTCTGTATGCGTGTCGGGCCTTGAGCGCCCGTTTTAGGCCCGGGACACACGCAGAAGTTGGGTCAGGCGCTGGGCGCGGGACACACGCAGAAGTTGGGTCAGGCGCTGGGCCCGGGACACACGCAGAAGTTGGGTCAGGCGCTGGGCGCGCGTAGCGATGGTGGTCGCGGGCGCCTCGTAAATCGGTTGACCGCCCACCCTGGATCGCTGATCCTGGTCGACTGCCCGCCGACCACCGAGGACCCGCGATGCGCAACCACGACCAGAAGGCCAAGGACCTGGCCGAGTCCGTGCTGCCCTCGACGCGTCGTCGCCAGGCGCGCACGGACCGCCGAGCCGCCCACGCCCGGCACCGCAGCCGTCAGCACGTGCAGCTGCAGGCCATCCGGGCCGGCGCCGACGAGGACGGCTTCGACACGAGCCTGGAAGTGCGCCGTAGCGCAGAGTTGACCGAGCTGGTCTGGGAGCGACGCGCCGCGGACAAGACGGCCCCCTTGGTGCGCTGGGCGCGCGTGCGGGTGGCGCGCGACCCCGCGCTGCGGCGCCTCGATGCACAGGACCAGGTGGCGGAGCTGGCGCGACTGATGCCGGATAACCTGATTGGCCGTCACGCCGTGCAGCACATCCGCTGGGGGCTGGAGGATTCCAGCTGGCTCGCACAAGCGCAGGCCCGGCGCCGCGCCCAGCAGACCGACTGGCTCGAGGTGATGCGTCGTGAGGTCGCCGCGATTCTGGAGTCCGGTGATCACCGCGCCCTCAACCACGGAGTCCGCGCGCTGGTCCGTGCCGAGGCCGCACTCCCGGCCGTGCCGCGTCCGCGGTTCGGGGCGGCTCCGGAGCGCGCTGCTTGTCGGCTACTGGCCGGCGCCCACGACGTCGAGGCCTTCGCCGTGGCTCATCACCGCAATACCGCGGTTCGCGCGCTGGTGGCACGGCTCGCGGGGCCGGCCTGAGGCGACTCGTATGGTGATCCCTGACCACGCACGCGAGCCGCGGCGTCAGCTGCTGGCGGCGGCGGAATCTGCAGCGGCGGCGGCCGACCCACAGGACGTGGCGGAAGTGGCGGCGGCCTCGACCCCCACGGTGCGTGGTGAGGTCTGCGCTCACGCCCGAGGCCGGGCACTGAGACGATCACCCGGTGGCTGCCCCTGACCTCTCCCGCCCGCGTGCCTCTGGGCGCCCGGCGCGCCTGGACGTCGCGGTGCTGGGCGCCGGCAAGGTCGGAGCCGTGCTCGGGGCCGCTCTCGCGCAGGCCGGGCACAAGATCGTCGCCGCCTCCGGAGTCTCCAAGCGCAGCACGGCCCGCGCGCAGGACCTGCTCGACGGGATACCGCTGACCGACCCGCATCACGTGGCGGGCGCGGGCGACCTGCTTCTGCTCGCCGTCCCCGATGACGCCCTGCCCGCCCTCGCCGGCGCCCTTGCCGAGTCCGGCGTCATCAAGGCCGGCACGCTGATCGCGCACACGTCGGGCCGCTACGGGGTCGCTGTGCTGGACCCGCTCACCCGCGCCGGCGCCCTCCCGCTCGCGCTGCACCCCGTCATGACCTTCACCGGCACCCGCGTCGACCTGGCCCGGCTGGCCGGCGCCTGCTTCGGGGTCACCGCGCCGGAGGCGCTGCGCCCCGTCGCCGAGGCCCTCGTCGTGGAGATGGGCGCCGAACCGCAATGGGTCGATGAGGACCGGCGCGCGCTTTACCACGCGGCGCTGGCCAATGGGGCGAACCACCTGGTCACCCTCGTTGCGCAGTCCGGGGCGCTGCTCGCGCGGGCCGGTGTCGAGAACCCCTCGCGCCTGCTGGCGCCGTTGCTCTCCGCCGCCCTGGACAATGCGCTGCGCTCGGGCGATCACGCCCTCACCGGCCCGGTCGCCCGGGGCGATGCGGGCACCGTCGCCGCCCACGTCGAGCAGATCACCGCGGTCTCACCCGAGGCCGCCGCGGCCTACGTCGCGATGGCCCGCCTGACCGCGGACCGGGCGCTGGCCGCCGGGATCCTGACCCCTGAGGCCGCCGCGAACCTGATGGACGTGCTGCGCGGCGCCCACCCCTTCGCCTGACCGGCGTCCTGTCCACAGATCGCGCCCGGCCCCTTTCGCGCGGTGTCGGCGCTGCTCAGGCTGGTCGCATGCGAAGGCTGTTCGATTTGGGGGTGAGATGCAACCATGAAGCGGGAGGTGACGAGATGCCGTTCGCGACGTACCTGGCGCTACACGGACCATGGTCAGTCGAGCAGTACCACGACCGTCCCGATGAACTTATGTGGTGCGAGCTCCTTGATGGCGAGCTGCTGGTGAACCCATCACCCACGATCGGTCATCAGCGAATCGCCAATCGCCTCATGGGCGCACTGCACTCAATGCAGCCTGACGGATTCGAAGTCACCACGGACTTCGGGGTGCAGGTGAGTCCCTTAACCGTTTTGATGCCCGACGTTTCGGTGTTGAGCGGCTACCTCAGCGAGGATGTCCGCGAGGCGCCCTCGTCCATAGTCCCGGTGGTGATCGAGGTCGCCAGTACGTCGACTGTCGCCAGCGATCGCGCGATCAAGCCCAGGCTCTATGCCGAGGCGGGAATCCCGATCTACGTCCGCATCGAACGCGACGGTCCTCGGGCCATCGTCGGGCGCCTGGTGGGGGACCGGTACGTGTGGTCCGAGCCGGACGGTGTGCTGCGCCTGGACTATCCGTTTCCCGTCGAGATCGACCTGTCCGCGCTGGTCGCCCCACCCGCCTGAGCCACTCGCCGGAATATTTCCCCGCCACGGGGTATTCCAGCTCACGTAGACGGGCCCAGGCAGCCCGGCTACGCTCGCAGAGCCAGCGAAACGTCCGGTACCCGACAAGGACTGGAACGAGAAGGCAATGAGCGAAACCGCCCTCGCCAGCGCGCCCACCAGCGCGTCGATGACGCGTTCTCCCGTGGTGGCGCGCACCCGCGCCGAACTCGACGCGGCGCTCGCTGAGCTGCGCCCCGGGCCGCGCGGGGTGGTCATGACGATGGGCGCCCTTCACGACGGGCACGCCGAACTGATGCGGACCGCCCGTCGCGAATGCGCAGGCGTGGTCGCGACGATCTTCGTCAACCCGCTGCAGTTCGCCGCCAACGAGGACCTCGATCGCTACCCGCGCACCTTCGACGCCGACCTCGCGCGCTGCGCCGAATCTGGCGTTGACGTGCTGTTCTTCCCCGACGAGACGGTCATGTACCCCCACGGCCGGCCGGCCACCATCGTCACCGCCGGCCCGCTCGGCGCGGACCTGGAGGGCGCGGTGCGCCCCGGGCACTTCGACGGTGTGCTGACCGTCGTGCTCAAGCTGCTGCACCTGACCAGGCCCGACATCGCCTACTTCGGCGAGAAGGACTACCAGCAGCTCACCCTGATCCGGCAGATGTGCACCGACCTCGACCTCGGGGTGCTCATCGCCGCGGTCCCCACCGTGCGCGAGGGCGACGGGCTGGCCCGCTCCAGCCGAAACCGCTACCTGAGCTCGGGCGAGCGAACCGCGGCGCTCGCGATCTCCGCCGCCCTGCGCGCCGGCGCCGCCGCCGGCCCGTACGGCGCCGAGGCGGTCCTGGCGGCCGCCCGCACCCCCCTGGATTGCGCACCATCCCTGGTCGTGGATTACCTTGCGCTGCGCGCACCCGACCTGGGCCCGGCACCGGAGCACGGCGAGACCCGCCTGCTCGTCGCTGCGAAGTCTGGCACCACCCGGCTGATCGACAACGCTCCCGTTCTGCTCGGCACGCCCTGATCACACCGCCCCGGTTCCTCCCCCGAAGGGACGCCCCGTGTTCCGCACCATGCTCAAGTCCAAGATTCACCGCGCGACCGTGACGCAGGCCGACCGGCACTACGTCGGCTCGAACACGATCGACGAGGACCTGCTGGACGCCGCCGACCTGCTCGCCGGTGAACAGGTCGCGATCGTGGATATCGACAACGGCGCCCGGTTGGAGACCTACGTGATCCCGGGCCCGCGCGGCACCGGCATCATCGGCATCAACGGGGCCGCCGCCCGCCTCGTGCAGCCGGGCGCTCTGGTCATCCTCAGCAGCTATATGGGGGTGGACGACCGCGAGGCCCGCGAGCGCAAGCCGCTGGTCGTTCACGTGGACGGGCGCAACCAAATCGTGCACATCGACGGGGACCCGGCCGCGCCGGTGCCCGGTGACGGCGAGGCGCGGGGCGACCTGCGCGGCGACCTGCCCGCAGGCGTCACCGCGAGCGCGCTGCCTGCCGAGTCGCTGGTAACCGTGGGGCCCATGAACCGGCACGCCGCGCCCGTCCAGGTCCGCTAGTCCCAGGGCGATGCGCGCCGCGCTGTGCTCCGGGCCGTCATCCGCTCGCGGCGCCTATCAGCCCGCCGGCGGGCTGATAGGCGTGCTGAGCGGATGACAGCCCGACCCGCCGAGCCCCTAAGCGGGCTGCCCGGGCGCCTGGCCGCGCCGGAGCCTGGGTGGACGACCGAGGCGGACGTCGTCGTCGTCGGGTCCGGGATCGCGGGCCTGACGATCGCCCTGCGCACCGCCGCCGCGTATCCCGGTGCGCGGGTGCTCGTCGTCACCAAGGACGTGCTCTCGGCGGGATCGACGCAGTGGGCGCAGGGCGGGATCGCCGCCGCACTCGGCCCGGGGGACTCGCCTGCCGAACACGAACGCGACACCCTGCTCGCCGGGGACGGGCTGTGCGACCCGGACGCTGTCCGGGCGCTGGTCACCGAGGGTCCCGCGGCGGTGCGGCGCCTGATCGCCGGGGGCGCGGTCTTCGACCTGGCCGCCGACGGCGAACTCGCCCTGACGCGCGAGGGGGGGCATCGCCGGGACCGGGTTGCGCATGCCGGCGGTGACGCCACCGGCGCGGAGATTCAGCGCGCCTTGATCGACGCCGTGCGGGCCGATCCGCGCATCGAGGTCATCGAGCACGCGCTGGCGCTCGACCTCCTGCTCGCCGGCTCCGAATCCCCCGACCTCTGGCGCGGCTCCGAATCCTCCGACCTCTGGCGCGGCTCCGAATCCCCCGACCTCTGGCGCGGCTCCGAATCCCCCGACCTCTGGCGCGACTCCGAATCCCTCGACCTCTGGCGCGGCTCCGAATCCCCCGACCTCTGTCGCGAGTCCGGGCCTTCAGCGGCGCTGGAAGGCCCGGGACACACTCAGAGGTTGGTCGTCGCCGGCCTGACCCTGCACGTCATGGGGGAGGGGCAGCGTGACGGGGTCGGGGCGGTGCACGCCCCCGTCGTCGTGCTCGCCACCGGCGGCATCGGGCAGGTCTACGCCGCCACCACGAACCCCGCGGTCGCGACCGGGGACGGCATCGCGATGGCCCTGCGCGCGGGGGCCCTCGTGCGCGACCTGGAGTTCGTCCAGTTCCACCCGACCGTGCTCTGGCTCGGCGAAGGTTGCGCGGGCCAGCAACCCCTGATCTCCGAGGCCGTGCGCGGCGAGGGCGCCTTCCTGTGCGACGACGAGGGCACCCGCTTCATGGCCGGCGTCCACGAACTCGCCGACCTGGCCCCGCGCAGCGTCGTCGCGAAGGCGATCCTGCACCGCATGCAGGAGGGCGGCACCCCGCATGTCTGGCTCGACGGGCGCCACCTGGGCGCGCAGACCTGGGCCCGGCGCTTCCCGACCATCTTGGCCAAGTGCCGCGAGCACGGGATCGACCCGGTCACCGAGCTGATCCCGGTCGTGCCTGCCTGCCATTACGCCTCTGGCGGGATCGCGGTGGACCTCACCGGGCGCTCCTCGATCCCCGGGCTGTACGCGTGCGGGGAGGTGGCCTGCACCGGGGTGCACGGCGCGAACCGCCTGGCAAGTAATTCCCTGCTCGAAGGCCTGGTCTTTGCTGAACGCATCGCCGACGACCTCGCCGCCGGCCTGCCTGCGCGCCGCGCCCCGGCTTGTGACACGCGTTCTGCCGGGCTGCTTGCCGGTGACGCCCGAGCGCAGGTGCAGCACCTGATGAGCGCCGGCGCCGGGGTGCTGCGTACCGCTCGTGGCCTGCGTGAGACGGCCGCCGCCCTGGCGACCCTGGGGCGGAAGCGGCCGGGCGAACCCGGCGTGGAGGCCTGGGAGAGCACCAACCTGATGACGGTCGCCAGCGCCCTGGTCGCCGCCGCGGCGGTTCGCACCGAGACCCGCGGCTCGCACTGGCGCGAGGACTACCCCGGTCGCGACGACATGCACTGGCTCGGCCGCCTCGACACGACCCTGACCGCCGAGGGGATCACGGTGAGCTATCGCAGCTCGCGGCCCGGTGTTCCCTCCGCGACGCTGGCAGCCGAACTCGCCGAGGCGGGTCTGCCGGTCGAGGAGGTCCTCGCGCTCGTCGAACGGGCCCTGGCCGAGGACCTGGGCCACGATCTTGCGACTGACGCCGACGTGACCTCCGCCGCGACAATTCCCTCCGATCAGCTCGCCGACGCCGACCTCGTCGCCCGCGAGGGCGGGGTGATCGCGGGGCTCGCCGTGGCCCGCGCGGTCTTCGAGCTGCTCAGCGCAGGTAGCGCCCGCATCGATCGCCACGTCAAGGACGGCGAGCGGGTGGAGCGCGGCGACGTGCTCATGACCGTCACCGGGCGCACCCGGGACCTGCTCGCCGCCGAACGCACCGCGTTGAACCTGCTGTGCCGGATGTCGGGCACGGCGACCGCGACCCGGGCCTGGGTCGAGGCCCTCGCCGGGAGCAACGCCCGGGTGCGCGATACCCGCAAGACCACACCGGGCCTGCGGGTGCTGGACAAGTACGCGGTCCGCGCGGGCGGCGGGGTCAACCACCGGCTGGCGCTGCACGATGAGGCGTTGATCAAGGACAACCACGTCCTCGCGGCAGGCGGGGTGGTCGAGGCCTTCACTGCGGTGCGCGAACGCTTCCCGGACCTGGCGATCGAGGTCGAGGTCGATTGCCTCGACCAGCTCACCGCCGTCCTGGCCGCCGGCGCCGACCTGATCCTGCTGGACAACTTCACGCCCCCTGCGATGCGTGCCGCGGTCGAACTCGCCGCGGGCCGCGCGCGTCTGGAAGCCTCCGGTGGACTGACCTTCGCCGACGCCGCGGAGGTCGCCGCGACCGGCGTCGACTTCATCTCGGTAGGGGCGTTGACGCACTCGGCCCCGATCCTGGACCTCGCGCTGGATCTGCGCGAGACCCGCGCCCCCGCATCCGCCTTGCGCGAGACCCCCGGCCCCGCATCCGCTGTGGGCGAGACCCCCGGCCCCGCCACCCTCGATTCGCGTGAGGTACCGCCGTGCTCCTGACGATTGACGTCGGCAACACCCATACCGTGCTCGGGCTCTTCGACGGGGCGGACATCGTCTCGACCTGGCGCATCTCCACCGACGCCCGCCGGACCACCGACGAGCTCGCGGTCACTGTGTCCTCGTTGCTCGGCCACCACCTTGGCGCCCCGTTGGGTGCCGGCGCACCGAACATCGAGGCGATCGCCATGTGCTCGACGGTGCCCTCGGTGCTGCACGAGTTCCGTGAGATGTTTCGCCGGTATCACCCCGAAACCCCGGCGGTCGTCGTCGAGCCCGGCGTGCGCACCGGTGTGCCGGTCCTGATGGACAACCCGAAGGAGGTCGGGGCCGACCGCATCGTCAACGCCCTGGCCGCTGCGCATCTTTACGGCGGCCCGTGCATCGTGGTGGACTTCGGCACCGCGACGACATTTGACGCGGTGTCAGATCGAGGTGAGTACGTCGGCGGTGCGATCGCGCCGGGCATCGAGATCTCCGTTGACGCCCTCGGCGCGCGCGGGGCGCAGCTGCGCAAGGTGGAGTTGGTCAAGCCGCGCTCGGTGATCGGCAAGTCCACCGTGGAGGCGATGCAGTCCGGCATCCTCTACGGCTTCGCCGGCCAGGTCGACGGGATCGTGGAGCGGATGGCCGCCGAACTTTCCGATGACCCCGACGCCGTCACCGTCGTCGCCACCGGCGGCCTGGCTCCCGTCGTCCTCGCCGAGGCCTCCAGCATCGACCTACACGAGCCTTGGCTCACCCTGATCGGCCTGCGCCTGATCTACGAGCGCAACGCCGTGGGCTGACCTCTGGGCCCGATCGGCCCTGAGCCGACCTTGCGCCCACTCGAGACTTCTTGATCAATTCGTCGGACAAGGCAGACATTCGGTGCATAGGCTCCGCGAAGATCGGCGTCGGGGAGACGTCGGCACGCCCATCTCCGAGGGGGAGATCTCATGTCAATCCGTCGCTTCGCTGTCCGCCGCACCGCCCTGGCCGCCGCGGTAACCGCGCTGGCCGTAGGTCTACTCGCACCATCCGCCGCCGCACAGGAGGCAGTCGGCTCGGAACCGGACATGGTCAACGAGGAGATCTCGGCCACGCTACTGATCGACGGCAACACGACCAGGTTGGTCGACCTCCAAGGCATCACCAGCCTGGTCGACTCGCTCGGGCGCACTATCGGCTCGCCGCGCACCGTTGCCCTGGGCTCGGAGGTCAGCGAGCCCGAGCTCGGCAGCTACACGTGCGTCTACAGCGGCAGAGCAAGCAAGAAGTTCACCGCGCTGCCGCTCCGGGAGGTGTACAAGGACTACGGCTATGGCAAGGTGCACGCGCAGTTCCACACCTACCGGATGAAGAAGGCCCGCCGCGTGGGATTCGGTAAGCAGCGAGTTCGTACTACCCAGTTTGAGGTGTGCGGTGTGGGTGGAGGCCACATGAAGGACAAGCGGATGCTCAAGATGGGCCTCGGCATCGCCTATCCCGACGCGAGCATGACCTACAAGATCGGGTCGGAGTGGCGCAGTGGGGAGACCCCGGAGAACTACACGACCAACCTGAGCTTCGAGGTTCCGATCCACAAGGCGGTGACGATCGGTGGCGGAATCTCGCAGTCCCCGACGAATAAGTTGATGGGCTCCTTTGAACCGCCGTTCGACTCTGAGGCGAGCCTGTACGCCCGCAACGGGGTGAATGCGTGGTGGCAGGACGACTGCGTGGGCGGCGCGCCGTGCGCGCCCTGGAAGGGTAGTAAGTCTTTCCACGGGACGGTCGCTCAAGGGTTGTTCGAGTTCAACCCCGCGCAGGCTGCGACGTTCCGTGGTTTCCGCCTCGTCACGTACCTGACTACGAACTGACAGGCTGACCTCATGACACTAAGTGCCTATCGCCGGCGCGGCATTCTCGCCGTCCTGTGCGCGACCGCGGTCATCTTCGCCTTGACAGCGTGTTCAGGTGGTGATGACGGCCAGGCAGCTCCGTCCAACGCCGTCGACTCCCGTGACCTGTCAAGTTACGACGCAGTGGTTCTCGCAAGCGCAGAGAACAACATCCTCTTCGCCGACGTTTACGGGCTTCGGTTCGCGCCCTTGGTTGTCGACCGCATAACGACCATGAAGCGCATATCGTCCATGGGTGCCGACAGCGAGCATGTCATCGTCGCTGCTGCCGACGGCAGTGTGGATCGCCTTGCACTGGTCATGGGCGACGGAACCCTCGGTCCGGTACCGGGGTTAGGTCGTCCCCACGCGTTCCTCAACGCTGTTGACGACGGCGTTCTCTATTACCAGAAGGTCAAGGGGGACACCGACATAAATCGCGAGTTCGCCTACGAGTTCGACACCCGCCAGAAGATGCTCCTGTTCGAGTCCGCTGAACGCAGCGGGGTCTATCCGTTGGCCGGTGGCGGCTTCACCTATGGGCGGGAAAATTCTGAACCCGGCAGTGACTCCCTTGTTGACCTTGAAGATCGCAACGGGAAGGTGCGCACGCTGTCGTGGGGCGCCCAGGTGTTCGGCGGGGCCGACGGCAAGCGGTGGCTGGCGAGCACAATTCACTCAGATGATGGGTCGTTCGCGGGCCGACCCGAGACCCTGGTGCTGCTCAGCATCAAGTCGGGCAAGACGAAGCGGATCAAGGGCTTGCAGGCGCTGTGCTTCACCCCCGACGGCACTCGCCTGCTTGCTCGCCGCGTCGGGGACCCGCTGACCAGCCCGCTGGTCCTGCTCGACCCGGACGACCCCAGCGACATCGTGGAGGTCGGCACGGCCGAGGGCCTGAGCATTTTTGGCGGGGTCTGGGTGCGCAACAACCCCTGAGTCCCCCAAGCGGCGCCGGCGGATCCCCCCTGACCGCCGGCGCCGCGCCTTTCCGCGCGATGCAAAGGCAGTCGGTAGCCGGGCACTAACCTCATCCGGTGACCGACGACGATCTTCCCGAGCAGGTGCGGGTGCGCCGCGACAAGCTCGAACGGCTCAAGGCGGCCGGAACCGACCCCTATCCGGTGGGTTACCCGCGTACCGCGACGATCGCCGAGGTCATCGCGGCCCACCAGGGCCTGCCACTCGACGTCGCGACCGGGGTGCGGGCCGGGATCGCCGGGCGGGTGATGCTCTCGCGCACCGGCGGCAAACTGTGTTTCGCGACGCTGCGCGATTTCACCGGCGACCTGCAGGTGATGTTGTCGCTGGACCGCCTGGGCGCGGACTCACTGGCCGCCTGGAAGGCCGACGTCGACCTCGGCGATCACGTCGGGGTCAGCGGGGAGGTGATCACCTCCAAGCGTGGCGAGCTTTCGGTGCTCGTGGAGTCCTGGACGATCACCGCCAAGTGCCTGCGCCCACTGCCGGACAAGCACAAGGGCCTGTCCGATCCCGAGGCCCTGGTCCGCCAGCGCTACGTCGACCTGATCGTCAACCCCGAGGCCCGGCGCATGCTCACGGTGCGCAGCGACATGGTGCGCTCGCTGCGCCAGACGCTGTCCGGGGCCGGATTCCTCGAGGTCGAGACGCCGATGCTGCAGGCGGTGCACGGCGGTGCGAACGCGCGCCCGTTCACCACCCATATCAACGCCTACGACGTCGACCTTTTCCTGCGGATCGCCCCCGAGCTCTATCTCAAGCGCCTCGCCGTCGGTGGCGTGGAGAAGGTTTTCGAGATCAACCGCAACTTACGCAACGAGGGTGCCGATGCCACCCATAATCCCGAGTTCACGATGCTGGAGGCCTATGAGGCCTACGGCGACTACGACTCGATGGCTGTGCTCACTCGCCAGTTGATCGTCACAGCCGCGCGGGACGCCCTGGGAACCACCGTGCTGCACCGCGGGGATGCGGAATTCGACATCGGCGGGGAATGGCGCACGGTCACGGTCTATGACGGTTTGTCCGAAGTACTCGGAACGGCGGTGGGGCCCGAAACCGAGTCGGCCACGCTGGTGGAGCTGTGCGAGAAGGCGGGGGTCCCGCACAATCCCGCCTGGAATCGCGGTCAGATCGTGCTCGAGATGTACGAGCATCTGCTCGAATCCCGCACGATATTGCCGACGTTCTATCGCGATTTCCCGACCGAGGTCTCTCCGCTGACCCGGGCACACCGCGACGATCCGCGGGTCGCCGAACGTTGGGACCTGGTCGCCTTCGGCACCGAAATCGGAACCGCCTATTCGGAGTTGATCGATCCCCTTGAGCAGCGGGCCCGGTTCACGGCCCAGTCGTTGCTGGCCGCCGGCGGTGACGCGGAGGCAATGGTGCTCGATGAAGATTTCCTGCGGGCACTGGAGTACGCGATGCCGCCCACCGGGGGTCTGGGAATGGGAGTGGATCGGCTGCTGATGATGCTCACCGGCGCCTCGATCCGCCAGAGTGTGCTCTTTCCGTTCGTGCGCCCGGAGTGAGCCAGACATGACGGCGGTCCCGAGTCTGCGGCGGGCGCGAACCGCGGACGTCGCCGAGATTCGCCGCTTCATCGACGTCTACGCCAGCGACCGGATCCTGCTGTCCAAGCCGACGGTTGCGCTCTTTGAGGATATCCAGGAGTTCTGGGTTGCCGAGGCCGATCTCGGGGCCGGAATCGAGGTCGTCGGTTGCGGGGCACTGCACGTCATGTGGGAGGACCTGGCAGAGGTGCGCACGCTGGCGGTCGACCCGCGCCTGCGCGGCGCCGGAATCGGGCACCTGCTGTTGGCCCGGCTCATTGAGGTCGCGCGCGAGCTCGGCGTGGCGAAGCTGTTCTGCTTGACGTTCGAAGTCGAGTTCTTTGTGGGCCACGGATTCACCGAGATCGACGGGGTCCCGGTCGACGCACAGGTGTACTCCCAGATCCTGCAGTCCTATGACGAGGGCGTCGCGGAGTTCCTCGATCTGGAGCGCGTGAAGCCCAACACACTCGGCAACACCCGGATGTTGTTGTGGCTTTAGTAGAAACTTGGCAAGTGGGCGCGCAAATGGCTCGGTGCATTTGATTCGCCACGACGGTTCTGCTTTGCTTTCGTCGACAGATTGCGCCGTGGAGTCTCCGGCGCACCGCGGACGAAGAAGCGGGGAATCGCGACCATGGCATCGAAAATTCTGACCATTCTCGAGGACGACCTCGACGGCGGCACAGCGGAGGAGACGGTCAGGTTCTCACTCGACGGCGTGTCCTACGAGATCGATCTCTCAGCCAAGAACGCGGCCCGGTTGCGCACCGCCTTGGCCCCCTTCGTCGGCAATGGCCGCCGAGTGGGTGGGCGCGCCGCCCGTGGCACGGGTGGGGCAAAGTCCGCCAACGGCAATCGCACCCCGGAGATTCGCGCCTGGGCTCGGAAGCAGAATATTGAGGTCAACGACCGCGGCCGGATTCCGGCGGACATCGTCGCCAGATTCCACAAGGCGAACAAGTAGACAGACTCCGCCTCGCGGGCGTTTCCGGCACCTCGAAGCGCCGCCACGAGGAGTCGGTGGTGATGGCCGGGGGGCCTTGCGGCCAGGTCCGGTATCAGCCGTTCGTTCGCTTCCAGCTGAGCGCGCCCGCATGGTCGAGCGCCGCGGGGCTAGAGTGACGGACCACGGTGGGTGCCACGTGCGTCGCGCCCTAACCGGGTAGGGGAGCCGCGAGATGTTCGAAAGATTTACCGACCGTGCCCGTCGCGTTGTGGTCCTGGCCCAAGAAGAGGCCCGGATGCTCAACCACAACTACATCGGCACCGAGCACATCCTGCTCGGGCTCATCCACGAGGGTGAGGGCGTCGCGGCCAAAGCGCTGGAGAGCCTCGGCATCTCCCTGGAGGCCGTGCGCTCCCAGGTCGAGGAGATCATCGGCCAGGGCCAGCAGGCACCGTCCGGGCACATCCCGTTCACCCCGCGGGCCAAGAAGGTCCTCGAACTCTCGCTGCGCGAAGCCCTGCAACTGGGCCACAACTACATCGGCACCGAGCACATCCTGCTCGGCCTGATCCGCGAGGGCGAGGGGGTCGCCGCCCAGGTGCTGGTCAAGCTCGGCGCGGACCTGAACCGCGTCCGCCAGCAGGTCATCCAGCTGCTCTCCGGCTACCAGGGCAAGGAGCCGGCCGCGGCCGGCGGGCCCGCCGAGGGCACCCCGTCGACCTCGCTGGTCCGGGACCAGTTCGGTCGCAACCTGACCCAGGCGGCCCGCGAGGGCAAGCTCGACCCGGTGATCGGGCGCGAGAAGGAAATCGAACGCGTCATGCAGGTGCTCTCGCGGCGCACCAAGAACAACCCCGTGCTGATCGGCGAGCCCGGCGTCGGCAAGACCGCCGTCGTCGAGGGTCTGGCCCAGAAGATCATCCGCGGCGAGGTGCCCGAGACGCTCAAGGACAAGCAGCTCTACACCCTCGACCTCGGTGCGCTGGTGGCCGGTTCCCGCTACCGCGGTGATTTCGAGGAGCGGCTGAAGAAGGTTCTCAAGGAGATCCGCACCCGCGGGGACATCATCTTGTTCATCGACGAGCTGCACACCCTCGTCGGGGCCGGCGCTGCGGAGGGCGCGATCGACGCGGCGTCGATTCTCAAGCCGATGCTGGCCCGCGGTGAGCTGCAGACCATCGGCGCCACCACGTTGGATGAGTACCGCAAGCACCTGGAGAAGGACGCCGCGCTCGAGCGGCGCTTCCAGCCGATCCAGGTCGCCGAGCCCTCCCTCGCGCACACCATCGAGATCCTCAAGGGTCTGCGCGACCGCTACGAGGCGCACCACCGCGTCTCGATCACCGACGCGGCCCTGGTCGCCGCGGCAACCCTGGCCGACCGCTACATCTCCGACCGTTTCCTTCCGGACAAGGCCATCGACCTGATCGACGAGGCGGGCTCGCGGATGCGCATCCGCCGGATGACCGCCCCGCCGGACCTGCGCGAGTTCGACGAGAAGATCGCGGGCGTGCGCCGGGACAAGGAATCGGCGATCGACGCCCAGGACTTCGAGAAGGCCGCCGCCCTGCGCGACACCGAGAAGCAACTGCTGGGCGAGAAGTCGGTGCGGGAGAAGGAATGGAAATCCGGTGACATGGACATCGTCGCCGAGGTCGACGAGGAGCTGATCGCCGAGGTTCTCGCCACCGCCACGGGGATCCCGGTCTTCAAGCTGACCGAGGAGGAGTCCTCGCGCCTGCTGCGCATGGAGGACGAGCTCCACAAGCGCGTCATCGGCCAGAAGGAGGCGATCAAGGCGCTCTCGCAGGCCATCCGTCGCACCCGGGCCGGCCTCAAGGACCCCAAGCGCCCCGGTGGCTCATTCATCTTCGCCGGCCCGTCAGGTGTTGGTAAGACCGAGCTGTCCAAGACCCTCGCGGAGTTCCTGTTCGGTGACGAGGACTCACTTATTTCCCTGGACATGAGTGAGTACTCCGAGAAGCACACCGTCTCGCGGCTGTTCGGCTCTCCGCCCGGCTACGTCGGCTACGAGGAGGGCGGTCAGCTGACGGAGAAGGTGCGACGCAAGCCGTTCTCCGTCGTGCTGTTCGACGAGGTGGAGAAGGCCCACCCGGACATCTTCAACTCGTTGCTGCAGATCCTGGAGGACGGCCGTCTGACGGATGCTCAGGGTCGGGTCGTCGACTTCAAGAACACCGTCATCATCCTGACGACGAACCTCGGTACCCGAGACATCTCCAAGGGCTTCAACCTCGGTTTCGCCGCCGACGGCAACCAGCAGACTAACTACGAGCGGATGAAGCAGAAGGTTCAGGACGAGCTCAAGCAGCACTTCCGGCCCGAGTTCCTCAACCGCGTCGATGACATCGTGGTCTTCCACCAGCTGCTCGAGGACGAGATCATCCAGATCGTCGACCTGATGATCGAGAAACTCGACGAGCGCATGAAGGACAAGGACATGGCCATCGAGGTCACGCCCGCGGCCAAGGCGCTGCTCGCCAAGCGCGGGTTCGACCCGGTGATGGGTGCGCGGCCGCTGCGCCGCGCGATCCAGCGCGAGGTCGAGGACTCGCTGTCGGAGAAGATCCTGTACTCCGAGCTGCGCCCCGGCCAGATCGTCGTCGTCGACACTGAGGGGGAGGGCGACGCGGCGAAATTCACCTTCCGCGGCGAGCTCAAGCCGGCGCCCCTGCTGGACCCGACCCTGGTCGACTTGACCAAGGACTGAGGGCCCTACCCCGAACATCCGACGGAGTGGTCGCTATCGCGCCCACTCCTTCGGACGCTACGGGTGTGTGGGGAGGGTGAATCGGGCGCCGGGGAGGGGGGTGAGGAGGCCGTCGGCGATCAGGGAGTCCAGGGCTCGCGTGCGCTGGACCGGCTCGCGCCAGCAGGCGCGCAGCACATCGGCGGCGACCGGCTCGGGCGCGGCGTCGCGCACGGCGCCCAGCAGAATCCCGCGGACCTGGCGGTCGGTGCCCGCGAAGGTCTGCACACGCCGCGGCCCGGTTCCGACCGGCTTGCCCGCGCGATGCCACGCGCAGGCGCTGCGGACCGGGCAGCTTCCACACCGCGGAGCGCGGGCCGTGCAGACCAGCGCCCCGAGTTCCATCGACGCGGCGGCCCACCGCGCGGCGTCGGCGTCGCGGGCGGGCAGCAGTTCTGCGGCGTCGGCGCGCTCGGCTGCGGTGATCGACGGCCCCGGAAACTCCTGGGCGCCGTAGAGGCGAGCGAGCACGCGGCGCACGTTGGTGTCGAGCACAACATGGCGGCGGCCGTAGCCGAAGGTGGCCACCGCGGCGCCGGTGTAGTCCCCGACGCCGGGCAGCGCGCACAGCGCGGCGTAGTCCGCTGGGACGACGCCGTCGTGACGATCGACGATCTGTTGGGCCGCGCCGTGCAGGCGTAGCGCGCGGCGGGGATAGCCGAGCCTGCCCCAGGCCAGCACCGCCTCGCCGGGTGACTGCGCGGCCAGCGCGGCCGGTGTCGGCCATCGTCGCAGCCAGGCCTGGTACACGGGCAGTACCCGGGCCACCGGTGTCTGCTGCAACATCACCTCGCTGACCAAGATCGCCCACGGCCCGGTGCCTGGTTCTCGCCAGGGCAGGTCCCGGCCGCACTCGTCGAACCAGTCGAGGATCAACGCGACCAAGGGCGCGTCGCGGCCGCCCGGTAACCGGCGCGGATCGACGTCCGTGCGACCACTGGCGGCGTTGGCGGCACGCCCGTCGGCGTGCCTTCCCGTCATCGCCACCCTTTCGGCCTAACGTGCTGCGCAATTATGAACGTCATTCTCGAACCCGTCGGCCGCCGTTCGTCCGCGGTCTACTGGCGACGTCGCGCCTTCATGTTCGCCGCCCTGGCAGCCGCCACCGTGTTGCTGGCCAGGGCCTGTGGTGGCGAGGGCCCCAACATCGGCACCGTCGTCCAGCAGGAGCCGGTGCCGTTGACGAACACCTTCACCCCAACCCCCACGCCCACGCCGACGATCCCCTTCACCAAGTTCACCGGCAAGCCCAAGGCGAAGACGCCGGCGAGCGCCAAGGGTAAGGGCGAGTCCGCGGCCGGTGCCAAGGCGGGCAAGAACGCCGAACCCGAGCCGACCTCCGACGCCCAGGTCGCCGGCCCGCTCGCGTGCGCGAAGTCCAGCCTGCGAGTCGTGCTGCGGACCGACCAGCGCATCTACTCCAGCGCGGACAAGCCCAAGTTGTTCCTCGGAGTGAAGAACACCGGCAAGAGCGCCTGCCTCGCCGACCTGGGGTCGCGGGCTCTGTCGTTCACGATCGTCTCGGGCAAGGACCGCATCTGGTCCTCCGACGACTGCCAGGGCAAGGGCACCAAGGACATCAGGCTGCTTGAACCGGGTCAGGAACTCTTCGCCCGCTCGGTGTGGAGCCTGGTCCGTTCCCAGCCGGGCTGCCCGAAGGGCCTGTCCGACGCCCGCCCCGGTACCTATGTCCTGGAAGGCTCCGCCGGCGGCGTCGATGCGCGTAAACGCGTCGTCTTCGACATCCGCTGAGTCCAACTTCTGAGTGTGTCCGGGGCTTTCGGATGCCCCGCAAGGCCCGACACGCATACAGAAGTGGGGAATTAGACGTAGCGCTCCAGAATGGAGGATTCGGCCAGGCGCGAGAGACCCTCGCGGACCGAGCGGGCGCGGGATTCCCCGACGCCCTCGACGGTCTGCAGGTCGTCCACGCTCGCGGCCAGCAGCTTCTGCAGGCCACCGAAGTGTTCGACGAGGCGTTCGATGACTGCGCCCGGCAGGCGGGGGACCTTGGCCAGCAGTCGGTACCCGCGGGGGCTGACCGCGCTCTCCAACGCCTCGACGCCGCCGATGTAGCCCAACGCCCGCGCGACGGTCGATAGGTCGAGCAGGTCGGTGGCGGTTAGCAGGTTCAGCGCCTCGAGGGCGTCCACGGCCTCGTAGCGAGGGCGTCCAAGGGGCACCGGGAGGTAGTCGCGGGCGACCTGCTCGCGGTCGTCCTCGACGCCGGCGATCAACTCGTCCAGCTGCAGGGCCAGCAGGCGCCCGTCGGAGCCGAGCTCCACGACGTAACCCTCGATCTCGCGCGCGATCCGGCGGACCATCTCCAGGCGCTGGGCGACGGCGGCGACGTCTCGGATCGTGACCAGGTCCTCGATCTCCAGCGCGGACAGCGTCCCGGCGACCTCGTCCAGGCGCAGCTTGTAGCGCTCCAGGGTGGCCAGGGCCTGGTTGGCCCGAGTCAGGATCGTGCCGGAGTCCTCCAGCACGTGGCGCACCCCGCGGATGTAGAGCGCGATCAGGTGCATGGACTGGCTGACCGAGATCACCGGCAGGTCGACCTGGCGCGAGACGCGGTCCGCGGTGCGGTGCCGGGTGCCGGACTCGTCGGTGGGGATCGTGGAATCCGGCATCAGGTGCACGGCCGCCCGCACGATCTTGGTGGCCTCGCGGTCGAGCACGATCGCGCCGTCCATCTTCGCCAGCTCGCGCAGCCGGGTGGCGGAGAACTCGACGTCGAGCACGAAGCCGCCGGTGCACATCGACTCGACGGTCTTCTCGTGCCCGAGCACGATCAGGGCGCCGGTGTGCCCGCGCAGGATGCGCTCCAGACCCTCGCGCAGCTGGGTGCCCGGCGCGACCGCCGCCAAGGTCGCGCGCAACGATCCCGCGTGCTCGACGCTCTCGGCGTCGGGCGGCTCGATCGTGGACACGGACCCCCACCGGTTCTGGTGCTCAGGGGAAGTAACGGCGCAGGACAAAGTGGTGCAGATGACGCGTCATTGAGTGTACGCACGTCACCTGCGGATTTGCCGATAGCGCGTCAGAATGCATCCGCTTGGCTACACACAGCAGGCATGTCCGTTCTCAGACGGTGCGCAGGCCACGCAGCGGCACCGCAGGTGCGGGCGCCGTCGCGGCAGCCCAGGCTGCGGCCAGCGTCGAGCATTCCAGTGCGATCATCCCGGCCGGTGCGCCGCCGGCGCTGCCCGGCGGCACGACCGCGCGGCGGAACCCGAGCCGCTGCGCCTCGGCCAGACGGCGCCCGATCCCGCCGACCGGCCGGATCTCCCCGGCCAGCCCGACCTCGCCGATCGCGACCAGGTCAGCGGGCAGCACCTCGTCGGTGGCGGCGCTGGCGACCGCCAGGCTCACCGCGAGGTCGGAGGCTGGGTCGGTAAGGCGGACCCCGCCCACGGTGGCGGTGTACACGTCGCGCCCGTGTAGACGGATCCCGGCGCGGCGTTCAAGCACCGCGAGTGACAACGCCACACGGGAGGAGTCCAGCCCGGAGGTCGTGCGCCGCGGCGTCTGCAAGTCCGACAGGCCCACCAGAGCCTGGACCTCGACGACCAGCGGCCGGCGGCCCTCGACGGTGACGGTGACGCATTGTCCGGCGACGCTGACCGGCGCGCGGGACAGGAACAGCCCGCTCGGGTCGGGGAGTTCCACGATGCCGTCGTCGCTGAGGTCGAAGCAGCCGACCTCGTCGGCCGGGCCATAGCGGTTCTTGACCCCGCGCACCATGCGCAGCCGCCCGGCCCGATCGCCCTCGAAGTGCAGCACGACGTCGACGAGGTGCTCGAGTGCCCGCGGTCCGGCGATCGAGCCGTCCTTGGTGACGTGCCCGACGAGCACGGTCGTCATCGCGTTGTCCTTCGCCAGCCGGGTCAACCCGGCCGCCACCTCGCGCACCTGCGTCACCCCCCCGGCGGCGCCGTCAACCTCGGCGGTGGAGATGGTCTGCACCGAGTCCACGATCAGCAGCGTCGGCGCGACCGTGGCGACGTGCTCGGCGATCGCGCCCAGGTCGCTCTCGGCCGCCAGGTACAGGCTCGGCTCCAGCGCCCCGACGCGGTCCGCGCGCAGACGCACCTGGGCCGCGGACTCCTCGCCGGTGACGTAGAGAACCCGGGCGCCGGTGCGCGCCAGCTGCGCGGCGACCTCCAGCAGCAGCGTGGACTTACCGACGCCGGGTTCACCGGCGAGCAGGATCACGGCGCCGGCGACCAGGCCGCCACCGAGGACCCGGTCCAGTTCACCGACCCCGCTGGGGGTGGAGCGCGCATCGCTCGCGCTGACCTCGGAGATCGGCGACACGGCCCCGCGGGTCACCACCCGCCCGCCGGCGCGCCGCACCGCACCGGGGCTGACGGCCACCTCGGACATCGAGGACCAGGCGTGGCACTCCCCGCACCGGCCGACCCACTTGGTGGACTGCCAGCCGCACTCGCCACATCGGAACGCCGAGACTGATTTCGCCATGTTCGAACATTAGTTCGCACCACTGACAATTTCCGGTCGGCTCGCTCATTCATGAGCGGGCGACCAGAAATAGGGCCGCAAACTGGTCGCCAGCGCATGGAAGAGCACCGCCCGCTCATTCATGAGCAGCCGTCCGGCAGGATTCTCCGGGTGGAGCTGCTGCATTCGGGCAAGGTGCGCGACGTCTACCTCGACCACCGTGACGGCGTGGACGAACTGGTGCTCGTCGCCTCGGACCGGGTTTCGGTCTACGACGTGGTGCTGCCGACACCGATCCCGGACAAGGGCGCGATCCTCACTGGGCTCTCGCTGTGGTGGTTCTCCCAGCTGGCCGGAATCGTGCCCGACCACGTCATCTCCGCAACCGAGGTCCCCGCCGAGTTCGCCGGGCGCGCGATCCGCTGCCGTCGCCTCGCGATGGTGCCGGTCGAGTGCGTGGCACGTGGGTATCTGGCGGGGTCGGGGACCGCGCAGTACCACGCCACCGGCGCCGTCAGTGGGGTCGCGCTACCGCCTGGCTTGGTCGAGGGTTCTGCGCTGCCGGCGCCGATCTTCACCCCAACCACCAAGGCCCCCGTCGGCGAGCACGACGAGCCGATGAGTGCCGCCGAGGTAGCGGCCGCCGTCGGCCCGGAGCTCGCTTCGCGCCTGGCCGAGGTGACACTGCAGCTGTACGCGCGCGGGTCGGCGATCGCTGCCGAGCGGGGCATCATCATCGCCGACACCAAGGTCGAACTCGGTCTCGACGCCGCGGGCGTGCTGACGCTGGGCGACGAGCTGCTGACCCCGGATTCCTCGCGCTTCTGGCCCGCGGACCGGTGGTCGCCGGGCCAGAGCCAACCGAGCCTGGACAAGCAGTTCGTGCGTGACTGGGCCGCCGGGTCCGGTTGGGACAAGAAGCCGCCTGCCCCGGCGGTGCCAGAGCACATCGTCGAGGCAACCCGTGCCCGCTACGTCGAGGTCTACGAGCGTCTGACTGGTCGTCAGTGGGCTTGATTGCTGCTGACGTCCGACCGAGGGTGTCCTGTAACGCTGGAGTCTTTGGACGTAGGCGCGGTCCGCGGGGGCGCCGGTGACCCTGCGCGCTCGCTTCCTCGCAGCCTCCGGTATCTCCCCGGGCGCGGTGCCTTCGCCGAACATCTGGGAGCACCCTGCTCTCTACGAGGTGGAGAACCGCGCGCTGGATCCCGACGGTGTGATCGACGCCGCGATCTCCGAGCTTGCCCGGACCCCGGAGGTACTCACCGAGTCGTGGGGGCACGTGCTCGACATCGGGTGCGGGACCGGGTACCACCTGCCGCGCCTGGCCGCGCGCGCCGCGACCGTCACCGGGATCGAGCCGCACGCAGGGCTGCTCGCGACGGCGGTGCGACGGGTGGACGATCTGCCGCACGTGATGGTACGTCAGGGAACAGCGCAGGCGCTGCCGGTGCCGGACCGCAGCGTCGATCTGGTGCACGCACGCTGGGCCTATTTCTTCGGCCCCGGCTGCGAAGTAGGGCTGCGCGAGGTGGCCCGCGTGCTGCGGCCCGGCGGCCTGGCGGTGATCCTCGACCATGACGCCACCCGTTCGCAGGTCGGTGCCTGGTTCGCCGCCGGCCTGCGCGCGGACAACATCGCCTACGACCCGCGCGACGTCGAGGAGTTCTGGGCCCGCGCCGGCTTCGCTCGCCGCCCTTTGGACCTGTGCTGGCGCTTCGAGAACGAGGCGGAGCTCGCGGCCGTGCTGCGCATCGAGTTCCCGGCGGGCGTGGCGGGTGGTGCGCTGGCCGAGGTGCGGGCCGCGCGCGCCGGTGCCGCCCCCGCGCAGGGGTGGGAGGTCAGCGCCGCGGTGAACCTCTGGCACCGCAGGTACTGAAAGCCGCATCCTCTTCGGCCGCCGTTTGGCGACGAACTCGACCGCTTGACCACAGCTCGAGCCAGACGGCTGGTCAGCTTTGGCCGGTTTGCGATTAGGGTCGCATCGGCGCAGCCGCCACCACGGGGAAACGGGAGGTGCCGGCATGACCGGTGAGATCGGCACACGGGATCAGGCCCGCACGCTCGGGGCGCAGATGGTTGCGCAGTCCGCATTCGAGACCACGCACCCCAACGTCGATTCCGAGCAGCAGGCAGCCTTCGCCAAGCTGCCGGGTCGGCTTGGCGCAGGGAGCGGGTCATGACGGGTGAGATCGAGGTATCGGTCGAGGCGCTGCGCGAGTTCGTCGCTGGGGCGCTGGCGCCGTTGCACGATCGGGTGATCGGGGCCAGCGCCGACTTCGGACGTATGCCGAACTACCAGGACCTGTTCGGCCCGATCGCGGCTGCCCGGGAGTTGGACGCCCGCCACCGGGACGCCTACCAGGTGTACGCCCCCACCATCAGGGCGCTCGGTGACGACCTGGATCTGCTGGTCGGCAAGCTCCGTACGGTGATCAAGAACTAGGCCGACGAGGACGACAACGTCGCCGAGACCTTGGCGCGCCTGGGGAACAAGCTCGGCGGCGGGTCGGGGTACCGGTCGGACGCGGTGTATGAGCGGGCTGCCCGCGAGGCGATCGGTGACAGGGCTGCGTCTTCGACTGTGCCGGAGCCTTCGGGATCTGGGTCGGTCGCTGTCCCGGCCCCTGCCCCGCCCGCACCGGCTGCCCCGGCCCCGCCGCCGGCTGGAGAGAACGAGTTCTCCTAGCCCGGTGGTCAAACCTCGTTCTGATGTAGAACTCGTTCTGACGTAAAGGGAGTGTGCTCGGGTGCTCGCAGGGATACGGGTCGGCGCGGTCGGTGTGGTGCTCGCGCTCGGGGCGGCGCTGCTCGGGCCGACCGGTGCGGTCGCGGCCCCGGCCGCGGAGGGGTTCGGTAAGGACGCCTGGTGGTACAAGGCGATGGGTCTTGCGCAGGCGCATAAGCAGAGCACGGGCAAGGGGGTGAAGATCGCGGTCATCGATTCGAAGATCGACATCTCGGTGCCGGAGTTGCGGGGGCAGCGGGTGATCCCGACGCAGAACTTCTGTGGCGGCCCGGCGGCGGGGAAGGGTTCGATCGCCGGGCATGGCACCACAGTGGCGGTGAGCATCGTGGGTTCGGGAAGAGGGACGTTGCCAGGGGGCGGCGGGGTGATCGGGATCGCCCCAGACGCGACGATTCTGGGTTTTGTGTATTCGGATGACTCGAGTTCTACGGAGAACCTGACTTGCCTGGGAGATCCGACTACCCCGGCCCTCACGCGCGCGATCGACGCTTCCGTGGCGGCCGGGGCACGAATCATCAATTTCTCTGGTGGGACGAGTCGGCCCTTCCTGCCGCTGACGATGGCGGTGCAGCGGGCCCTGGACGCAGGAGTAGTGGTCGTCGCGGCCGCGGGGAACGGGCCAGGAGACCGCGCGGTGAACTACCCAGCAGCAATCCCGGGGGTGGTGGCTGCGGTCGCTGTTGATCGGAATGCGAAACCGTGGGAGCGAAACGTGAAGCGGAACCGGGAGGCGTTTGTCATCTCAGCGCCGGGTGTACAGGTACCGAATGGGGGGTTCGAGAACAAAAAATGGTTCAGCGACTTCTTGGTGTCGGGGACGTCGGAGGCGGCGCCGTTGGTGGCGGGGGGTTTGGCGTTGGTGGCGTCGAAGTATCCGTCGGCGACGGGGAATCAGCTGATTCAGCATCTGATCCGTAACCCGGGTGGGAGCAGGGAGTTCGGGAAGGATCTGGAGTACGGGTACGGGATCATGTCGGTGACGAAGATGCTGGCCTCGGACCCGAGTGTGCATCCGGATGTGAACCCGTTGATCGC
>JBQTII010000056.1:0-6166 GCA_052388275.1 Sporichthyaceae bacterium | reverse complement strand
CGGCCGGCCAGCGCCAGAGCGCGGCGCAACGCCGCGTACTCGGCCGCGGACGCCATCGCGGCTCAGGCTCCCCGGGGGGCCCGCTGGCCGGCGGCTGTGGCCTGGGCGCGCAGCCCGGCGATCGCCGCACCGGGATCGGCCGCGCCATACACCGCGGAGCCGGCGACGAAGACGTCCGCACCGGCTTCGGCGCAGCGTTCGATCGTGCTCGCCGACACCCCGCCGTCGACCTGGAGCCAGAGGTCGAGATTGCGGCCGTCGATCAGCTCGCGGGCGCGGCGGATCTTGGGCAGCACCACGTCCAGGAAGGCCTGTCCACCGAAACCGGGCTCCACGCTCATGATCAGCAGCATGTCGAGTTCGGGGAGCAGATCGGCGTAGCCCTCGATCGAGGTCGCCGGTTTGAGCGCCATCCCGGCCCGGGCGCCGGCGCTACGGATCGAGCGGGCGAGCCGAACCGGGGCGGCTGCGGCCTCCACGTGGAAGGTCACGCTGCCTGCCCCGGCCTCGGCATAGGCCGGGGCCCAGCGGTCCGGGTCGGCGATCATCAGGTGGCAGTCCACCGGGGTCGACACGCGCTTGAGCAAAGCCTCGACGACCGGCAGACCCAGCGTCAGATTCGGGACGAAATGGTTGTCCATGACGTCGACGTGCAGCCAGTCCGCGTGCCCCGCCACCCGCTCGCATTCGGCGGCCAGATCGGCGAAGTCGGCCGAGAGAATGCTCGGGGAGATCTGAACGCCCATGATCGGCGAGCGTAACGCGCCGATATGCATCCGCTGAGCCTGGCCGAGAAGGGTCCTCAGATCTCGGGCTCAGACCGCAACGATGGTGGCCGCGATGCCTCGTGCGTCGAGCAGTTCGCGCAGATCCTCGGGATCGCTGGTCAAGACCTGATCACCGGGGAGCACGACCAGCGCCAGTAGCGCGTCGACGACATCGGCGCTATGTGCCGCCGCCAGCAGCACACCGGCCGCCTTCGCCTCCGCCAGCCCGGTCGGAAGCACTGCGACCATCGCCAGCGACTTCGCCAGGCGTGCCTGTCGGGGTCCCCGCCAGGCCTGCCCGACGACCGGCGCCGCAGTCCTCAGGCCCGCACCGGCCCGTCTGCCCAGCTCGATCAGGCCCGCCACCTGACGGTCGTCGCGATCGATCGCGATCATGGCGCCGGCGTCCAGCACCACGTTCACGGCGCAGGCTCGGCGGGGCGGCCGGGGGGCAGATAGGGGACCGCCGCCTGTGCGGCGAGATCGCGCAGCTCACCCTCGGTGAAAGCCCCGTGCTCGGCCTGATGCTCGGCCAGCCATTCGTCGACGAGTTGGCCACGCAGCCACTCACCCAGGGCGCTGGCCACAACCGAGGAGAACGAGAGCCCGCGCTGTTCGGCGACCTGCGCCGCTGCCGCCCGCAGCCCGGGGGTGATCGACACGGTCACCCGCTCAGTGCTCATACTCTTAAGCGTATACCAGTATGAAGATGGGCGACGCATTCCGCCGCCGGCGTGCTCAGGGCGAGAAGTGGTAGCCCATCCCTGGATCGGTGATCAGGTAACGGGGATGGGCCGGATCAGGCTCGAGCTTGCGGCGCAATGCCGCCAGGTAGACCCGCAGATAGTTGGTCTCGGTGCCGTAAGCCGGGCCCCAAACCTCCTGGAGCAGAGCCTTCGACGACACGTGCCGCCCGCTGTTGCGCACCAGGACATCGAGCAGCCCCCACTCGGTCGGGGTGAGCCGCACGGCGACCCCTGCCGCGGTGTGCACCGTGCGCGCGGCCAGATCGACGGTGAAGTCCGCGGTCACCACGACCGGGTCGACCCCGGCAGGGCTCTCCCCCCGGCGCAGGGCAGCGCGGACCCGGGCGAGCAGCTCGTCCATGCCGAACGGCTTGGTGACGTAGTCATCAGCGCCGGCGTCGAGCGCCGCAACCTTCTGTGACTGGTCCTCGCGGGCGGAGAGCACCAGGATCGGGGCCGTGCACCAGGGTCGCAGCCCCAGGATCACCTCCACCCCGTCGATGTCGGGCAGGCCGAGGTCGAGGATCACCAGGTCCGGCACGCGGCGGGCAGCCTCGCGCAAGGCACCCGCCCCATTCGGGGCCGTGGCGACGTCGTAATGGCGTGCCCGCAGGTTGATGGCCAGCGCACGCAGCAGCGACGGCTCGTCCTCGACCACCAGGACCAGCGGTGCCGCGGAGGAGGTCATCGCGGCGCCGGGGCGGTAGGCAGCGCCTGCGGGAGGGTGAGCGTCATCGTCAGGCCCCCGCCAGGGGTGTGCGTCGGTACCAAGGTGCCGCCGACGGCTTCGGTGAACCCTCGAGCGATCGCCAGCCCCAGGCCAACACCACCGGCATCCCGGCCGCGATCGTCCCGGCGCTGGAAGGGAACGAAGATGCGTTCCCACTCGATCTGTGGAATACCCGGTCCGCGGTCGATGACCTCCAATCGGACCGATCCGTTGTCCTGCATGGCTCGCACCTGCACGGGGAATTCGTCCGGGGCGAATCGGCGGGCATTGGCGACCAGGTTGGCCAGCACCCGCTCCAGCAACCCCGCGTCGGCGCAGACCATGGGCAGATTCTCCGGCACGTCGACGACGACCGCGTCGGGCGGCACGTCCACCAGGGCCCGCGCGACCAGCTCCTCCGGCGCGACGGGCCGCAGGTCCACCGAGAGCACCCCGGACTGCAACCGGCTCAGGTCGAGCAGATTCGCCACCAGGTCGTCGAGGCGGTCCGCACCGGCCTCGATCTGCGCCAGGAATTCGGCCTCGTCCTGCGGCGACCACACCACCTCGCACTGCCGCAGGCTGGACACGGCCGCCTTGATCGCGGCCAGGGGGGTACGCAGGTCGTGGCCCACCGCCGCAAGCAGGACCGCCCGCAGCCGGTCCACCTCGGCGAGTTCCCGGGCCGAGGCTGCTTCGCCGGCCAAGCGCTGGTTGTCCCACGCTCGCGCCGCGGCCGCAGCGAGGCGGCCGAGCATCCGGCGATCCTCGGCGAACAGCGCCGGGCCCTCGGCGACCAGGCGCAGCCCGCCGCCGGCGTCGGCGGAGATCACCGGCGGTCCGTTCATCGGTGGCCCGACCGCGCCGACGGTGATCTCACGGTCGGTCCCGCGGGCAAGCAGGGCGACCGAGGTCATCTGGAAACTGTCGCGTACCTGCTCCAGCACGTCACGCAGGGCGGCGTCGTGAACCGGCGCGCTGGCCAGCCCGGACAGCACGTCCGCTTCCAGTTCGCTGCGGGTCGCGGCAGCGCGGGCCCGGGCAGCCAGTTCGACCACGACGATCACCGCGATCGCGACCAGGAGGAAGGTCATGATCGCGATGACGTCGACGTGATGCGCGACCGTGAACTCACCGTAGGGCTCGGTGAATCCCTGGTTCGCGAGCAGGAAGGCCGCCGCGGCCGTCGCGAGGGCCGGCGCCGTTCCACCGGTGACTGCCACGACCACCACCACCAGCAGGTAGAGCAGCAGCGCGCTTTCCAGGCCGACGTCGCTGCGCAAGGGCAGCAGCACGGCCGTCAGCGTGGGCAGCGCGATGACGGCGACCAGCGCGCCGACCCGGCGACGTCGCCCGGTCAGCACACCTGTCACACCCCTCGGCCCGACCACAGAACCCAGTCTCACACCCGCGACCGGGCGGTCCCTACTGGCTGCGTCTGGCTTCGAGTTCCTCGGCCGATCCGAGCTGCCAGGGCACGCTGGTCACCATCACGCCGGGCTGGAAGAGCAGGCGCGCCTTCAGGCGCAGCGCCGTCTGATTGTGCAGCAGCTGTTCCCACCATTTGCCGACCACGTACTCCGGGATGAAGACCGCCACCACATCACGGGGAGAGTCGCGCCGCACGCCGCGGATGTGCTCCAGCAGCGGACCGATGACCTCACGGTAGGGCGAGTCCAGCACGGTCAACGCGACCGGGATGTCGCGCTGGGCCCATTCGGCCAGCAGGTGGCGGGTCGCCTCGGGCGAGGTCTGCACGGTCAACGCCGTCAACGTGTCCGGGCGGATCGCTCGGGCGAAGGCCAGGGCGCGTAGCGCGGGGGTGTGCAGCCGCGAGATCAGCACGATTCCGTGGATCCGGCTGGGCAGGGTCACCCCGGCCGGCGGCGGGGTGAGGTCGGCGATGACGCGGTCGTAGTGGCGCCGGATCCCCCGCATCATGACGAACAGGATCGGCATCGCGATCACCACGAGGTACGCACCGTGGGTGAACTTGGTGACCAGCACGATGACCAGCACCGAGCCGGTGAAGGTGAGCCCCACGGCGTTGATGGCGCGCGAGCGCTTCATCCGGGAGCGTTGGCGGGGGTTCGTCTCGCTGCGCAGCAGCCGGTTCCAGTGCCGGACCATCCCGGTCTGCCCGAGGGTGAAGGAGACGAATACGCCGATGATGTAGAGCTGGATGAGGCGCGTGACCTCGGCATCGAAGGCCATCACGAGGGCTGCGGCCGCGACCGCCAGCAGCACGATGCCGTTGCTGAAAGCGAGCCGGTCCCCGCGCTGGCGCAACTGGCGGGGCAGGAAGCGGTCGTGGGCCAGCACCGACCCGAGCACCGGGAACCCGTTGTAGGCGGTGTTCGCGGCGAAGAACAGCACCAGCGCGGTGACCGCGGCGAGAAAGATGAACGGGGCCGAGCCGTCGCCGAAGACCGCGGCGGCCACCTGGGCGATGATGGGCTCCTGGTGGTAGTCCGGGCCGGCCGGGACCCCGTTGATCAGAATGTCGGTCTCGGGATGTTCGGAGACCTTGATGTCGCTGCGGACCCCGAGGGCGACCAGGCCGGCGAACATCGTCACGGCCATGACCCCCATCACCGCGAGGGTGGTGGCCGCGTTCTTGCTCTTGGGTTCGCGGAAGGCCGGCACGCCGTTGGCGATCGCCTCGACTCCGGTCAGCGCCGCGCAACCGGAGGCGAAGGCGCGCAGCATCAAGAAGATCAACGCGAAGCCGGCGAGTTCGGTCTCCTGCGCGATCACCTCGTAGTCGGCCGTCGGGGCGCGCAGGTCATCACCGAGCACGTAGCTCTTGAACAGCCCCCACACGACCAAGGTGAGCACGCCGATGACGAAGGCGTAGGCGGGGATCGCGAACGTGCTGCCGGCCTCCTTGACCCCGCGCAGGTTCACCAACGTCAGCACCACGATGATGCCCAGGGCGACACCCACCTTGTGCTCCCCGACCCAGGGGATTGCCGCGCCCAGGTTGTCCACCCCGGCCGCGACCGAGACCGCCACCGTCAGCACGTAGTCCACCAGCAGCGCGCTGGCCACCGTCAGCCCGCCACTCTGGCCGAGGTTCACCATCGCGACCTCGTAGTCGCCACCCCCGCTGGGGTAGGCGTGCACGGTCTGGCGGTAGGAGGCGACCACCGTCGCCATCAAGATGGCCACCGCGAGGGCGAACCACAGGCTGTGGGTGAAGTACGCGGTGCCGGCGATCGAGAGCACCAGGAAGATCTCCTGCGGTGCGTAGGCCACCGAGCTGAGCGGGTCGGAGGCGAAGATCGGCAGCGCGATCCGCTTACGCAGCAGCGTCTCGCCGAGCCGGTCACTGCGCATCGGAGCGCCGAGCAGGACGCGCTTGGGTACGTGGGTGAGCTTCACCCCAGCACAGAACACCGTGCGGCGCTTCCCCGTGGCGGCCTTGACGGCTCCCTAGCAGTCAGGCCACGGGTCTTGACGCGGTCTTAGCGCTCTGGGTCCTCGGGTGGGGCAGCGGGAACCGGGTCGCCCTCGGTCGCGCGAAGGCGGGCGCTGCCGAGCTGCCAGGGCACGCTGATCACCATGACTCCGGGTTGGAACAGCAGGCGCGCCTTGAGGCGCAGCGGGGTCTGGTTGTGCAGCAGCTGTTCCCACCAGCGCCCCACCACGTACTCCGGCACAAATACCGCCACCACGTCACGGGGCCCGGCCAGGCGCACATTGCGGACGTACTCCAGCACGGGGCGGGTCACCTCGCGATACGGCGAGTCGAGCACGGTCAGCGGCACCGGAATGTCGCGTTCGGCCCACTCCGCGAGCAGCGCGGCACTGGCCTCGGGAGCGGTCTGCACGGTCACGGCCACGAGGGTGTCCGGGCGGGTTGCCCGGGCGAAGGCCAGCGCCCGCAGGGTCGGGGTGTGCAGCCGGGAGACCAGCACGACGCCGTGGATGCGGCTGGGCAG
>JBQTII010000055.1:0-35637 GCA_052388275.1 Sporichthyaceae bacterium | reverse complement strand
CAGACGCCGCCTTCCGCGCCGGGACAGACGCCGCCTTCCGCGCCGGGACAGACGCCGCCTTCCGCGCCGGGACAGACGCCGCCTTCCGCGCCGGGACAGACGCCGCCTTCCGCGCCGGGACAGAGGCCGCCTTCCGCGCCGGGACAGACGCCGGCTCCCGCGCCGGCAAGCTCACCTGAGCCTCCCAAGCGCCAGCGCGAGGCCGCAGGCCAAGGCGAGCCCGCCCGCCCCGACCAGGCGCGAAAGGCGCACCGCGCGGGCGATGTCGGCCACCTCGGGTGCACGCCCGCCCGCGTTGAGCACCGGGCGTGACTCAGTCGTCCCCCCGTAGATGTTGGCCCCACCCAGACGCACCCCGAGCGCCCCGGCTGCGGCGGCCTCGCACCAGCCGGCATTCGGGCTGGGGTGCGCGCCACGATCGGTGCGCAGCGCGCGCGCAGCGGCCGCCCGGCTCCCACCCACACTCGGCGCCAGCGCCACCGTGAGCACGCCGGTCAGCCGCGCCGGCGCCAGGTTGACGAAGTCGTCGAGACGGGCCGCGGGCTTGCCGAAGCGGACGTAACGCGCGCAGCGGTAGCCGATCATCGCGTCCAGGGTGTTGACCGCGCGGTAGCCAAGCAGGCCGGGAATCCCGAACAGCGCACCGGCGAGCAGCGGGGCGAGCACGGCGTCGGAGGTGTTCTCGGCGAGGGACTCCACCGTCGCCCGGGCAAGTTCGTCAGCCTTGAGTGTCGTGGCATCGCGGGCGCACAGATGCGAAAGCCGGGCCCGGGCGCCGGGTAGGTCGTCGTCGGCCAGCAGCCGCGACATCTGCGCGCCTTCGCGCGCGAGCGAGGCCCCACCCAGCACCACCCACGTCGCCGCTGCAGTGCCCACCACCGCCAACAGCGCCCGATCGCCCGCGCGCCGCGCCACCACGGCGCCCAGCAGCACCGGGGTGGCCACGCACAGCGCGGTGTACCCAGCGCCCGCCACGACGCTGTCACGCCGGCATCGCCGCTCGAGCGCCGCGGCCGCGCGCCCGAACCCGGCGACGGGGTGCGCGCGGCGCGGGTCGGCGAAGGCGGCGTCGGCCAGGAAACCCACCGTCAGCCCCAGCGCGCGCGCCGTCACTGCACCCACCGTCACCGTCCGCCCTGCTCACCCGCACTCGACGGCCCCGGATCGGGCCGCGCGGCGAGGCTATCGGGCGCTCGCCGGCGCCCCCTCCGATGGCGATTGTGTCCGGCCCACCGGACCCGTGATCTCCCACTCTGGGTTACCTTGGTTAGGCCAGGCTTTCCTGTCCTGGACGCCGTGTTCGACCGAAGGGCCCCCCGATGCGCCGCACTGTCCTGCTGGCCGCGCTGCTGGTCACGCTCGGAGGGGGCCTCGGGGCCTGTTCCGGGGAGTCCTCGCCGATCGCGTCGAGCTCCGGGTCGCCCCCCGGCGCGAGCGCGACAGCCGCATCCGACGGCGGGACGCTGCTGATCTACTCCGGACGCCAGGAGGCGCTGATCGCACCGATCATCGCCGGCTTCGAGGCCGACACCGGAATCGACGTGGACGTGCGATACGGGGACACCGCCCAGCTGGCCGCCCAGCTCATCGAGGAGGGCGAGCGCACCGACGCCGACGTGTTCTTCTCCCAGGACGGCGGCGCACTCGGGGCACTGGACAAGCGCGATGCCCTCGCGATGCTGCCGCAGGCAACCCTCGACCGCGTACCTGCCCAGTACCGCGCCGACGATGGCAGTTGGATCGGCACCTCGGGCCGCTCGCGGGTCATCGTCTACGACCCCAAACAACTGACGCAGGATCAGGTTCCGGACTCCGTGTTCGATCTCACCGACCCGTCGTGGAAGGGCAAGGTCGGCATCGCGCCGACGAATGCCTCGTTCATCTCCTTTGTCACCGCCATGCGGGTCCTCAAGGGCGAAGACGTGGCCCGCGCGTGGCTGGAGGGAATCAAGGCCAACGAGCCCCAGACCTTCGACAACAACATCGCGGTGCTCAACGCTGCCGAGGACGGGCTGATCTCGGTCGGTCTGATCAACCATTACTACTGGTACGAGCAGGTAGCCGAGGAAGGCCTGGACGCGGTTCCGGCGCGGCTGAAGTTTCTGTCCGACGGTGATGTCGGCGCACTGATCAACGTCGCGGGAGTAGGGATTCTCAAGGGCAGCGATCAGATGAGTGCGGCCCAGCGATTCGTTGACTACCTGGTCTCCGAAAGCGCCCAGCGGGTGTTCTCGCTGACGCTCAAGGAGTACCCACTGATTGAGGGCGTCGCCCTGCCTGCCGACCTGCCCGCGCTCGGCACCCTGAATGCACCCACGATCAACCTCTCGCAGCTCGACGACATCGAGGCCACCCTCACCCTGTTCAACGACGTCGGCCTCGTCTGAGCACCCGCGTCCTTCCCAGGTAGCGTCCGCGCTCATGACCGCCATTGACGAGCGCCCCGCGGCTACGGCCGCTCCGGGTGCCCGCCGCGGAGCAAGAGCCCCGCGACGTCGCCGCGAGCGCCTGCCGCTGATCCTGCTGCTGCCCGCCCTGCTCGCTGCCGCGGTCGCCCTGCTGCCGCTGATCTACCTCGCGGTGCGATCCACCGAACGCGGCACCGGAGTGATGGCCGAGGTACTTCTGCGCGAGCGCACGTGGGAGCTGGCGGTGCGCAGCCTTGGCCTGGCCTTCGCCGTCACCGCGGGCTCGCTGGTGATCGGCATCGGACTGGCCTTTCTGGTGACCCGGACCTCGCTGCCGGGGCGGCGCCTGTGGGCGGTGATCGCGGCACTGCCGCTGGCGATGCCGACCTACGTCGCCGCCTTCGCCTGGATCTCCCTGTTCCCCTCCTTCGGCGGGTTCTCGGGGTCATTCCTGGTGCTGACACTGTGCTGCTACCCCTACGTGTTCCTGCCGGTGGCCGCGGTGCTGGAGTTCACCGACCCCAGCCAGGACGAGGTGGCCCGATCGCTGGGGCAAGGCCCGTGGCGCGCCTTCGCCAGCGTGACGCTGCGCCAGGTTCGCCCGGCGGCAGCGGCCGGGGGGCTGCTCGTCATGCTTTACGTCCTCTCGGACTTCGGTTCGGTGTCGATCCTGCGCTACGACGTGTTCACCCGGGTCATCTTCACCAGTTACCGCGGCAGCTTCGACCCGACCCCCGCGGCGATCCTGGCCCTGCTGCTGGTGGCGATCACCGTGGTGATCGTCGCGGTGGAGGGACGGATGCGCGGGCGCGCCGGGTATGCCCGCCTTGGTGGGGGCAGCGCGCGTCCGCACCCGCCGGTGCACCTGGGCCGGGCCACGCTGCCGGCCCTGGGTGCTGCCGTCGCGATCGCCGCCCTCGCACTCGGGGTTCCCGGGTACGCGCTGGTGTATTGGACCGCGCGCGGGTCTTCGGCCGGGATCGACTTCTCCGAGCTCGGCTCCGCCGCCGGGCACACCTTGGCGCTCTCGGGCCTGGGCGCGCTGGTGATCATCGTGCTGGCCCTGCCGGTGGGCATTCTCGCCGCCCGTCACCGCGGCCGTATCCCCCGCTGGATCGAACAGGCCACCTACGCCGGGCATGCGTTGCCCGGCCTGGTCGTTGCCCTCGCGGTCATCTTCCTGACGATTCGTTATGCCAACGGGATCTACCAGCGAACCCCCGGCCTGCTGCTGGCCTACGCGGTGCTGTTCCTGCCCGCGGCGGTCGGCGCGGTACGAGCCTCCGTCGCGCAGTCACCGCCGGTTCTGGAGGAGATGGCGCGGGCTTTGGGACGAGGTCCGATCGGCGTGCTGCGCAGCGTCACCCTGCCGCTGGCCGCACCGGGAGTTGCGGCCGGCACGGCGCTGGTCTTCCTGACGTGCATGAAGGAGCTCCCTGCCACGATCCTGCTGCGCCCGACCGGGGTGGACACCCTCGCCACCGAGCTCTGGGGCCAGACCCAGGTCAATGCCTACGCCGGCGCCGCACCGTACGCCGCCGCCCTGGTGCTGCTCGCCGCGATCCCGACCTTCATCCTCGGCCAACGGATGCGCGCGCTCGGCGCCTCCACCACTCGCGCCCCCGGGACAATGGCCGACCATGAGTGAGCTGCGGGTGCGCGCCTTGCGGATGAGCTTTGGGGCGGTCCAGGTGTTGACCGGGCTCGACCTCGACGTCGCACAGGGATCACTCACCGCGGTGCTGGGGCCCTCGGGCTGTGGCAAGACGACGCTGTTGCGCCTGGTGGCCGGCTTCGGTACCCCCGATGCGGGCGAGATCCACCTCGGAGCTGCACGGGTGTCCTGGGCGGGCGGTGGTGTGCCCCCGGAGCGGCGCAAGATCGGGATCGTGCCGCAGGAGGGCGCCCTGTTCCCCCATCTGAGCGTCGAGCGCAACGTCGCCTTCGGGCTGGCCGGCCGAGCAGGGGCGCGCGCCGAACGCGGCAGACGGGTCGGCGACCTGCTTGAGCTCGTCGGCCTCGCCGGTTATCAGGCACGGATGCCGCACGAGCTCTCCGGCGGTCAGCAACAGCGAGTGGCTCTGGCGCGTGCGCTCGCGCCAGAGCCGACGCGGGTCCAGCGAGGCGAGCCGTTCAGCGCGCTGGACTCCGGGCTGCGAGCCTCGCTACGCGAGGACGTGCGCACCGCCCTGCGCGCGGCCGACGCGACGGCGGTGCTGGTCACCCACGATCAGACCGAAGCGCTGTCGATGGCGGATTCGGTTGCGGTGATGCGCGCCGGAAGCGTCGTGCAATGCGGGACGCCTGAGCAGGTCTACGCGAATCCGGTCGACCTCGGGGTGGCTGCCTTCGTCGGCGCCGCCGTGCTCCTTCCCGCTCGCGTGCACGCCGGCATCGCCACCTGCGCGCTGGGCGAGGTGCCTGTTCGCGAGCGGATCGCGCAGGGCGCGACCGGAACCGTGCTCATTCGTCCCGAGCAACTTGTGCTCGGATCTGTCGGCGAGGGTGTGCTGGCGATCGTCGGACGGCGTGCCTATCACGGACACGAGTCCCTGATTCGCCTGAGCATCCCCGCCAACCACGATGTCGCCCCGACGCTGATTACAGCGCGGGCACCTGGTACGCGCGAGATCACCGAGGGTGCCGAGGTCGGGATCAGCGTGCACGGCCCGGTCAGCTTTTACCCGACAACTGCGGAGGGCGGGCGGGCAGCGGAGTCCACCGCCGAAACAGGCACCGTCGCGGCCGCGGACCTGCGTACCTGACGTACCGTCAGCATGACGGTCACGGCGATCACGACCATCCACACGCCGTGCCGAACCCAAACCTCGGCCCCGCCCACCCCACCCCGGTAGGGCGGCAGCACGACCCGCCATCGGTGGTAGATCGGATTCTCGACATCGGGGAAGCCGCTCACCCAGGTGATCCGCTCGGCCCAGCCGTCCACGAGCAGGCTCGCCATCGCCTGCACCCCGACCGCGCCGGCCACCGCGCCGGCGCCCCGCACCCACCGCCCGGCCGTGCCCAGCCACCACGCGATCATCACCACCAGCAGCGGCAGCACCACCACGATCTGACGTCCCGGGGACCAGAAGCCCGCCATCGTCAGTGCGGCGAAGGTGGCCACCAGCCAGCCTGCGGTCGCCGGGGCGAGCAGCGCGGAGAAGCCGCACGGGCGCCGTAGCAGGACCGCGGCGACGGCTGGGACGATCAGCAGCCACCCGGGTTGCCAGGCGGCGATCCCCCACGTTCGTTCCAGCAGCAGACCGGCCAGGCGTTCACTGCGCCCGACATAGTCCGGGTTCTCCCCGACCACGGCGAACTCCCCTGCCGTGGCGAAGTGATCACCCGAGGCGTAGACCGTCCACCCACCCCAGATCGCCTGGTGCACCGCGAGGTAGACCGCCCCCGCGGCGGCGAAGGTGGCGCTCAGCGCAAGGGCTGCCCGCCGGCCCGCGTACTGGTAACACCAGATCAGCCCGATCACCGCGAGCGCCGCGGCGACCGGGGTGTACTTCACGCTCAGCCACGGCAGCGCCACCACCGCGGCCGCGAAGGCGGCTATCGGGGTGCGGGTCCAGCACCCGGTCATCGTGGCCACCGCGCACATCACCGCCAGCGCGGCGGGCATCTCGGGATAGATCTGCTGGCTGTAGATCCCCAGCGGCGGGGACGCGAACGCGATCGCCACGACAGCCGTCGAGGCGACCACCGGCGCTCCGAAGCGGCGAACCGACACCCATAGCGTCAGCGCGGCCGTGAGGCCGGCCAGCACCGACATCGTCGCCTTGGCCGCCACCACCCCGCCCAGGCCCATCGGCACCGCGAGCACCAGCGCAAGCAAGGGATCGTGCGGGCTGATCTGACTGCCGTCTGCTCGTGGCTGGGTCTGCACGGGCAGTTCGGCGTCGTGGAAGTCCTTCCAGCGCCGGGCGCCGAGTTCGTCGGCGATATTGAGGTCACGGTCCTCATAGAGCGAGAGCGCGGAGAGCAGGTACTGCGGTTCGTCCACCGCCGCCCGGCCGCCAAAGGTGGACCGGACATCGATGCCGGCCAGGCCGACACCAAGGGCGATGAGGAAGACCGCGAGCATTCCCGCGGCCAGGGTGCGCCGCGGCGCCCCTCTCACGCGCCCTCGCCGCTTCGCGCAAGTGATCGCCGCTCGGTTGTAATCTGACGGGTTAACAGTTCGCCTAGGTCAGTCGTCAGCGTCAGGCCGGTGAGCGCACGGAGCCTTGCCGTATCGGCGAGGGTGTCCGCCACCTCGTCGGGACTTGCGGGTTCGACCCGTACCTCTACTCGGACACCGAGTGCAACGCCGACCGCCGTAGTCAACTGCGCGAGGGAGATCCCCACGCCGGTGCCGATGTTGACCGGCCCGCCGACGCCGGCGTTCAACAGGGCACCCAGCGCACGGGCTACCTGGCGGACGTCGGTGACGTCACGGGTGCGTGCCGGGTCGCCGAGGATCCGCAACGGGCGCCCGGCGCGGGCGGCCGCGATCCAGGTGGCCAGGGCCATGTCGGCACGCTGGCCCTCACCGGCGACGGTGAACGGGCGGGCAATCACGACTCGCCCGCCGGCCGCGTTGTGTGCGGCGCACAATGCCTCGGCGTCGGCCTTGCTGCGGGCGTAGCCACCGCGGGGATCGAGGGCGTCGGTTTCGATACTCGGGCGCCCCTGACGGGAGCCGCCGTAGACCGAGGAGGAGGTGGCGACGACCACGGGCGTTCGCGCGCCGGCCGCGGCGAGTACGGCGGCGACCGCGAGCACATTGTCCCGGTGCCGATGCCAGGTGACGTCGGCCCGTGGGTCGCGCACGCCCGGGCAGCCGGCGAGATGGATGATCCCTGCCGCGCCGCGCAGCGCCTGGTGGGCAGCGGGGTCGGCGCCGAGTAGATCGGCGCAGATCTGCCGATGGCCCGCTCCCTGCGGCGCGGCGGCGGCGCGGTCGATCCCGATGACCTCGTGGCCGGCGGCAAGCAGGGCGGCGACGCTGGCACGGCCGAGGAAGCCCGCGGCACCGGTGACCACGATCGTCATCGGTGTTCACCTCCAGGGTGAATCGGCTCGCTGCTTCGGGGCCACACGTCGCTAAGGCTAGCCTGACCTGGGTACGGGTTCCGACTGGCGGAGTCCTGGGAACCATCTGCCGACCGCCCGCGACGCGAGCGAGCCGGGCACGAGCGAGGAGCGTGAGCGGGTCATGACAACCGCCCGCGACCCAGGCGAGCCACGTGCGCGGGCCCTGAAAACCGCCCGCGACCCAGGCGAGCCACGTGCGCGGGCCATGAGGATCGCGCGCTCGGCCCGGATGCTCGTCGGGCTCGGTGTCCTCACCGTCGCGGTGATCTACCTGTGGCAGGTCGTCGACGCCTCCGTGCTGCGCGAGAGCACGCACGCGGTGCTGTCCTCCCCCGGCTGGCTCGTCCTGGCCCTGCTCGCCTACGCCGCCGCGTTTGCGTTGCGGGCGTGGGCCTGGACGAGGGTGCTTCCCGGCCTGAGTCTGGGCCAGTCCTGGGCTGCGCTGCACGTCAGCCTGCTCGGCAATCACGTTCTGCCGTTCCGCCTGGGCGAGGTGCTCCGCATCACCTCGGTGCGCCGCCGCACCGAGTTCGCCCTGGGGCCGGTCACGGCAACCACGGTGACCCTGCGTCTGGCGGACCTGGTGGCGATCGCGGTGCTCGCCCTGCTCGCCGTGCCTGGGCTCGCCGCCGAATTGATCGGACCCTGGGCCTGGGTGCCGGCGATGATCCTGCTGTTCGGCGCCGCGGCATCGCTGGGGTGGCTGCGCCGCTACACCAGCGGGGACTCGGCAACGGCCCGGATGCCGCGCATCGGCGTCGCGATCGCGGTGGTCGCGGCGTGGGCGCTGGAGGCCGTGCTGGCGTGGCAGATCGCCCGCGCCGCCGGGGTGGACCTGAGCTATCACGAGGCCATCGCGGTGACCGCCGCCGCCATCGCCGCCCAGGCCGTCGCGGTGACGCCCGGCGGTATCGGTACCTACGAGGCCGCGGGCACGGCGGCGCTCGGGGCCCTCGGGGTTCCGGTGGCGACCGCGTTCGCGATCACCTTGGCCACCCACGCGGTCAAGACCGCGTACTCCTTCGTGGTGGGCGCGCTCGCGCTGTTCGTCCCCGCGCCCGGGTACTTCGGGCGGCTGCGACTGGCCCGTCACCTGCCCGCGCGCCCGGCCCCGGTCACAGTGTCCGCCGGCGCCCCCATCGTGGCGATCATCCCGGTGTTCAACGAGGCCGATGTCGTCGCCGACGTCATCGCCCGCCTGCCCGCCTCCCTCGGAAGGCACCCAGTGGTGTGCCTGGTGGTGGACGACGGCTCCAGCGACGACAGCGCAGGGCGGGCCACCGCCGCGGGAGCGAGGGTGATCGCGCATTCGCACAACCGCGGGCTGGGCGCGGCCGTGCGCACCGCACTGGCGGCGGCCGTGGAGTTGAGTCCGGCCGCGGTGGTGTACCTGGACGCCGACGGGGAGTACCCGCCGCAGGAGCTGGGGAACCTCGCCGGTCCGGTGCTGTCCGGCGCCGCGGACTACGTCGTCGGATCGCGCTTTCTCGGGCAGATCGAGCACATGCGCCCGCACCGGCGTGTGGGCAACGTGATCCTTACCCGGTGGCTGCGGGTGCTGACCAGGCGCCGTGATCTGACGGATGGTCAGAGCGGCTATCGTGCGTTCTCTCCCGCCGCGGCCGCGGCCGCCGAGATCGTGCACGACTACCACTACGCGCAGGGGCTCACCCTCGACCTGCTCGCCAAGGGTTTCGTCTACGCCGAGGTGGGAATCAGCTACCGCTTCCGCACCACCGGCGATTCCTTCATCAAGCTCGGCCGCTACCTGCGCAAGGTGATCCCGGCCGTACACCGCGAGCTCAACGCGCCATCTGCTTGCCTTGCGTCCGAGGGGGTGGGCGGGCTATGGACCCCCCCCACGGCCCGAACCCCAACCGCCGCCGCCACCGGCCGCCACGCAGTGGTGCGGGAAGCGGGCACGGGCGGCCGACCAGGCAACCGGGTCGATGCCGCCGGGCCCCAGTGCGCTGACGGCGGCCTGCGCCATCGCCAAAGCGTGATGGGTGTTGTCGTGGACGAAGAGCCCCAATCGACCGAAGCTGGTCAGGTGCGGTAGGTCCAACGCCCAGGTGTCGAGCGTGGCCAGCGGCTCGGCATACCCGCGGGCATAGATGGGGTACACCGAGCGGAGGCGATGCACCACCACGTCAAGCAGGTTCAGCGGCGGCAGTCCGGTCCTCGCGAGCGCGTCGGTGACGATGGCGGCGAGGTCGCCGGGCGCGGCGGTGAACATCGCGTCGCCTTCGTCGCAGGGAATCTCCGCGCACACCACGGTGTGGCCCGGCGGATCCTCGGCGCTCACGCGATAGTTCGCCGGCTCGGAGATCCGGGTGATCGGCGTTCGGGAGCCCGGCAGGTAGTGCGCGTCGAAGGTCGTCCACCGCCCGCCGCCATGCACGAGGTACACCAGCACCATCGCGCGAAAGCGCAGCTGCGCCGCGGCGTCCGTGACGGCGGCAGGCGGAGCCTCGGCAAGCAGGCCGGCCAACGCGGGCAGCGGAAGCGTCGAGAAGATGTGACGCCCGCTCACCTCGGCACCGTCGGCGCACGTCACGGTGGGGGCCGAGGTGAGGCAGATCCCGGTGACGCGACGCCGGAGCATGATCTGCGCGCCCTGCGCCGCGGCGGCTTCGGCGAGCGCGTCGCTGATCTGACCGAAACCGCGTCGCGGGTAGTGAAAGATCCGGCCCTGCCCGCGGCAGGCTTCGCCGGTCAGCCGGCGTGGGCGCGCGTGGGCGAGCAGCCGGCCGGCCACCTTCCAGGGCGTGTCGGCGGTGACCCGACGCCGGGCCTGTTCGCCGTCGAGTTGCTCCCCTGGTAGGCCCCAGAGCTTGAGCGCGTAAGGGGCATAGAGCGCGTCGTACAGCGTGGGCCCGAGCCCCGAGTGCAGGACCCCGGCGAAGGTGTCCTCGCGGGTCCTGCGCACCGGTCCGGTGAGGGCATCGCGGGCGATCCCGGCCAACATCCGCGGCGGCAGAGCGCGCACCAGTTCGGCCGGGCGCAGCGGGAAACCCACCCATTCGCCGCCAATGCGCAGGCGCCCATTGCGCGGGCGGGTCTGCAGGTCGCCGCCCAGCAACTCACGCAGCTCGGTCATCAGCGGCGCCGGGGTGGCCGGGTGCAGCCGGTGGCTGCCCGCATCCACCCGGATTCCGGCCACCTCGATACTGGCCGCCATCCCGCCCACGTGATCGAGCGCCTCCAGCAGGATCACCGAGCGCCCGGTGCGCACCGCCCGCCACGCTGCTGCCAGCCCCGCCGGGCCGCCGCCGAGGACGAGCAGGTCGGCCGATTCCCCCGTTCCCGACACCCGATCACCCCACCACACCCCACCTCTGCGCGCCTCCCCGGCCTTGGGGCCCCCACGTCCCGGCGCTCATTACTGAACGCCGGCAGCACTTTGCTGCGCGCCGGGTGGGATTCGGGCGCCCTGCGCGGCGCAGTCCACCGGGCGCGGCATTCTTGGGCGATGGGCGATGCAGTGCGCGTGCGGTCGGTGACGATCCCGGATTCCGAGCTGCGCTGGCGCTTCTCGCGTTCGGGCGGCCCGGGCGGTCAGAGCGTCAACACCACCGACTCGCGGGTCGAGCTGGTCTTCGACCTCGCCCGCTCGACGGCGTTCTCACCGATGCTCAAGGCCCGGGCCATCCAGCGCCTGGGATCACGGCTCGTGGACGGGGTCCTCACCGTCGCCGCCTCCGAGGAGCGTTCTCAGCTGCGCAACCGCGACGCTGCGCTGGCGCGCCTCGCGCTGATCCTGACCGAGGCCACCGCGCCGCCGCCCCCGCCACGACGCCCGACCAAACCCAGCAAGGGCGCGGTGCAACGCCGGCTCACCGACAAGGTCCAGCGCGGTGAGACCAAGCGGCTGCGTCGGCGCACCGACGACGACTAGGAGCCTTGCGCCCCGGGACTGTGCCCGCCTCCCGCTCCACACGCGCGTCGGCTGGAGATCAACGACGAGACCAGTGGGACGAATCTGCCCGGGCGAACCACCTCAGGCGCCACGACGTTGATCGCCAACCTACGCAGCCGGACGCCCCCTCGGCCGCCGCGTCCGCGCGACACTAGGCCAGCAGGCGCACGATCGCCACGGTTCCGATCGCCAGGATCGCGGCGCGCAACGCCGCCGGGGGCAGCCGCCGGGCCAGGCGCGCGCCCAGAACCCCGCCGACGACCGAACCGCCGGCGATCAAGGCGGCAATCGCCCAGTCGATGTCCTCGAGGGCGATGAACACCGCCGCGGCGACGAAGTTCGCAACCAGCGCCAGCACGTTCTTGGTCGCGTTGAGCCGATGCAGGTCGTCGGAGAGCAGGACGCCGAGAACCGCGATCAGCAGGATCCCCTGCGCTGCCCCGAAGTAGCCGCCATAGGCCCCGATCCCGACCAGCGCGGCCAGCAGCAACGCTCCACCGTGGGGCCGGCCCGGCGCACGCGCACCCACGGCACGTGCCAGGCGCGGCTGGAGCACCACGAGGACGAGTGCCAAGGCGATCAGCGCCGGGACCACGGCGTCGAAGACGCTCTCGGGCAAGGTGAGCAGCAGCGTCGCGCCGATCAGCGCCCCGGTGGCTGAAGCCACCGCGAAGCGCTGCAGCCGCGCCCGCTGCCCGTGCAGTTCCGGGCCCAACGCCAGCACCGCAGCCGCCGACCCCGGCACCAGTCCGACGGTGTTCGAGACGTTGGCCAGCAGCGGTGGATACCCCAACGCCACCAACGTCGGGAACGTCAGCAGGGTGCCCGAACCGCCGACCGCGTTCATGGCGCCCGCACCGAACCCGGCCGCGAGAATCGCGAGGGCATCCCAGAACGGCACGATCCGGACGTTATCTGCCGGACCCGCCACGGGCAGACCCCCGGGGGGCGGCGCGCGGCGAAATCCCCAGGCTGGATCCGGTACGCCGGATCTGTCCCGGCGTTGATCCTGCGAAGGCGGCTAACGCCCCGTCACGGCCTGATGATCACCGCGCAAAGCCGCCACGCGCCCTTCCCCGCCCTCCCTAACGTGACGAATGAGCCGCAGGGGGCGGCTGCGATCCGCAATTGAACTGCCAGGGGGCTGACATGGGGGCACACACCCGCGCGGCGACGGTCATCGTCAGCGCAGCTTTGAGCGCCGCCGTGCTGCTACCCGCCCAGGCCGCCACGGCGGCGACGGCCGCGACCTGGGACCGCCTGGCCCAGTGCGAGAGCGGTCAGCGCTGGGCCGCAAACACCGGCAACGGGTACTACGGCGGGCTGCAGTTCTCCACCGCGACCTGGCTCGCTCAGGGCGGAGACGATTTCGCGGGGCGCGCCGACAAGGCCACCCGCGCCGAACAGATCACGGTGGCCGAACGCCTCCTGGCCGTCTCCGGCTGGCGGCCGTGGCCCACCTGCTCGCGCAAGCTAGGCCTGGGCGAGGCGGATCGCGCGGGCGTGCCCGCGGTCGGTCCCACCTCCGAGACGCTCGCCAAGGCCCGGGCGATCGAGGCGACGACCGCGGCGGCCGCGGTCAGAGCCGCAGCGGCGGCCACCCAGGCCGCCGAGAAGGCGAGTCTCGCCCAGCAGGCGGCCACCGTCGCCGACGCGACGGCTGCGGCCGCTGTGACGGAGGCCTCCCGGCTGACCGCCGTCCTGGTCCAGGCCCGCGCGAACGCCATGAGCGCCAAGCGCGAGCTGGCCGCTGCCGCGCGGGCTCATCGGGCCGGCACCGGGTCCAAGGCCGAGCGCAAGGCCGCCGGCGCGGCCCGCAGCGCGGCGGTGGCCCACAAGATCACGGCCCGGGCAGCGCTGGACGAGGGCACCCGGCAGGTCGGCACCACCGCCGCCGCCGCCGCAGCAGGGCGGGCGCAGGCATCCCTGCTCAGTGCTGCAGCGGCCGATGCCACCGCCCGCGCCGCCCGCAGGGCCGCGCGCGCGGTGGCCGCAGCCGAACGGGCGCGGGCGGTCGCCGACGAACTTGCGGCGGCGAAGAACTGAGCTCCCTCAGGAGCCGTCGCGCTGCGTCGAGGTACTGCCGAACGCGGCGCTGAAGCCCTCCAGCGCCTTGCCCAACTCGCTCGGCACGATCCACACCTTGTTCGCGTCGCCCTTGGCGATCGAGGGCAGCATCTGCAGGTACTGATACGCCAGCAGCTTGGCGTCCGCATCGCCTTCGTGGATCGCGGCGAACACGGTACGAATCGCCTTGGCCTCGCCGTCAGCGCGCAGAATCGCGGCCTGCGCATCGCCTTCCGCCGCCAGGATCGAGGCCTGCCGCTCGCCCTCCGCGGTGAGGATCTGAGACTGCTTGAAACCTTCCGCCGTCAGAATCGTCGCGCGCTTCTCGCGATCGGCACGCATCTGCTTCTCCATCGAGTCCTTGATGGAGGCCGGTGGGTCGACGGCTTTGAGTTCGACGCGGTTCACGCGCAACCCCCAGCGCCCGGTGGCCTCGTCGAGCACTCCGCGCAGGGCGGCGTTGATCTGGTCGCGCGAGGTGAGGGTCTGCTCCAGGGTCAGCCCACCGACCACGTTGCGCAGGGTGGTCACGGTGAGCTGCTCGACGCCCTGGATGTAGTCGGCGATCTCGTAGGTGGCGGCCTTGGGATCGGTCACCTGGAAATAGATCACGGTGTCGATGGAAACCACCAGGTTGTCCTGGGTGATGACCGGCTGCGGCGGGAAGGAGACCACCTGCTCGCGCAGGTCGATCAGCGGACGCAATCGGTCGACGAAGGGCACCAGCAGGGTCAGACCCGCCCCGAGCGTTCGGGAGTAGCGGCCCAGGCGCTCGACGATACCCGCCCGAGCCTGCGGAACGATCCGCACCGAACGCGAGAGCACCACCAGAACGAGGATCCCGATCACTGCCACCACGATCAGTGGCGCCGAGACGTCTTCCATCGCTCATCTCCGTCCCATAGAGGTACCCGTCGTCATAGCAGTGCGAAGTCAGCCGACCAGAGCGGTGGCGCCGTCGATCGCCAGCACCGAGACCTCGGTGCCTGCCTCGAACACGCTCAGCCCGTCGTAGGCCCGCGCTGACCAGATCTCCCCGGCGAGCTTGATCTCTCCCCCGCCGGGACCGACCTCGGCCAGGACCCGCCCCTGAGTTCCGACCAGGGCCGCGGTGCCGGTCCGCAGCTCGGGAGTCGACTTCAGGTGTCGTAACGCGACTGGTCGCAGCGCCACCAGGCCCGCAAGCGCGGCAACGAGCCCAATGGCGCCCGCCGCCGCCGCCGAGGCACCCGCCCCCGCCGCAGCGGCGGCCACCAGCGCCCCGCCGGCCAGCATCGCGAACACCAGATCGAGGGTGAGGATCTCGACGACGCCCAGGACAGCTGCGGCGATCAGCCACCACACCCAGGCGTCCATGCCCGTCATCGTAGTGAGTGCCCCTGGCCCGCGTCTGCAGCGACGGACATGACGGATCACGCCCTGACGGTCCGTCATGTCCAATTCCTTACCGGCGCAACGGCATTGACGGCGCCCGCACCGGTCCACGTAATGTGAATCGGACCAGGCACGGCAGGTGGCGAGCGATCGGGAGTCGCTCGCCCTCTGATGGGGGTAATCCGACGCGGACAGGGGGGTGCTCGCGATGCCTGCACGCAGGCGCACCGCCCTCGTGGTGGGGACCTCGCTCGCGGTGGCCGTGTCCGGGCTCGGCGCGCCCGGGTCGGCGTTGGCCGCCAGTGCGGAGGTCTGGGACCGGCTCGCCGAGTGCGAGAGCGGTCAGCGCTGGAACGCCAACACCGGCAACGGGTACTACGGGGGGCTGCAGTTCGCACCCGGCACCTGGCGCTCCCACGGTGGGCGGGAGTTCGCCCGCCGGGCCGACCTGGCCCCGCGAGCCGCGCAGATCACGGTGGCCGAACGTGTTCTGGTGACCCAGGGGTGGGGTGCCTGGCCGGCGTGCTCGCGCAAACTCGGTCTCGGCCCCGCCGACGCGGCCGGCGCTCCCGACCTGGGTCCGACGCCACCACCGGCCCCGGCACCGGATCCCGGCACCACCCCACCCGTTACCCCCCCGCCACCGCAGACGGTCCCGCCGCCCGAGACCACCGCCCCCGCGCCCACCGCGCCCGAGACCACTGCGCCCGCCCCGGCGCCTCCGCAGCCGCCTGCAGCGCAACCACCGAGCGAGGCACCGGCGGCCCCCGCGACGCCGCCCGCCCCGTCCGACCCCAGCGCCGCGCCTGCGCCTGCACCCGCACCCGCACCCGCACCCGCACCGGCACCGGCACCGGCACCGGCACCGGCACCGGCACCGGCAATGGATTCCACGGCCCCGCCGCCGGGTGCCGCACCGCCACCCGGTGCGGGCACGTCGGCGAGCTCCGCCGAGGCGCAGGCCCGGGCGGCCCGCAAGGCCGAGAAGCAGGCGCGCAAGGCGACCCGGCGAGCGGCCCGTGCCGCGGCGCGGCGGGCCGCCTCCGACCGCGCCGCGCAGGGTGCGGCGCCGCAGAGCACCGACCCCGCCCCCGAGGCCCCGCCGGCCTGACGAAGCGTCAGCCCGCCACCGCGATGTCGGTGGGTCCGACCAGCCGCGGGGCGAGCCGGGCGGCAAAGCGGTCGCCCTCGCGGGTCAGGGTCAGGGGGAGATCGAAGCAGGCGGACAGGTTGGCCGCGGTCAGCGCCTGCCCCAGCGGCCCGGCCACGACGACCTTGCCTGCGCGCAGCATCAGCACGTGAGTGATTCCCGCCGGGATCTCCTCGACGTGGTGGGTCACCAGCACGATGGCCGGGGCGGCGTCGTCGATGGCCAAGCGCCCAAGTCGCCGCACGAGGTCCTCGCGCCCCCCCAGGTCGAGCCCGGCCGCAGGCTCGTCGAGCAGCAGCAGCTCCGGATCCGGCATCAGCGCCCGCGCGATCTGCACCCGCTTGCGCTCGCCCTCGGACAGCGTGCCGAAGCTGCGCTCGGCAAGGCCGAGCACACCCAGAACGCCGAGCAGCAGCTCCGCGCGCGCGACATCGACGTCGGTGTAAGCCTCCCGGGAACGCCCGAGAACCGCGTACGACGCGGTCAGCACGATGTCGCGAACTCGTTCCTCCCGCGGCAGCCGATCGGCCAGCGCGGCACTGGCCAGGCCCACCCGCGTGCGTAACTCCGCCATGTCGGTCTCACCGAGCAACTCCCCGCAGATCGCCGCCCAGCCCGAACTGGGGTGCAGGTGCCCGCCAAGGATCTGCAGCAGCGTGGTCTTGCCGGCGCCGTTGGGCCCGAGCACGACCCAGCGCTCACCCTCACGGATCGCCAGGTTCACCTCGTCCAGCAGGCGGCGGCCGCCGCGGCTGAGCACGACCTCGGCAAGGTCCACCACCAACGTCATTCCCCGACCCCAGTCCGCACAAGGTCACGCTAACAAGCGCCGCCATGATCGCAGTGCTCGCGCACCTGGACGCGCCACGACGAAGACCCGGGCCGAGCAGGCACATTCACGGCCGCGCATGTTCACGGCCACGCACGACCCAGGCGTACCTCTACCCTGACTCCATGGAACTCACGCGGGCCGGCCGTTTCGTTGCCTGGGGTAACGCCGTGCTCGCGGGCCTGGTCAGCCCGGACCTGGCCGCGGAGCGCATCCGCGACCGCGACGGCGTGCACCGCATCGTGGGAGCCGACACGCTAGTGCCCTCCCTCGCGGGGGCCGGGGGCACCGGCGCGTTCGCGGCGCCGCGCGAGGTCAGCCTCACGGTGCTGCTGGCGGGGTTGCGCGGCGCCGGCGTGACGGGCCTGCTCCTGGCCCTGCCCGTGCCCGGGGATCCCTTCGGCCTGCCCGGGCCCGCGGCGTTCAATGCGCGGGCGCTCGAGGCCGGCGAGGCTGTGCTCACCCTCGGGGAGCGGCCACACGGCTTCGTCCCGTCCGCCTCGGCACCCGACCCCGACGGCCCACCCCCGCCGGCGGTGCGCTGGGGGACCCACGTGGTCGAGGGGAATGTCGGCTGGGGAATGCCGACGCTGGCGGAGGCCGAACGCACCCTGAACGAGACTCTGCGTGCGGTCACCGAGACGTTGATCGCCCTCGACATCGCCCGCGCCGACCCCGCGGCCGCCGCCGTCCTGGGCGCCCTGCGCGCCGACGCGGGCAGCGACGGTCTGGCCCCGGGCTATCCGGGGCGCGCCCACCGGGTACACGCGCTGGCGTGCCGGGTCCAGGCGATCGCGGCCCTGGCCGCCACTGGCCCAGGCGCCGCCGTGAGCGCGGCCGAGATGACCGCGCGTGCGGACTGCATCCGTCCGCTGGCCGCCGCCGCCCGGCGTGCGCAGGTCGCGGCCCTGAACTCCGTCGCCGCCACCCGCGCCGCAGGCAGCCCTCAGAGCAGGCTGAGGTAGAGGTCCCGGGTTCGCGCTGCGATCTCGGTCCAGGAGAAGTGCGCCACGGCGCGCTCACGCCCGACCTTGCCCATCTGGGCCGCCCGCTGCGGATCGGCCAGCACCGTGTTGACGGCGCTCGCGAGGTCGGCCGCGAACCGGGCTGGGTCGACCGGGCGCCCGGTGCCGTCGGAAACCTGGTCGATCGGGACCAGCAGCCCGGTCTCACCGTCGGTGACCACCTCCGGGATTCCCCCGGTCGCGGTCGCGACGACAGCGGTCTGGCACGCCATCGCCTCCAGGTTCACGATGCCCATCGGCTCATAGATCGACGGGCAGACGAAGACCGCCGCACCGGACAGCAGCGCGATGAGTTCGGGCCGGGACACCGACCCGGAGATCCAATGCACGCCCTCGCGCGCCGCGGTGAGTCGCTCCACGCCCGCTGCTACCTCGGCGGCGATCTCCGGGGTGTCCGGCGAGCCCGCGCACAACACCAATTGGGCACCAGGGGTGAAGGAGCGGGCCGCCTCGAGCAGATAGGGCAGGCCCTTCTGCCTCGTGATCCGTCCGACGCACAGCACGAACGGCCGGTCCGGGTCGATCCCGTGACGGAGCATCACTTCTTCCGCGGGCGAGGGCGCGAACTCGGTGGTGTCGATGCCGTTGTGAATGACGTGCACCCGTGCGGGGTCGACCTGCGGATAGGCGGACAGCACGTCGGATCCCATCCCGGCGGACACGGCGATGATCGCATCTGCAGCGCTCACCGCAGCCTGTTCGACCCAGGAGGACAATCGGTAGCCCCCGCCGAGCTGCTCGGCCTTCCACGGCCGCAGCGGCTCCAACGAGTGCGTGGTCAGCACGTGCGGGACGCCGTGCAACAGGGCCGCGGTGTGCCCGGCCAGGTTGGCGTACCAGGTGTGGCTGTGCACCACGTCCGCCCCCGCGCAGTCGTGCGCGATCTCCAGGTCCACGCCCAGCACGCCGAGCGCGGAGTTGGCCGCGGCCAGTCCTGGAGGCCTCTGGTACCCGGTGACTCCCGGCTCGTCGCGGGGAGCCCCGAAGCAGCGCACCCGCACGTCGGCGAGCGCGCGCAGTTCCCGGGCCAGATACTCCACGTGGACCCCGGCTCCGCCGTACACCTGGGGGGGGTACTCGCGGCTGAGCAGGTCGACGCGCACAGGTGCGACCGTAGCGTGCTCACCTTCGCCGTCGACTACCGACTAACGTTCCCCTCGTGGCCGGTCCCCGCGTGTTGGCAGTCGTGCTCGCCGGTGGCGAGGGCAAGCGGCTGCTGCCCCTGACCGCCGACCGGGCCAAGCCTGCGGTGCCCTTCGGCGGCATCTACCGGCTCATCGACTTCGTGCTCTCCAACCTGGTCAACGGCGGCTACCTGAAGATCGTGGTGTTGACGCAGTACAAGAATCACAGCCTGGACCGCCACATTTCCCGTACCTGGCGGATGTCGACGATGCTCGGCAACTACGTCACCCCGGTCCCGGCGCAGCAGCGCCGCGGGCCGCACTGGTTCGCCGGATCCGCCGACGCGATCTTCCAGAACCTCAACCTGATCGACGACGAGAAACCGGACCACGTGATCGTGTTCGGTGCCGACCACATCTACCGGATGGACCCCCGGCAGATGCTCGCCCGCCACATCGATTCCGGTCTCGGCGTGACGGTGGCCGCGGTCCGTCAGCCCCGCGTGCTCTCGGACCAGTTCGGGGTGATCACCGCCGATCCCAGCGGGACCCGGATCGTGGAGTTCACCGAGAAGCCCGCCGAGGTGGCGGGCCTGCCGGATTCCCCGCAGGAGATCTACGCCTCGATGGGGAACTACGTGTTCACCACCGGGGCGCTGGTGCGCACCGTCACCGAGGACGCGCTGGATCCGGTCAGCCGCCACGACGTGGGCGGCAACATCATTCCGAAGCTGGTGGCCCAAGAGCAGGCCGGCGTCTATGACTTCACCGCCAACGACGTGCCCGGCCCTGGCGGCCGCGAGAGCGCGTACTGGCGTGATGTGGGGACCTTGGACGCCTACTACACCGCCCATATGGACCTGATCTCGGCCAATCCCGCGTTCAATCTCTACAACCAGGAATGGCCGATCTACACCCTGCAGGACCCCTGGCCGCCCGCCCGCTTTGTCGGCGGCACCGAGGGCGTCACCGGCCATGCGGTCGAGTCGATGGTCTCCGACGGAGCACAGGTCGCGGGCTCGGTCGAGCGTTCGGTGCTCTCCCCCGGGGTCATCGTCGGGCGCAACGCCCGCGTCGAGGGGTGCGTTCTGCTCGACGGGGTCAGGATCGGCCAGGACGCGCACGTGCGGGGCGCAATCCTGGACAAGAACAGCGTCGTGCCCGACGGCTTCCGCCTCGGGCTCTCCGACGCCGATCACGGGCTCAAGCGGGTCACCGTCACCGCCGAGGGCATTCGGGTGGTCGCCAAGGGCTCGGCCCTGGGCAGCGACTGAGCGACGTCGACAGTGATGGACACCGCCCGCACCCTGCTCGTCAACATCACCGGCGCCGACCGGCCCGGGGTCACCGCCGCCCTTTTCGACGCCCTCGTCGGGTATGACGTGGACGTCCTCGACGTCGAGCAGGTCGTCATCCGCGGGCGCCTGGTGCTCGGGGTATTGGTCACCCCTGGAACCGACGAGTCCGGGTTGCGGGCCGCGGTCGCCCGCAGCGCGCACGAGCTCGGCATGAGTGTCGAGATTGCCTCCGGCAGCGGGGACAACGCCCCCCGCCGGTCCGGGCGCCTGCATATCACGGTGCTGGGTCATCCCCTGCGCACCGCGGCGATGGCGGGGATCGCCGCCCGCATCGCCGAGCACGGCGCCAACATCGACCGGATCATGCGCCTCTCGCGCACGCCCGTCACCTCGATCGAGCTCGATGTCTCCGGCGCCGGAGACGTTGAGGCGCTGCGGGTCGCGCTGGCCGCGGAGGCCGGTGCGCGGGGCGTGGACGTCGCGGTGGCACCGGCGGGCCTGCACCGGCGCGGGAAGCGCCTGGTCGTGATGGACGTCGATTCCACCCTGATCCAGGGCGAGGTCATCGAGATGCTGGCCGCGCACGCCGGCTGTGCAGACGAGGTCGCCGCCGTGACCGCGGCCGCGATGCGCGGCGAGCTGGATTTCGAGGCGTCCCTGCGTGCCCGGGTCGCGAAACTCGCCGGGCTGGACGCTGCGGTGATCGAGGACGTCAAGGCCGGGGTGCGCCTGACCCCTGGCGCGCGCACCCTGATCCGAACGCTCAAGCGCCTCGACTACGAGGTGGCGATCGTCTCCGGTGGCTTCACGGCGATCACCGACGCCATCGTGGCCGACCTCGGCATCGATTACGCCGCGGCGAACACCCTGGAGATCTCCGGCGGGAAGATCACTGGCAACCTCGTGGGGCCCATCGTGGACCGCGCCTACAAGGCCGCCGCCCTGGAGCGCTTCGCGACCGCCGCCGGCGTCCGGATGGATCAGACGGTGGCGATCGGCGACGGCGCCAACGACCTGGACATGCTCGCCCGCGCGGGATTGGGCGTCGCGTTCAACGCCAAGCCGCTGGTGCGCGCGCAGGCCCGGGCTGCGATCAATGTGCCGTATCTGGACGCGCTGCTGTTCCTGCTCGGGATCAGCCGCGAGGACGTCGAGGCGGCCGACGCCGTCGACCCTGCGCCGGACGCCACCGGGGCCCTGCGCCTCACACCCAACTTCTGAGTGTGTCCCGGGCTTATTTCCGCGCTCCAAGCCCCGACACGCATACAGAAGTTGCCAGGTTCAGCCGCGGGCGACCGTGAACGCGGCGAGGGTGCCGGCGCCTTCGGCGAGCCCGGACCAGGTGCCGGGAACCGCGATCACCGCGATCGCCGCCGTGCCGAAGTTCTCCCGCAGGGCAGCGAGGTCTTGCGGGGCACCGTCGCCGCACAGCGCGAGCACGAGGGCGTGCAGCGTCGGGTTGTGCCCCAGCACGATCGCGGTCCGCGCGTCGTCATCGAGCTGCGCGACCAGCCGGAGCAGATCGTCCCGGCCGGCGGTGTAGACGGCGCGGTCGTAGTGCGTGGGGATGCCGTCACCGAGTTCGATCGCGGCCAGCGCCCAGGTCTCCTTGGCCCGGGCGGCTGTCGAGCAGATCGCCAGGTCGGGCTTGATGTCCGCCTCGGCCAGCCAGCGCCCCGCGGCCAGCGCGTCCCTGCGGCCTCGCCCGGTGAGCACCCGCTCGTGATCAGTCGCCGCGCCCGGCTCGGCCTTGGCGTGGCGCAGCACGATCAAGCGTCGCGTCATCGGCGTCCCGTCGCGACCCAGGTACTACATCCGTCCGCCATGCCCGCAGAGTCTTCCACGAGCGGGCGGCATATCACCGCTTTCGTCCTGCGCAGGTCACCCACCGATTGCGTGCACCCCCCCGTCGACGTGGACGATCTCCCCCGTCGTTGCGGGAAACCAGTCCGAGAGCAGCGCGACGGCGGCCTGCGCGGCGGGGACCGGGTCCCCCAGGTCCCAGCCGATCGGGGCCCGGGACTGCCAGACGCTCTCGAAGTCGCTGAAGCCCGGGATCGACTTGGCGGCCATGGTGCGGATCGGGCCGGCGGCGACGAGGTTGGAACGCACCCCGGCGGGCCCCAGGTCACGGGCCACGTAGCGCGAGCACGATTCCAGGGCGGCTTTGGCCACACCCATCCAGTCGTATTTGGGCCAGGCCACGCTCGCGTCGAACGTCAGGCCCACGATCGAGGCTCCCGACGCCGGGAACAGCGGCTTCGCTGCCATCGCCAGCGCCTTGTAGGAATAGGCCGACACGTGCACCGCAGTCGCGACGTCGGCCCATTCGGTGTTCAGGAAGTTCCCGCCCAGGGCCGCCTCCGGCGCGAACCCGATCGAGTGCACCACCCCGTCCAGCCCATCCAGACCCGCGGCGCGCACATTGTCCGCAAGCGCGGCCAGGTGCAGCGGGTCGGTGACGTCCAGCTCGATCACCTGGGCCGGCGCAGGCAACCGTCCCGCGATCCGCCCGGTCAGGCGCAGCACCCGGCCATAGGAGGACAGCACGACCGTCGCGCCCTCCTGCTGCGCCAACCGCGCCACGTGGAACGCGATCGAGGCGTCGGTGAGCACCCCGGTGACCAGCACCCGCTTGCCGTCGAGCAGACCCATCACTCACTCCAGCTCTCGTAAGAATCCTTGCGTCCGAAGATTCGTGGCCAGCCGGACGCTATTCCTCGGACGTTAGCGATGCCCCGCGGGTGTTCAGTGCCCCATGCCCAGGCCGCCGTCGACCGGGATCACAGCTCCGGTGATGTACGCCGCACCCGGCCCGCCGAGGAACACGCACACCTGCGCGATCTCGTCGACCTGCCCGTATCGGGTGAGTGGCACCGAGGCCAGGATCTGCTTTTGCCGGTCCTCGGTCAGCTCCGCGGTCATCGCGGTCTCGATGAACCCCGGGGCGACGACGTTCGCGGTGATCCCGCGCGAACCCAGCTCGCGCGCCATCGAGCGGGCCATCCCGATCAGGCCGGACTTCGACGCCGCATAGTTGACCTGCCCGGGCGAGCCCAGCAGGCCGACGACGGAGGAGATGAAGATGATCCGGCCCCGGCGCGCCCGCAGCATCGACTTCGAGGCCCGTTTGGCGACCCGGAACGCGCCGGTGAGGTTGGTGTCCAGAACGCTCGCGAAATCGTCCTCACTCATCCGCAGCAGCAGCGTGTCCCGGGTGATGCCCGCGTTGGCGATGACGATCTCGACCGGCCCGTGCGCGGCCTCGGCCTGCGCGAAGGCGGCCTCGACGGCGGCGTTGTCGGTGACGTCGCAGATCACCCCGAGCACGCCCGCAGGCACGTCCCCGGAGCGGTAGGTGACCGCGACCTTGTCCCCGGCCTCGACGAAGGCCTCGGCGATCGCCCGTCCGATGCCGCGGTTGCCCCCGGTGATCAGGACAGAACGGCTCAAGTCAACTCCCTCGACGTACACCGGATGTGACCGCAGAACGCTATCGGCGACCCGCACACCTACAGTTGGCGAGGTGACCCACGCCATCGACGAGACGTTTCTGGCACTCCCGCTACGCACCCTCGCCGACGCGGCCCTGAGTCGCGCGAAGGCCCTCGGCGCCGAACACGCGGACTTCCGGTGCGAGCGCATCCGCAATGGCGCAATCCGCTTGCGCGACGCGCGGCTGGAATCGGCCGGCGAGTCCACCGACCTCGGCTACGCCGTGCGGGTCGTCCTCGACGGGACCTGGGGCTTCGCCGCCGGCATCGAGCTGAGCCCGCAGGCCGCCGCGCGCGTCGCCGAGCGCGCTGTCGAGGTCGCCCGGATCTGCCGACCGGTCAATACCGAGCCGGTGGTGCTCGCCCCGGAACCGGTGCACACCGACAAGATCTACATCTCCGCCTACGAGATCGACCCATTCCGCGTTCCGGAAGCCGACAAGATCGCCCTGCTGAGCGATTGGAGCTCCCGCGTCCTCGCCCACCCGTCCGTCAACCATGTCAGCGCCGACCTGCTGTCGGTGCTGGAGGTCAAGTTCTACGCCGACCTCACCGGCACCACGACCACCCAGCAGCGGGTCCGCATCCAGCCCAACCTGGAGGCGGTCGCGATCGACGAGCGCGAGCACCGCTTCGAGTCCATGGACACCGTCGGCCCGCCGGCCGGGCGCGGGTGGGAGTACCTCACCGGCACCGGCTGGGACTTTGACGGCGAGCTCGCCCAGCTCGGTGACCTGCTCGCGGAAAAGCTGCACGCCCCGAGCGTGGCGGCGGGCACCTACGACCTCGTGATCGATCCGACGAACCTCTGGCTCACCATCCACGAATCGATCGGGCACGCGACCGAACTGGACCGGGCGCTGGGCTACGAGGCCGCCTACGCCGGCACGAGCTTCGCCACCCCGGACAAGCTCGGGACCCTGACCTACGGCTCGCCGATCATGAACATCACCGGCGATCGCACCGTGACCCACGGCCTGGCGAGCATCGGCTACGACGACGAGGGCGTGGCGGCGCAGAGCTGGGACATCGTGCGAGAGGGAACCCTGGTCGGTTACCAGCTCGACCGACGAATCGCCGCCCACACCGGCGCGGAGCGTTCCAACGGCTGCGCCTTCGCCGACTCCCCCGCTCACACTCCGATCCAGCGCATGCCCAACGTGAACCTGGCTCCCGGTACCCAGGACGTGAGCACCACCGACCTGATCGCCGGCATGGACCGCGGGATCTACATCGTGGGGGACAAGAGCTGGTCGATCGACATGCAGCGCTACAACTTCCAGTTCACCGGCCAGCGTTTCTTTGCGGTGCATAACGGCAGGGTCACCGGTCAGTTGCGCGACATCGCCTACCAATCAACGACGACAGATTTCTGGGGCTCGATGGACGCCATTGGGGGTCCGGATACCTATCTGCTCGGGGGGGCATTCAACTGCGGCAAGGGTCAGCCCGGTCAGGTGGCCGCCGTCAGCCACGGGTGTCCGTCGGCCCGCTTCCGCGGGGTACGGATCCTCAACACCACCGAGGAGGCCGGCCGGTGAGCACCCCTGCGGAGATCGTCGAGCGGGCACTGGCGGCCTCCACCGCCGATGGCGCTCAGGTGATCGTGCACTCCTCCTCCACCGCCAACATCCGCTGGGCGGGAAACACGCTGACCACCAACGGGGTCGCTGACGGGCGCGACGTCACGGTGATCGCCACCATCGACGGCGGCCAGGGCGCCGCCGCCGGGGTGCTGTCCCGAAGCAACCCCGACGCCCACGCACTGCTCGAGCTGGTGCGGGCCGCCGAGGACTCGGCCCGCCGCAACGGTCCGGCCGAGGACGCGAATGCGCTGATCACCCCGGCGCAGGCCCCGGCCTGCGCGTGCTGGGACGACGGCGCCGCGGACACCTCGATGACAGTCTTCGGTGAGTTCGCGGCCGCCCTGGGCGAGGCGTTCGGGCGGGCCCGCGCCGCGCAGCGCGCGCTCTACGGCTTCGCCGAGCACACGGTGTCCACCACCCACTTCGGGACCTCCACGGGCCTGCGTCTACGCCACGTGCAGCCGACCGGCAAGGTCGAGGTCAACGCCAAGTCGCTGGACTCCGGGCGCGCCGGCGGGCCGGGTGCGTCGGCCTGGGCCGGGGTCGCGACCCGGGATTTCACCGACGTCGACTTCACCGCGATCGATGCGGATCTGACCCGCCGCCTGGACTGGGGCCGCCGCGAACTGGCGCTGCCCGCGGGTCGCTACGAGACGATCCTGCCGCCGACCGCTATGGCCGATCTGCTCATCAATGCCTACTGGTCCGCCGCCGGGCGCGAGGCCGCCGAGGGTCGCACCGTGTTCTCCGCACCGGGCGGGACCCGACTGGGCGAGAAGCTCAGTCCGCTGCCGCTGCGGATGTACAGCGACCCGCATGCGCGGGGTCTGGAGTGCGAGTCGTTCGCCCTGACCAGCTCATCGAGCAGCATGTCCTCCGTCTTCGACAACGGACTCGCGCTGAACCGCACCGAGTGGATCCGTGAGGGGGCGCTGCACACCTTGGTCCACACCCGGGCGACGGCGCAGCAGGCCGGGGCGCCGGTGGCTCACCCGATCGACAACCTGATCGTCGAGGTGCCCGAGCCCGGCGGTGACCTCGCCGCGATGATCGCGGGCACGCAGCGGGCGCTGCTGCTGACCTGCCTGTGGTACATCCGCGAGGTCGACGCCCAGACCCTGCTGCTGACCGGTCTCACCCGCGACGGCGTCTACCTCGTGGAGAACGGCGAGGTGGTGGGCGCGGTGAACAACTTCCGCTTCAACGAGAGCCCGATTGACATGCTCGGGCGTCTCCTCGAGGTCGGACCGACCACCGCGACCCTGCCGCGGGAATGGAGCGACTACTTCACCCGCGCCGCGATGCCGCCGGCCCGCGTCGCCGATTTCGGCATGAGCTCGGTGAGCCAGGCCAGCTGAGGCCTGGCAGCGCGGGCACCGGGCACGGCGCGGCATGCGGTCAGTGGAAGGTGCGGAACTTCCCGGCGTGGGCGGGGCAGTACAGGGTGCTCGCCCCGAGCAGGAACGCCTGGCTCTGCTTCTTCGTCAGGTCCGCGCCGTCCTTGACATCCTTGATCAGGCTCTCACCCGACTTACCCTCATCGAGCAGGTCGCAGGTCAGCCGCGCCGCCTCGGCGGGCGCGCCTTCGCGGGTGATCGGGATGTCCAGGCCCTTGAGGTAGCCGATCAGGGCGCTTTCCCGGGCCGTGTCGCGCATGTTGCCGGTCGGGAGCGCGTCGGCGGCCGCCACGGCCCGCCGCCCGATCGAGAGCCCCTCGTCGACCGCCTCGGTGGGCTCGGCCGCGGGCTCGGTAGTGGCCTTGGCCTTTGGCTTGGGGGTCTTCTCCGTCTTGGCCGGGGCCGCCACGATGGGCGAATCGTCGGGCAACCCGACGAACGCGACGTAACCACCCGCGATGACGCCGGTGACGAGCAGGCTGGCGCCGAGGACCTGCGCCATGGCGCGCAGCGTTCCGGCCCCGCCGCCCTGCGCTGAGGTGTTCATACCCCCCATGTCCCCTCCCCGGGAAAGTTCCGTGGCCCCTAGGACGTAATTGGGGTGGGCGTGGGATCCCTCCCGGAGCAGAAACTTCTAGCCGGCGCCGGAAATCTCGGCGAGGTCCGCGGCACCGGCGCCGGCCCGCAGCCGGCCGTGGGCGGCCCACGCGCGGAGCCCGACCCAGGCGGCCAGCGCGGTGGCCACCAGAGCCGACATGGCGAAGGCGCGCTGGTACCCGGCGTCGGTGGTGACACCGTCGGCCGCAGTGGCGGTGAGCAGCGCCGCGATCGCAGCCGAGGCGACCGCCCCGCCGAAGGTCCGCAGCACCGCATTGAGCCCCGACGTGCTGCCGACCTCGTTCGCCGGCACCGCGGACAGAATCAGCGACGCCATCGCGCTCCACCCGCACCCCAGACCCACTCCCAGTAGCGCCATGGCTACCAGCAGTTGCCAGGTTTCGCCGTGGTGCCAGATCAGGGCCAGATCGGTGAGGGCCACCACGACGGCGGCCACCGGGAGCAGCACGTGCTGACCCCAGCGCCGCCCAACCGCGACCGCAATCCGGCTCGCGAACTGACTCGCCACCGACAGCGGCATGATCACCAATCCGGCCATCACGACCGACAGCCCGACGCCGTAGCCGGTCTCCGCCGGGGCCTGGGCGATCTGCGCGACCGCGGTGAAGGCGGCGTACATCGAGATCCCGAGCCCTAGCGCCGCACCTTGAGCCAGGCGCACGTCGGCGTGGCGGAAAAGTTGCAGGCGGATCAGCGGCGAGGGCACCCGCAACTCCCACCACACCCAAACCACCGCACACACCGCCGCGGCGGCGAGCAGGCCAACGATGGCCGGTGAACTCCAGCCCCAGCGCTCGCTCTCGGACAGCGCCAACAGACCTGTTGCCGAGGCAGCGGTCAGCAACAGCGCCCCCGCAACGTCGAAGCGGGCCGGCCGAGACACCGTCCGCGCGGGGGGGCGTGGAATCACCAACGAGATCGCGATGACGGCGGTGACGCTGAACGCCATCGCCAGGTAGAAGGCCAGGCGATAGTGGGCGTACTGCGCGATCGCGCCGGTCAGCGGGTACCCCAGGCCGATCCCGCTGGCCGAGGTGACGGCCAGGATCGCAACGGTGGGCCGCACACGCTCGGCCGGCAGCTGCACCCGCACCAGGGCCATGGCCACCGGAATGACGCCGTAGGCCACCCCCTGCAAAGCCCGGCCGATCAGCAGCTGGGTGAAGGTGGTGGCGGTGGCCGCCAGCAGCGAGCCCACGCCGATACAGCCGAGGGTCAGCTGCAGCACCCGACGCGTATGCGCCCCGTCGCCGAGCCGGCCAAGGACCGGGGTGGACACCGCTCCCACCAGCAGATTGACGGTGAGGATCCACTGGGCCGCCGACAGCGACACGTGGTGATCGGTGGCCAGGGTCGGGATCAGCAGGATGCCGAGCGAGGAGATGATCGCCGTCGACAGGCTCATGTACACCAGAACGGCGAGCAGAACTCCCGGGCGCTCGCGCAGTCGCGCAGAACCGGAAGACGTCATCGACCGAGGTGCCGGAACCGCCGCGCGGACCTGCGCGCCCTCAAGCGTCTTCGAGGCGGAAACCGAGCTTGATACCGACCTGGTAGGAGTCGACCTTGCCGTCGCGGATGTAGCCACGGATCTCGGTGACCTCGAACCAGTCGACGTGGCGCAGCGTTGCGGTCGCGCGGGTGATCCCGACCTTGATGGCCGCCTCGATGCTGTCCGACGACGTCCCGACCATCTCGGTGACTCGGTAGGTGCGCTCGCTCATCGGTACTCCTCGGGTGCGACGGTGCGGGGCTGCGCCATGTGGGGAGCATCTTCCCCCGAACTCCCGAGCACCCGGACGCCGGGACCGCCGGCCCTCGACGTACCGTGGGGTACCGGCCTTTCCCCAGGGGCCTGGGCGGGCGAGGTGGCCGATGCGCAGAAGGACCACACCACAGGTCTTCTCGATCACCGGTGCACGGACCTCGCTGACCGAGGACGTCCGTGCGCGCACGCGGCGCTACGCGATCTCCATGGGTGTGCGCACGGCCTGTTTCCTCGGGGCGATCATCACCGAGGGCCCCCTGCGCTGGATCCTGTTCGCCGGGGCCGTGGTCCTGCCCTACGTCGCGGTGGTCGTGGCCAATGGCGGCCGCGAACCCAGCCGCGAGGCCGCTCCGGCGCCGATCGAACTCCCGCTGCGCAGCCAGTTGCCCCCACTGCGGGGGCAGGATCACCCCTGAGTGATGCCCGGTGTAGATCCAGGGAAGCACCCACCCGCCCGATTGAACGCGTGTAATATTCATGTCATCCCCTGGCCGAGATCTTCCCCTGGGGTCTTGGACGCGATGCCGGGCAGCTCCCCCCGTGGCTTCCCGGCATCGCCCCTTTCCCGGGTCCTGCGACCACGGCGGACGACGTGCCCAACGAGCGCGTCTCCCAGCCGCGCCCTAGGGCATGTCGCCCAATCCCGATAGGCGGCGCGGATCGACGCCCACCGCGTTCACCTGAGGTTGGGAGACACGCCCTACCCGCCGATGGCGGACATCGGGCGGTCTGGCTGCAGGAAGCTCGGGTCGTCGATGCCGTGCCCGGCCTTCTTGCCGTGCATCGCGATCTGCCAGCGCTGCGCCAGTTCGGCGTCACTCGCCCCAGCCCGCATCGCCAGGCGCAGGTCGGACTCCTCGCGGGCGAACAAGCAGTTGCGCACCTGGCCGTCGGCGGTGAGCCGGACCCGGTCGCAGTCCCCACAGAACGGGCGGGTGACACTCGCGATGATGCCCACGGTGGCCGGGCCGCCGTCGACGTACCAGCGCTCCGCCGGCGCGCTGCCGCGAATGCTGGAGGGTTCTGGCGTCAGCGTGTAGTGCGCGCAGAGCTTGGTCAGGATCTCGTCCGCAGTGATCATGTCCGCGCGGTCCCAGCCGTGCTGGGCATCGAGCGGCATCTGCTCGATGAAGCGCAGTTCGTAGCCCTTCTCCAGGCAGTAGCCCAAGATTCGCTCGGGGTCGGCGTCGTTGACCCCGCGCATCAGCACGGCGTTCACCTTCACCGGGAGCAGGCCCGCCGCGGCCGCGGCGGCCATGCCGTCCAGGACGTCGTGGTGGCGGTCGCGCCTGGTGAGGTCGGCGAAGACCTTGGCGTCCATGGTGTCCAGGGAGATATTGACCCGGTCCAGACCGGCCTCGGCGAGAGAGTGCGCGATCTTCGCCAGGCCCAGCCCATTGGTCGTGACCGACATCTTCGGACGCGGGGTGAACTGGGCACATTTGGCGATGATGTCCACAATGCCGCGGCGCACCAGGGGCTCACCGCCGGTGAAGCGCACCTCCTCGACGCCGAGGAGCGTGACCGCGACACCGACCAGGCGCACGATCTCATCATCACTGAGCAGCTTGTCGTTGGGCAGCCAGTCCAGGCCCTCGGCCGGCATGCAGTAGGTACACCGCAGGTTGCACTTGTCGGTCAGCGAGACCCGCAGATCGGTGGCCACACGACCGAACGTGTCGCTCAGGATCACGGGGCGCTCCTCGGTGTCTCGACGGATCCCTCAGGGTACGCGCCAGGCCCTACGCGCGGTCACAAATCGGGGCACCTCATGGTGGCCCTGACCAGCACCTATATCGAGTCCTGCACCCCAAATCGGATAGATTGTCGTGCATTTGCAAGTAATCTAGTTACTAATGGCCTGTGTTTGCGATGAACTAGTAATTTCTCAGCTCGAGCCTGTTGCGCTCGGCACTCCCACCGACGGAGGGGTGTGCGGGCGGTGACTACCGTGGGCGGGATGTATCGGTTCCTGCTCACCCCGCGCTGGATCGCGTTGCTGGTCCTCGCGGCGCTGTCGGTACCGGGGTGCATCGCCCTGGCGAACTGGCAGTTCGGACGCCTGGATTCCACCGTTGCCCGTAACGACCGGATCTTCGGGAACAGCTCGGCTTCGCCGCTGCCCATCGCCGAGTTGAGCACGCTCGGCGGGGAGGTCGACGCGGCGGACGACTATCGCGCGGTGAGCGCAGTGGGCACCTACGACACGGCGCGAGAGGTCTTCGTCCGCAACCGGGCGCAGCAGGGGCAGGCCGGATTTAACCTGCTCACCCCCTTGGTGAGCGCCGAGGGCCCGGCGGTGCTGGTCAATCGTGGCTTCGTGGCCGCCCCCGCTGCCGGCGGGTCGCCACAGGTCCCGGCCACCCCCGCTGGTGAGGTTCGGGTGAGGGGTGTCCTGCGGCCGAGCCAGCCAGGTCCTCCCAACGCCGCCGATCTGCCGGCCGGGCAGGTTGCCCGGATCGACGTCGCCCGCCTGGGCAGCGCGCTGCCCTACCAGGTGTTCGGCGGCTACCTGCAGCTGCGCGAACAGGATCCAGCGCCTGCGGTCGTCCAGGGAAACGCTGTGCCCAGTCCGCTTGAGCTGCCTGATTCCCACAGTGAGCTGCTGCATCGCTCCTACGGCTGGCAGTGGTACGTCTTTGCCGCGATCGGGCCGATCGGCGCCGCGGCGCTCGCCCGCCGCGAGGCTGCCGAGCGAAACGCGGCCCGCAGCCGACCCGAGCGCGTCGGCACCTGACGGTGCGTTAGCGATCAGTCACCCGCTCGGCCCTGCGCACCTACACCCGGTGATCATGCTGGGGCAAGATGCACATATGGATCTCGGACTCGCCGGACGGGTCTACCTGATCACCGGAGCCAGCCGCGGGCTCGGCAACGCCGGCGCTGCCGCGTTGGTCGACGAGGGCGCCAAGGTCGTGTTGAGCGCCCGCACCGAAGCCGACGTAGCGGCGGCCGCCGCCGAGCTGGGGCCCGGCAACGCCGTCGGGCTGGCCGAGGACATGGCCACCCCGGGGGCCGCGGAACGTCTGGTCGCCGCCGCGCACGGGCGCTTCGGGCGCCTCGATGGGGCCCTGATCAGCGTCGGTGGTCCGCCCGCGGGTTCGGCGATGGACACCACCGACGAGATGTGGCGAGCCGGTTTCGAGACGGTCTTTCTGGGCACGGTGCGCGCGGCGAGGGCGGTGGCCAACGCCCTCGGTGAGGGCGGGTCGATCGTGCTGGTGCTCTCCACCTCGGTGCGCGCGCCGGTCACAGGCCTCGCCATCTCCAATGGCCTGCGGCCCGGGCTGGGGATGGTGGCCAAGACCCTCGCCGACGAGCTCGGCCCGCGCGGGGTGCGCGTCAACGCCCTGCTGCCGGGGCGGCTGGCGACCGATCGCATCCGCGAGCTCGACGGCCTGACCGGGGACGCCGAGGCCTCGCGCAACCGGCACAGCGCGAGCATCCCGCTGCGCCGTTACGGCGAGCCCGCAGAGTTCGGGCGCGTGGCGGCCTTCCTGCTCAGCCCCGCCGCGTCCTACCTCACCGGCGTGATGCTGCCCGTCGACGGCGGCCTCACCCGCTCGCTGTAGACCCTTGCGTCCGAAGGACGCTACGAGGGTTGTGGTGCGGCGCGGGGTCAGCTCTGCACGAGGGCGCGCAGCGGCACGGCCGGGGTGTTGCAGCGCGCCGCCTGGGCCAGGGCGCGGGCGTCGTTCTCGTAGCGCCCGACCAGCACGAGCAGGTCCGCGGCGCGGATCTCGGCGTCGGTGGGCAGCTCCGCGGTGGGGCTGGGGTCGAACTCGGTGGGTTTGATGTCCTCCAGCACGACCACGACACCGGCGTTCCACATCGCCTCGACCGCCGAGACCCACTGCAGATCATCGGTCAGGCCCAGGACGTAGACGGTGATGCGCCGAAAAATCGAGCCGTAGATGACGGCGGCCACCCGCTCGGCGTCGCGCACCCCGGCGTAGACCAGGCGGGCAGCCCGCAGCTCGCGGGAGGCGTCGGTCTCCTCGGATAGGCGCGAACGGCTCCAGGACGGGTCCGTGGACTCCGCCGGCTCCACCGCGGAGAGGTCCTCGTAGGGCGAATCCGCGCCGTACTCGTACTCCGACATCGCTGCACCCCTCTGGCTCACCGGCCAAGGCGACCGATGGCGATCAGACGCAAGGCCCAGGAGCGCGGATTCGCCCCGGGCGAGCGCAGTCGTGGAACTGTCCGTTCGGCTGATCCCCAAGGCGGTGCGAGCCCGGACCTACCCGGCGATTCGGACAGGCCCGTGTGGGTGGGCGCCGCGGGGTTGACCACGATGCCCCGGCAACGATTGGCTGCGAGCTCGATCTGATGCCCGTCGGCGTAGTGGAGGAGCCGTGACCGAGTACGCGCTGCGCATGAGTGAGGCCGAGATCCACCGCTACCGCCGGATGGCCCAGGTCGCCCGCGAGCAGGAGGCCGAGCTGTGGACGCGGGCCGGGATCGTGCCCGGGGCGCGGGTGGCAGATCTCGGCTGCGGCCCGGGCGCCGCCTTGATGGCGATGGCGCAGGTGGTGGGCCCGCAGGGCTGGGTGCACGGCGTGGACGGCGACGCCCCGGCGATCGAGGTCGCACGCTCGCTGCTCGCCGGGGTGGGAGCGGCCAACGCGAGCGTCGAGGTGATCGCCGACGTCGCGGCCTCCGGCATCGCGCCCGCCTCGATGGACGTCGCGGTGCTGCGCCATGTGCTGGCCCACAACGGGCCGACCGAGCAGACGATCGTCGACCACGCTGCCGAGCTCGTGCGCCCCGGTGGCGTGGTGTACCTGGCCGACATCGAGGCCACCACCATCCGCTTCCGTCCCGACCTCGGGGTCCAGCTCGAGATGTGGGAGCGCTATCGCGCCTGGCATGCGGCACGAGGCAACGACGCCCTCACCGGTCTGCGGCTGACGGAGCTGCTGCGCGGCGCGGACCTGGACATCGTCATCGACACCGGATACCTCGTGGTTCAGGACCTCGAGCCGGGCTGGCGCTCACCCGCGTGGGCCGCTCGGCAGGCCCTGCTCACCGGCGGATTCGCCGACCAGGGCGATCTCGCGCGCTGGCAACGGGATTACGAGGACTTCGACGCGCTGACGCAGCGCCCGCGCGGCTTCTTCCCGATCTTCGTCGCGGCCGGGCGCAAGCCGCTCTAGCCTCAACAGTTCGAGGTCGCCGTCGGCCCGCGCCACCCGCCGGCACCTCGCCCACCGGTCATGGCCGTACCGACCTGCGCACCAGCCGGATCCGTACCGACCTGCACCCCAGCCGGATCCGTGCCGACCGCACCACCAGCCGGTACAACTTTCGACGGGTGACGCTCCCAGTGACCTGCACCACCGTCCGCTTGCCACCCACGGCGAGCAACCCGCACTCTTCGGTGGCAAGGTGACCCGGCCCGCAGGCGCCCCCCCGGGCGCCGAGGACCGGAAGCGCCGCGACAGCCCGCTTTTGGCCGCAGCCACCCACTTACCGCACGTACTGGCGGGGCCCGGTTGGTGTGGGGCACTGTTCGGGGTGCGGGTGCGGGCGCGTGTCGTGGTCGGGGGCGGCAGTCTTGACCCACCTTGGGCGTGGAGGGTCCCGAAGAACACGACCGCCCGGCGAGAAGCGGGGCGGGGCAGGAACACCCCGCCGGCACGGTCAAGTTTACGCGGTCGTGTTCTCCCTCCACGACCAAGGACACCGGGTCAACACTGCCCGCAACCCTCAGATGCGGGCGCGTATCGGCTGGGGAAGGACCGTTCGGAAGGCCTCGACTCGGGGCGGGAAGGACGGGTTCCGATGTGCCCTCTATACCTCGCCTGATGTAGCCTCAGAAATTAGGTACCGGTGGGGTCAATGAGGCGGCGAAAACAGGGCCTGACCAGTACAAATGTCGGTGATCTCGGGTAGAATCCCGGGTATGGCGGACAGCGTGATCACCCCGGAACTGGAGGCCTTCGTCGGCCTGGAGGTTGCGGTCGATGATGCGCTGAAACTCCTCGGGGAACAGGCGTGGCGGCAGTCCGAGCCGGATGTGCTGGACCTGCTGCGCCGCACCCACGTGCTCGGCTCGAAGCTTGCGGCGTTGCAGCTGTCGCTGGTCCGGGAGGTCCAGGCGCGGGGGATGGCCGCGAGTAACGCCGCGACCTCGGACCCAGCGTTCCTGTCGACCCTGCTGCGGATGTCACCGGGTGCGGCCAGGTCGACGTGCGCCCTGGCGGAGGGGCTGCATACCCGGTTCCCGGACACCCGCGCCGCGTTGGCGGCGGGTGAGGTGTCGGTGGAGCAGGCGCGGGCGGTCGCGGAAACTGTCACGGCCCTGCCGAGGGACACCGCGGTCGAGGACAGCGAATGGGCGGAAGCGTTCCTACTCACCCAGGCCCGGTGTTGGATTCATCGAACCTGCGCAAGCTCGCCAAGCGGATCTCCTACTGCATCGACCCCGACGGTTCCTTGGATCATGACGAGGCCGCGAAACGGCGCCGGGAACTGGTGATCAAGGACAACCAC
>JBQTII010000054.1:0-38660 GCA_052388275.1 Sporichthyaceae bacterium | reverse complement strand
CCTCACCTGAGTGCAGGCGGGCCAGCTCCCACACCAGAGCGAGGCCGATCCCGCTGCCCTCGACCGACCGCCCGCCGGTCCGCGCCCGGTAGAAGCGCTCGAAGAGCCGCGGCAGATCCTGCTCCGCGATCCCCACCCCGGTGTCGGCCACGCTCAGTTCGACCGCGCCGCCACCATCGCGCAGACGCAGCGTGATCCTCCCGGTCAGGGTGTATTTCAGGGCGTTCGAGAGCAGGTTGAGCACGATCCGGTCCCACATGTCGGGGTCGAGCAGCACCGGGCGGGGCAGGCGGTTCACCTCGATGTCAAAGCTGAGCCCCGCCGCGGCGATGGCGGGGGAAAAGCTCGCGGCCAGCGCGCTGGTGAGGGCGGGCAGGTCGACGGCGACGACGTCCGGGCTCAGGCGCCCGGCCTCGATCCGGGCGAAGTCCAGCATGCCGCGCACCAGTTCGGTGAGCCGGCCCGCGTTGCGTGCCGCGATCTGCAGGAACTCTTCCTGGCCCGAGTTGATCGGCCCGCGGCGCCGCGCGAGCAGGTCGGCGATCGGGGCGGCGATCAGCGTGAGCGGGGTGCGCAGTTCATGGGAGATCTCCGAGAAGAACACCGTCTTGGCCGCGTCCACCTCCGCCAGGGTGGCTGCGCGGGCTCGCTCGGCCGCGGCCCGCCCGGCAGCGCCGACGGCGGTCGCGACATGGTCCGCGACAGCGTCGAGGAACTGGCGGTAGTGCGCATCGAAGGGCAGCCGGGGGCTCAGCGCTGCCGCCAGCACCGCTTGGGCCTCGGCGTCCCCGTCGACGCGGATCGGCATCGCGTACACCGCGCCCTCCTCGGCGGTGCGCAGGCGCTGACCCCGGGCACCCGCGGCCACCGAGGCGAGCTGTTCGGCGCTCAAGGTGAGGGTGGTGTGCCCCGCGGCGGCTAGCTGCGCCGGCGCTTGGCGCCCCCCCACGGTCCACACCCGGACACCGGCGAGGTCGGCGTCGTTGCCGGCGAGGCGCTCGGCCGCGTCGGTGAGGACCTGCCCAGCATTCTCAGCGACCCGCAGCCCCGCGATCAGCTCCGCGATCGTGCGCATGCGCCGGGCGCTGAGCACGGCGGCGGTGGTCTCGACGGTGGCCGAGATGATCCCGGCCACGGCCCCGGTGCTGGCGAACAGCGGGGAGTTGGAGTAGGTGAAGTAGGTCTCCTCGGAGTACCCGTGCCGCTCCAGGAACAGCTGCTGGTTGGAGTACCACGTGGCCTCGCCCCCGGCGAACATCGCGGTGAGCATCGGCTCGAGCTGGTCCCAGATCTCCGGCCACATCTGGGCACCGGTCATGCCCACGGCGCCCGGGTGCTTTCCCCCGAGCAGCGGCCGGTAGCCGTCGTTGTAGATGGTCACCAGGTCCGGGCCCCACCACAGCAGCATGGGGTGGCGGGACACCACGCAGTGCGCGACCGCGAGCCGCAGGGTGATGGACCAGTTCTCGATCGGCCCGAGCGGGCCGGCGCTCCAGTCGTGGCGGAGGAGCAATGGGCCCATCTCACCGGCGCCGGCCAGCTTGGACACCAGCCAGGCGTGACTCGCCGGGAGCCGCGCGGGGCCGGGGGCTTGGGCGCCGTCGGGCATGTCATCCGCTCAGTGAATCGACGCCCCGGGGTGGGAGGCGTGCACCTGGCCTGGTGGCCGGGTGCCCGCGGAGCATAACCGTCGAAGCTGAAGGGTCAAGGTTCTTCGCCGGTCTCCACCAGCCGCTCCGCGAGCAGGCGCATCTTGACGTTGCGCCGATTGGACGCCTCGCGTAGGCGGTCGAACGCGCCCTGGTGCGTCAGGCGGTACCGCTCGATCAGGATGCCGACGGCCTGCGCCACGGCGCGTTGGCCGTCCAGGGCATGGCGCAGGTTCTCCTCCATATGGACGTGCGTGCTCTCCCGGATGGCGCGGTCCATGGCGGTGGCGAGCATGTCGCCCAGCATGGCGGCCAGGACGTGCTCGTCACTGCTGATGCGGCGCGGCGCCGGGAAGGCCACCCACAGCACGCAGCGCAGCTCCATCGCGCGGGCCAGCACGAGCAGACCGGGCTCGAGCCCGTCATGGGCATCACCGCGACGGCGAGCCGCCTCGATATTCGCGAGCACCCCGGCCGGTAGTTCGGCAGCGGGCACACTTCCGCTCCGGGTGACGACGAGCGCCGGGACAACGCCGGCCCCGGGGTCCTCGAACAGCACGGCCTCGCCGCCGAACACCTCGCTGAACCCATGGATCGCGGCGGCCTGCACCTCGTACAGGTCGATGTGCGCCACGAGCTGTGAGGACAGTTGGGATGCGGCGTCCGTGCGTTCGCGCCGACTGCGCTCGCGGGTGACATCGCGGACCGTGGCGGTCATCAGGGTCGGCCCGTTCGGGTTCTCCACCACCGCGACCGCACCGGCCACCCAGATCGCACGCCCGACGCGGTGCACGAACAGGGTCTCGAACTCACCCCCGCCGGCGGCGAAGATGGCGGTCGTGGCCGCATCGAGCATCATCCGCTCGACGGGGTACTCCTTCGGGTCGGGCCACCACGGATGGGGGATCGCGTAAGGCAGGCCCGCGCGGCCGTAACCGGTGATCTGTTCGAACGCGGCGTTCATGTCCAGGATCGTTCCGTCGGCGTCGGCGATCATGACCCCATCGCTCAACGAAGAGAGCATCGCGTTGCGCCAGGCCAGGTCCCGGGTGCGCTCACCGGCGCGCTCCAGGTTGGCCTGCACTCGGGCGAGCAGGTCGATGCTGGAGAACGGTTTGGCGATGTAATCGTCGGCGCCGGCCGCCAGGCCCTCGACTGAGGACTCCTGCCCGGCCCGGGCGGAGAGCAGGATCACCGGCAGGGTACGCAGGTCGGGGTCGTTGCGGATCTCGGCAAGCAAAGCGAAGCCGTCCAGGCCCGGCATCATCACATCCGAGAGCAGCAGATCCGGAGCAACGCGGCGCGCTGCGAACAGGGCGGCCTCGCCGTCGGCGACCGCTTCGACGTCGAACTCGCCGCCGAGCACATCACACAGGTACATCCGCATGTCGGCGTTGTCCTCGGCGATGAGCACCCGCGCCCGCCCCTGGCCGGGGCTTTGCACCGCCGTGGACTCCTCGTCCCAGGACTCGACCTCGCGCCGGGCGCTCTCGCCGGCCTGCAGGGAGGTGGTGGGCGCGGCGCGCCCGAGCGCCGCGGGTTCCGCGAGCAGCGGCAGCCGGACGGTGAAAATCGATCCCTTGCCCACGATCGAGGTCGCCGCGACCGAGCCGCCGAAAAGTTTGACGGTCTCGGCGACGATCGCCAGGCCGAGGCCGGCCCCCTCCCGGGTACGCCCGCCGCTTGCCCTCAGCCGCGAGAACGGCGCAAACAGGCAGGGCAGATCCGCCTCGTCGATACCTACCCCGGTGTCCTCGACGCGCAGTTCCACCGCGCCATCACGCTCGCTCAAGGCGACGCGGACATCGCCCTCCAAGGTGTACTTGACGGCGTTGCTGAGCAGGTGAAGTACCACCCGTTCCCACATCTGTGGGTCCACGAAGGCCGGAGCGGACAAGGCCTCGATCGCGGTCTCCAGGCGCAGACCCGCCCGTTCCACTGCCGGTGCGAAGTTCGTCACCAGCGCCGACGTGGCGCTGGCGAGGTCGACGGCGGCCCGTTCGGGACTCGCCCCACCGGCGGTCAAGGCCGCAAAGTTCAGCATCGAGTCGACCAGCGTGGCCAGGCGTTCCGTGTGCCTCGCTGCCAGCTCCACCGCCCTGCGCTGATTCGGGGTCAGCTCATCTGCATCCTCGGCGAACAGATCGGCGAGCGGGGCGCTGATCAGCGTCAGCGGCGTGCGTAGCTCGTGGCTGATGTCGGCGAAGAACTCGCTCTTGGCCCTGTCCAGGTCGGCGAGCGCCTCGGCCCGGGCGCTCAGCCCGCGCGTGGCGTCCTGGGTGCGCTTGCGTTCGACGGCGTAGCGGATCGTGCGGGCGAGCATGTGCGGGTTAAGCTGGCCCTTCTGCAGATACTCCTGGGCGCCGCGTCCGACGGCTGCCAGGCCGCGCTCGTCGTCGACCAGCCCGGTCAGCACGATCACCGCCGCCGAGGGAGCGCTCGCCAGCACGGCGTCCAGCCCACTGAAACCGACCGCATCGGGTAGGCCGAGGTCCAGCAGGACGCAGCCGATGTCGGCCGGGAGCAGTTCGCGGCCTGCCGCAATGCTCTGCGCCCAGAGCAGCTCGACGCCCGGCGCCGTCTCGCGCAGAAACTCCCGGACCAGCAGCGCGTCGCCGTCGTCGTCCTCGATGAGCAGGACTCGCAGGGCAGAGCCCAGCCGATCGATGCTGTCCGGCACGGGCTCCCCTCTCACCGTCGGAGTAACGCGAAAGTCAACGCTAGCGAGCGGGGCCGCGCCGGTTCAGGGCCGGGGCAGGGTGACGATCGCGACGAAGAAGTGGTCAATCTGACGCACCACGTCAATGAACTGATCCAGGTCGACGGGCTTGGTGACGTACGCGCTGGCGTGCAGGCGGTAACTGCCCATCACGTCGTCCTGGGCGCCGGAGGTGGTCAGGACCACGACCGGCAGGTGGTGCAGATTCTCATCGGCCTTGATCTCGGCGAGCACCTCGCGGCCGTCCTTGCGCGGCAGGTTCAGGTCCAGCAGCACCAGATCCGGCGTCGAGGCCTGCGCGTGGATGCCCTCCTTGCGTAGGTACGCCATCGCCTGCACCCCGTCACTGACGACAGTGAGGTTGTTCGCGACCCGGTTGTCCTTGAGCGCCTCCTGGGTGAGCAGGACATCGCCCGGATCGTCCTCGACCAGCAGGATCTCGATGACCTTGGCGATCATGTCGGCACGTCCTTGGGTTCGGGGGAGTGTCCGGCTGCCGAAATCGCAGGCAGGGTCCAGTGCACAGTGGTGCCGTCGGTGCGATCGACGTCGATCCAGATCGTGCCGCCGTGGTACTCCACCATCTTCTTACACAACGCCAGCCCGATCCCGGTGCCGGCGTACTGATCCTTGGTGTGCAGGCGCTGAAAGATCACGAACACCCGTTCGGCGTACTCGGGATCGATGCCGATGCCGTTGTCCGCGCAGCGAAAGTGCCAGAGCTCGCCCTCGGGTTCGGCGTCCAGTTCGATGCGCGCCGCCCGGTCCGTGGCCCGGAACTTCAGCGCGTTGCCCACCAGGTTCGACAGCAGCTGCCTCAGCAGGGTGGGGTCACCGTGCACGCTCGGAAGGGCGCCGACCTCGATCACCGCGCCGGTCTCGGCGCAGGTCTCGGCGACGGCATCCACGACCTCGGCTGCCAATTCGCCAACGTCGACCTCGCTCATGCCTTCGGAGGTGCGCCCCACCCGGGAAAAGATCAGCAGATCGTTGATCAGCACCTGCATCCGCTTTGCGCCGTCGACGGCGAAGCCGATGTACACCTCGGCCTGCTCGTCGAGCTGGCCGGAGTAGCGGCGCTGCAGCATCTGGCAGAAACTGGCGACTTTGCGCAGCGGCTCTTGCAGGTCGTGGGAGGCGACGTAGGCGAACTGCTCGAGCTCGTCGTTGGAACGCACGAGGTCGGCTTCGCGGGCGGCGAGCTCCTCGGCCTGCGCGCGCAGCTCCTCGGCCCGGGCCTCGGCCTGTTCCAACAGCGCCACGATCCGGGCGCGCATGTCCTCGACGTCGGCGCCCAGGGCGGTGATCTCGGCCGGGCCGAGTGCGGTGACGCGGCGCCGGATGTCCCCGGCCGCCACCAGGCGCGTCTCGGCACCGAGGCGCTCCAGCGGGCGCATCACCGAGGTGCGCAGCGCCGCCATGATCGCCAGCGCCGCGGCGATGCCGGCGATCAGCGCACCTGCGATGGCGACGTACAGCCGGTTGGTGGCGCTCTTGAGCGTACTGCGCGCCTGCTCGCGCTCGGCGGCGATCGCATCGGTCAGCCCCTTGACCTGCAGGCGCACCTCGTCGAACAGTCGCTTGCCCGCGGCATCGTCGATAGCGACCTCGACGCCGGACTCGGTAATGGCGATGATCGCCGGTTCGGCGTAGCTGGTGCGCCAGCGGGTCATGGCCGCGTCGGAGGACGCCAGCGCCGCCATCACCGCCGGCTCGTCACCGAGCAGGTCGAGCACCACAGCGGCGTTCTCGAGTTCCCGTGACCGGCCTGCGCTGTACGGCTCCAAGAACTGCGGCTGTGCGGTCAGCACGAACCCGCGCAGACCCGACTCCTGGTCGACGTAAGCGGCGCCGAGCGCCGTCGCGGCGATTCGGGCCGGGGAGATGGTGTCCGTGAGCCGATCCGCGTCTCGGTCCAGCGCGATCAGCAGACTCACCGCACCAAACCCCCCCAGCACGACCACTACCCCGGCCACGGCGAATACCAGGCGCAGTCGTGACCGCAGGGTGGAGGACCGCGGAGTCTGCATGAGGTCAGCGATCGTGCCACCTCTCGGCATGCGCGGGGGGGCGCGGGGTAGGGGCGGTTACCCGGACGTCCGAAGCTCTGGTCGCTATTGCCGCCACTTCCTCGGACGTCCGCGCAGTGCCGAGCGCAAGGGCGACGCAGTCAGGGGCAGGTCCGCTGCGGCGGAACCGGCGCCGGCGCGGGCGGGTCCACGGCCCGGGTACCGGCGGCGTTGGGGCCGGTGGCTGCGGACTGGGACCGGGAGGCACCGGCGACGGGTCCGGGATCGGCGGCACCGGCGACGGCTCCGGGACCGGCGGGACCGGCGACGGCTCCAGGGGTGAACTCATGTCAGCCTCCGCTCGTCTCGCCGGAGCGTTCGTGATGAGCAGGCGTCACGGCGTTGCCGTCGACGTCGGGTCCACCGCGGGGATCGTGCGGGGCCTTGGGGCCCGGCACGCCCTTGCGGGGGCGCTCCCGCTTGCGCAGATTCGTCGTGGCCAGGATCACGATCATCGCGAGCACCGCGAGCACGACGATCGCTGGAAAAAGCCAGGTGGGACCGGACGCATTCATGCGATGGCCCTACCCCGTCGCCGCAGTCCCAATCGATGCGCGCTCAGCGATCCGCGGGATGGCGGGAGCGGATGGCGGCGAGCTTGTCGAACAGTGACGGTTTCGCGCCCGAGGGCACCAGCACAAGGTTGCCCCGGCGTCGCTGCGGGGGCGGGGGGCCCTCGGCCAGCGCGATCATGCGCAGCTGCTCGCCGATGCGTTTGTAGAACTGCAGTTGCGTGCGCCGCCCGAACACCGCCCACCCGAGTTTGAGAATCGGCGGCATGGCCGGGGAGCCCTCGGAGTACACCGTTGCCAGGAACTGCACCCGGCCACTGTCGTGGTCCTTCACCACCTCGTAGAGCACCTTGCCCCGCTCAAGATGGTGCTCCAAGGTCTCATACGCCCAACCGGAGCGGGTCTCGGCGTCGTCGGCGAATTCGACCACCTCGGTCACCCGTACGCCGAGCTGGAAGCGCAGCCCGTAGAAGCGGCCCTCGAGCATGACGTTGCGCCCGAGTAGCGGCTCGGTCACGTCGTAGACCGCTCGGATCAGCTCCGGCGGGGTGAACTCGTAGTCGTGCACGGCGCGCGCGGCACGGTGGTAGATCCCGTCCGGGTGCGGCGGCCCGGGTTCCTCCTGGCCGACGTGCGCGACGTGCTTGTCGAAGTTCCAACGCGGCTCGCGCACCTCCGCCACGTCGTAGTTGATCCCCAGAGCGCGCAACTCCGCCAGCGCGGCCGCGGCGTCCTCGTTGCCCAGCAGCGCAGTGCGGCGCATCAGCGCTCCGTCAGGGAGTCGCCGAGGCGCCAGAGCATCGCCGGCCACAGCCCGACGAAGATCGCGCCGCGCTCGGCATTTCCGCGTTCGTGCTGATCCACCGCCTTAGCCCGGGCCCACAAGCCCAGCGCCGCCGCGAGGGTCGCAAGCGAGGCGGCGTGCAGATGGGCCGGGCGCAATCCGACACGGGTGAGCATCGACACCTCCATCCTGGGCAGTTCCTCCTCGTGAACATTGTCAAAGCAGCCATTCGCTGGCCACCCGGGATCGCGCTGGTCACCTGGCGCTACCTGTGGCAGACCCTTCCCGTCTTCCGCGTCGATGAACCTGGCGACGCGCGCGACCTGCCTCCCGCGCTGCCCCAGCTCACCGGGGACGACCAGCCGTTGCAGACCGGGGTGGGTCCGTTGTACCACCGCCGCTTCAGCGTGCGGATTCGCGATGCGATTCTGACCCCCGTTGAGCTGATGGAGATCGTGGCCGACGATTTCAACCGGATGCTGCCCTCGGAGACAGCAACCTTGCGCTTCACCCGCAAGCGCCGACCCGCGCCCGGCCTGCGGCGTGGCGACCGGGCCGTCATCAAGATGCCAGGGCCGTGGGACGGGCCGATCCGGGTCCTGCAACGCACCCCGACCTCGTTGCGATTCGCCACCCTCGACGGGCATCTGGAGGCCGGTCAGATCGAGTTCTCGGCGACACGCACGCGGGACGGACTCGAGTTCTGCGTCGAGGCCTGGGCCCGGCCCGCGACCGCGTTGCTGAACATGCTGTTCACGCACCTGCGGATCGCCAAGGAGATCCAGCTGAACATGTGGGTGCGCTGCTGCCGATCTGCTGCCGAGATCGCCGGCGGCGAGATCACCGAAGGCGTCCAGGTGCACACCCGCACCGTCCCCGCGAACGCGGTGGCCGCACGTGAGGAGATGCAGCGATGACCGAATCCATGATCGCCCCTGATCAGCCGCCCACCCACCCTGACGATCAGCTGCTCCTGGCGGCGCCGCTGGTGGACGTCGCGGCCGCTCTCGATCCGGCTCATGCGCAGCGCACCGACCGCCCGCTCGCCTTGGTGACGGCCGCAGCGCACGGGATCGGCTACGACGTCGCTCTCCACCTTGCCGACGAAGGTTTTGACCTGGTGCTCACCGCAGCCGAGGGCGACCTTGCGCCGGTGGGGGCGGGGGGGCGCGAGCGCGGCGCCGCAGTGGAGGAGATCCTCGTGGACCTGGCCACCGCGGCCGGCGTCGAGGCCCTGCACGCCGCCGTCACCAGCGTCGGCCGGCCATTGCAGGTCCTTGTACTCAACACCGGCGTCGGGCTGGGTGGGGCCTTCGCCGAGCAGGAACTCGACCACGTCCTGCAACTCGTCGACCTCGACGTGCGCGCCACCGTGCACCTGACGGGGCTGTTCCTGCCGCAGATGCTCACGCGCGGGTGTGGGCGCCTGCTCCTGGCGTCCTCGAACGCTCCGACGACGGCGCACGCTCACCAGGCCGTGCACGCCGCCGCCCGCTCGTTCACCCAATCCTTCGCCGATGCCCTCCGCGAGGAGTGCGCCGGCAGCGGCGTGAGCGTGGAGGTCCTGCTGCCCAACTGAGATCGGGTGCGCGCGCCACTGCTGCCCCGGACGTCCGAGTAGCGCCACTGCTGCCCCCGGACTTCCGAATAACTGGTCGCAATAGCAGCCTCCCCCTCGGACGTCCCGCCCACCGCCCCGCTCCCACCCCGGACGTCCGAGTAACTGGTCGCAATAGCAGCCACCCCTTCGGACGTCCCGCCCCACCGCCCAGCTCCCTCCCCCGGACGTCCGAGCAACTGGTCGCAATAGCAGCCACCCCCTCGGACGTCTGCGATGTCGTATTTCGGCTAGACAGCGCGCGAGACCGGCGGCGAGAGTTAAGCGTGCACACCGAGACGGACGCCTGCCTACGCGCGGCCCGGGCCAGGGACCCGCGCTTTGACGGCTGGTTCTTCGTCGGGGTACGCAGCACCGGAATCTATTGCCGCCCGTCCTGCCCGGCGATGACCCCGAAGCCGGTCAACATGAGCTTTCACCCGAGCGCGGCCGCGGCTCAGCTGGCCGGATTTCGTGCCTGCAAACGCTGCCGGCCGGACGCGAGCCCCGGATCGCCCGAGTGGAATCACCGCGCCGATCTTGTCGCCCGGGCGATGCGGCTGATCGCCGACGGCGTGGTGGATCGCGACGGGGTGCCTGGACTGGCCGCGCGGCTGGGCTACAGCGTGCGCCAGGTGCAGCGGGCCCTGCAGGCCGAACTAGGCGCCGGGCCGCTGGCGATCGCCCGCGCACAGCGGGCGCAGACCGCGCGGCTGATGATCGAGGGCAGCGACCTGACGATGGCTCAGGTCAGCTCGTCAGCGGGTTTCGACAGCATCCGCGCGTTCAATACCGTCATCGCGCAGGTGTTCGCCACGACGCCGACCGAGCTGCGCCGCCGGGTCCGCGATCGCGGGATTGCTGCCACATCCGGACCCCACACCTCCGGATCACTGGCGCCCGGATCACTGGCGCCCGGATCACTGACGGTGCGGTTGCCCTTTCGCCGTCCGCTGAACCCGGAGAACCTGTTCGGTCATCTGGCGGCCACCGCGGTACCCGGCGTCGAGGAGTGGCGCAATGGCGCTTACCGGCGCACCCTGGCGCTGCCGTGCGGTCCGGGGATCGTCGAACTTCATCCGCCCCGCGACGCGTCGGCCGCACACGTATGCGCCCGGCTCACCCTGGCGGATCTGCGCGACCTTGCGGTGGCGATCGCCCGGTGCCGCTGGCTCCTGGATCTGGACGCGGATCCGGTGGCGATCGATGCCGCCCTCGGTGTCGATCCCCTGCTGGCGCCGCTGGTCGCTGCCGCGCCCGGGCGCAGGGTGCCTCGTCACGGCGACGGGGCGGAGTTCGCGGTCCGCGCCGTCCTCGGCCAGCAGATCTCGACCGCCGCGGCCCGCACGCACGCCGCCCGGCTCGTGCTGGCGCGCGGCGAGCCGATCACCGACCCCAACGGCGGCCTGACGCATCTGTTCCCTACCCCCGGCGCCTTGGCCGGGCTGGATCCCGAAGCCTTGGCGATGCCGCGCGCCCGGCGCGTCGCCGTGCGCGCTCTCGCCTGCGCCCTCGCGAGCGGTGCGGTGGACCTGAGCCCGGGCGCCGACCGCGACGCCGCCCGCGCACACCTGGGCGCGCTGCCCGGAATCGGCCCCTGGACGCAGGAGGTGATCGCCATGCGGGCACTCGGTGACCCGGACGCCTTCCCGGAGACCGACCACGGCGTCCGGCAGGCGGCCGCCGCGCTCGGTCTCCCCACGACCCCAGCCGGATTACGCGCCCGCTCGGCGGACTGGGCCCCCTGGCGCGCGTACGCGGTGCAGCACCTGTGGGCGACTGGCACCCACCCCGTCAACCGCCTCCCCCCCGTCAACCGCCTGCCCCCCGAACCACGTCTACCCCCTGAACCCCACCTGCCCCTCAAACCCCACCTCTCCGCTCATTCATGAGCTGGCGACCACGAAACACCCCCCAAACCGGTCGCCAGCGCATGAAAGAGCACGCCCCGCTCATTCATGAGCTACGGACCCCGCGCGCACAGACCCCGCGCGCACAGACCCCGCGAGCACGGACCCCGCGAGCACAGACTTCGCGGCGAAAGGATGACCCCATGCGCACCCACCTCGTGATCGACTCCCCCATCGGAGCACTGACCCTGGTCGCCGAGGGCGATTCCCTCGTCGCGGTCTGGATGGACACCCAGCGCCACCTGCCCGACCCGGAGCGCTTCGGCACCGCCGAGGACGGGGACAGCGTGGTGTTGAAGGAGGCCGGGCGCCAGCTGGCGCAATATTTCGCCGGCGAGCGCACCAGCTTCGAGCTTCCCCTGCGCGCCGACGGCACCGCGTTTCAGCGTCAGGTCTGGGCGGCGCTGCGGGAGATCCCCTACGGCGAGACGATCTCCTACGGCGAGCTCGCGCGCCGGATCGGCAAGCCGGCCGCCTCGCGCGCCGTCGGTCTGGCCAACGGGCGCAACCCCCTGGGCATCGTCGTGCCGTGCCATCGGGTGATCGGGGCCTCGGGCAAGCTCGTCGGCTACGGCGGCGGGCTGGACCGCAAGGCGGCCCTGCTCGCCCTGGAGCGGGGCACTGCCGCGGGAGAGCAGCTGGCCCTGGGTTGAGCCCGTCGGCTGGAGATCAAGGTCGCAAGCTATGCGACGTCGGTGTCGGCGCGCCGTGTCCCAGCAGTGCCAACGTTGCTCCTCAGCCGACCCCGGCGACGAACTCGCGCAGTAGCGCAGCGAACTCCTCGGGACGCTCCATGTGCGGCATATGGCCGGTGTTCTGAAAGAGCCTGCGCCGAGCGTGCGGAAACACCTCGCGGGCGGCGTCGAACTGACTGATCGGCAGAATCTGGTCACGATCGCCCCACACGATGAGCATCGGCCGTCGATGCTGTCGCGCTCCGTCGAGCAACACCTCGCGCCACTCCGCTCGCGCCCCACGGACCGTACCCAGATTGTGGGCGAGCTCGGCGAAGAACTCCCCCGCGCCCGGTCGGCGCGCCATCGCCAGCGCGTGGTCGACGCGGGCTCGCGTGGCCAGGGCCGGGTCGGCGTACAGCGCCCGTTCGGCTCGGGCCAGCACGGCCCGGCTCGGATAACGCACCGCGGCGCGCCCCAGCACCGGGATCGCGAGCATGCGCAGCAGATAGGTGGCCTCCCGCCCGAAGCCGGCGGAGTTCACCAGGGTCACGCTCGCCACTCGCTCGGGCGCCTGGGCCAGCGCGGACATGCTGACCGCACCACCGAGGGAGTTGCCGACGAGGTGCGCCGGGCGCCGCTCGTCCAGCGCGTCGAGTGTCGCGAGCAGCCCGCGCGCCAGGGCGTCGATCGTCGCCGGCTCCTCTCGACGCGGCGAGAGCCCGAAGCCGGGCAGGTCCAGGGTGATCACCCGATGATCGACACGCAGGAGCTCGACCTGGTCGCTCCAGTCAACCAAGGTGCGCGTGATGCCGTGCACGAGCACCAGCGGCGGCAAAGCCGGGTCTCCCGCGAGCAGCACCCGCGCCGGCACCCCGTCCGCCTCGACGTAGTACTGCTCCGCCCCCGTCACCTCACCAGGAAAGCGGCAGACTTGGCTTCGTGGCAACCCTGTTGATCGTGCACCACACTCCGTCCCCGGCCTGCGCCGAGATGTTCGACGCGGTGCTGCGCGGCGCCACCGACCCCGAGATCACCGGGGTCGACGTGCTGCGCCGCGCTGCGCTGGCGGCGACGGCCTGCGACGTGCTCGCCGCCGACGCGGTGATCCTGGGCACCCCGGCGAACATCGGATACATGTCAGGCGCGCCGCGCATCGGGGTTAGCAGATCTTGACCAGGGTGGCCGAACGACGCGGTGCGCTATCTCCGTTGTCGTCGTGCGACGCGCCAGCCCCGTGATCAGCCGCTAGCTAACTAGCTTCTCGCGGAGCCTTGCGCGGGTATTGCTTGCCGTCCAGCCCTACCGTGACCTGGAGCCCTGCGTCAGGTCTTGGATTTCCAACACCTGACTTCCTGAGATCGGCGTGGACCGTCTGCACGTCCACGCCCAGCGTCGTGCCTACGGCGCGGAGACCGTCGTCCGGGCTACGCGAGGGCGACGCGGCCGGAGTGCTCGCAAGGCCAGCGCGGGCACCTCGCAGCGCTGACCCAGCTGGTCCGCGTCCGCGTCGATGCCGTGGGTGCTGTAGCCCTGCTGGACGTTGTACCGGGGCCGCTCGGCCGTGATTGCTCGCTGTTCCGCAGCCTCGGCCAGGGCGCGACTCGGGAAGCTCACCAGGACGCACCGGGCGGGGTCGATCTGAGGCCACCAGTCGTGGCGACGCCGATGCGAGCGCCAGCGGGCAGCCACACGGTGACTGATCCCGACATAGAGCAGCGTCCCGTCAACGGCATACATCCGGTACACGTAGACCGGGACTTCGACTGCTGGCATTCCGCTCTGACGCGCCCGCGCCGCGTCCTGTTCCCCTCGAAGCTGGCTCCGCCGAACGGCTGAGTTTGAAACGGGCCAAACAACACGCAACCCAGCCGAACCAAGATCCGTCGTAGTAGCCAAGGCCACTACTTCTGAGGAGAGTCCGCTCCATGAGCATCCAGCAGCCGCTTCCAAACCACGTCGGTGCCAACACCGACCAGCGCAAGGGCGCAGCACGCGCCGCGTCCGCGACTTGGGCATGGGTCGGTGCGATCTGCACCGTTGGCTACCTGCTCCCGTGGGCGGTCGCTGCCAACCGTGGCCTCCGCAACTCGGCCAGCATCTTCTGGCTGAACCTGCTCCTCGGGTGGACCGGCGTCGGTTGGGTCGTCGCGCTCGTTATGGCTCTCGGCCGTCACCAGCAGGTCGCGCAGGGCACGACCGTCGTCGTGCAGCAGAACGTCGGCTACGCCCCGCCCGCGTACGGCCAGCCCATGTATGGCCAGCCGTCGCCGTCCTACGGACCGCCCGCGCTGTACGGCCAGCAGCCTCAGCAGCCGGTCTACGGCCAGCCCGTGCAGGAGGGTTACGCGCAGCAGCCGCAGCTCCCCGGCCAGTACGGCACTCCGACCGACGCCCCGGCGCAGCAGTACCCGCCGCAGGCCTGAGTCATCGGTCACCGATCAGACGGCAGCGCCCCACTCTCCCTTTGGAGGGGCGGGGCGTTTTGCCGTTCCGCGACGCGCCTAGTACCCGCGCGCGCCGCCCAGATTGCTACCGAGTCCGCCGCGATCACGGGACATACGCGCTAGGTCGCGTTCGGTCATCTGAGTAGTCGTCGCCTTCGGACGCCGGTGGATCTCACGGACCGGCGCAGGCTCCGGCTCGGCGTCGGCCTCGTCCGCGACGATCTCTCCCATGATGACGCGAGGCCGGTGGTCGTCCTCATCGTTGTCGTCCTCATCGTCATAACCGTTGCGAGAGGCGACGATCTGCGGTCGGCGTCGTAGCTCCTCAAGCTTCGCCATCTCCGCGTAGATCGCCAGCAGCGTCTCGTCCGAGCTGGCCAGCTCTTGCGGCTGACCGTCAGGGCCGACAGGACGGACCGGCAGGGCGGGCAGCTCCGGGATCGGCTCGGCCAGATGCTCGGGCTTGGCGACCGGCATGCGGTCATACAGCCCCAGCAGCTCGCCCTTGTACTCCAGCAGACCGGCGTAGCAGCCCCTCCGGAGAGCCTGGCCAAGGTTGCCGGGGATCCATTCCGTACCGCCGGTTGTGTAGTGACCCTTCTCGTTCAACCACCGTGCGATCGACCCGAGAGAGTCGCCACGCAGCAGGCGCTTGTAGGCCGCGCGTACGACCTTGGCCTCGGGAGCGTTCCGGGTCATGTCGATGTTGAAGCCCCACGGACGACGCCCTCCGGCGCGCTTGCCTGCGGCCAGCCGCTGGGTCCGAGCCGACTTTGCGCGTGCGTCTTTGCTGTTCGACCTCATGGCGTGCGATGGAGGACAGCACGTCAGCCACCAGGCGACCGGCAGGTGAGGCGAGATCCATGTCGGCACCGCGCACCAGGGCGACATGGACGCCAGCCGGAACGGCGACCTCCATGAACCGGGCGCAGTCCTTGCGGTTGCGTTCGATGCGCTCCCATTCGGTGGCGATCAGGCGCTTCACTCGGCCCGCCTGGATCGCCCCCAGCAGGGCCTCGAAGTCTGGGCGCTTAGCACCCCGCCCGCTAATGTCGTTGTCCTCAAATTCCGACACGACATCCCACCCGCGCGCAGCCGCGAGGGCCTGCGTCTCCTCGCGTTGGCGGTCAACGCCAGCACGATCGTCGCGTCTGTCGTCGGAGATGCGCCGATAGATCACACAGGGGTCAGCCACATCTGTGATCTAGATGGTTCGCGCGCTCAAGCACTTCTTCGACCAGATCTACTACCCGGTGCTCGACGACACCCGCGCCCTGGAGTACGGCTTGTACGTGCACGGCAACCTCGGCGTCGAGGGGGCGGTGCGGGGCGTCGAATCGATCGCCGCCGGCCTGGGCTGGACCCGCGCCGCCGCCACCGTCGAGGTCAGCGGGGCCCCGGATAAGGCGGCGCTGGAGCGGCTTTACGAACTCGGCGCGACGTTGGCCGCCTCGTTGCTGCCTGAGTAAGGTCCCCGGAACTTTCTCGGCGGAGCAACCGACTCCTGTGGTGATACCCGCTTCCGACTCCTCGGGGCGTGGCATCAGTCGTTCCCGGTGGGGTGGGAACGGCAGATCGCACACGGTAGGGCCGGCGGCCGCACCCTCCGGCCCTACCAGCGCGCCGCCGGACGGCTGTGCTCACCCACGGCTCGAGCCATCCAGCTGGGCGTCGTGGTTGGTGGCGACGTCGGTGGGTCGGGCGCCTTCGTCCTGGCCGATCATCGCCGGCAGCGGATCCGCCGCGCGCGCGGTGCTCCAGCAGCGCGAGCGAGCACCGCCGCCGCCGTCGTAGTCTCGCTCGGCCGTGAAGCCTGCGCGTGCCGCGACCGTCGAGCTGGCGAGGTTGGCGACCTCGTGATGAAGCTCAATACGCTCGACGTCGGGCAGCGCAAGCCCGGCTGCGGTCAGGGCCACGGTCGCCGCGCTCGCGATCCCGAGCCGGGTGCGATCCACCCGGACCCAGTACCCGATCTCCAGCGCTCCCCGGCCGACTCTCGCCATCAAACTGACGCTGCCCAGCACGTGGGCCGCCCCGATCGTCGAGCCCGGTGCGCACGTGATCCGGTAGTCGAAGTGCGTGCGGTCCTCCCAGGCGGCCTCGGCCGCGGCGGTGTAGGCGTCGGCCGAGCTGAGCTCGTACTCCACCGCCCACGGCAGCCAGGGGCGCAGGTGCTCCCGGGAGGCCTCGACCACGGCACACAACGCGGCGCTGTCGCCCCTGCGCCAACGTCGAAGCTCGCAGGCTCCCGCGTCGATCAGTTCCGGCGGCCGGGTCGCCGGGACCCAGGGCTCTTCCCCGGCCGGCTCAGCGTCCACCGCTGACGTCCAGAATGGTGCCGGTGACGTAGGAGGCTTCGCCGGAGAGCAGCCAGAGGATCGCGCCCGCGACCTCGTCAGGGGTGCCCAGGCGCCGGAGGGGAATGGTGGTGGCCCGCTCCGCCAACGCGGCTGCCGCATCGGGTCCGCCGCCGGAATGAATCTCGGTGTCGATTATCCCGGGGCGCACTGCGTTGACCCGAATCCCGGCGCCGGCGACCTCGGCGGCCAGGCCGATCGTCAGGGTGTCGACGGCGGCCTTGCTCGCGGCGTAGTCGATGTAGGCGTTCGCGCCGCCGAGCACCGCCGAGCGCGAGGAGACGTTGACGATCGAGCCGCCCTCCCCGTCGCGCAGCATGACGCGAACCGCCTCGCGGGCGCAGAAGAACGCCCCGAAGACATTTACGCCGAACATGTCCTCCAGGCGATCTGACTCGATGTTCACCAAGGGTGTCCGCTCGGCGATGACCCCCGCGTTGTTCACCAGCGCGCGTATCGGGCCCAACTGCTCGGCCTGCTCGAACAGATCGAGAACGTCCAGCTCGACGGCGACGTCGACGCAGGCCACCATCGCCGCCACACCATGTGACGTACAGTCAGCCGCCACCTGCTCGGCCGCCGCGCGATCCTTGCGGAACCCGATGCACACATCCCAGCCGGCGGCGGCCGCCTTGCGTGCGGTCGCGGCCCCGATCCCGCGACTTGCGCCGGTAATGACCAGGGTACCGGTCACGACGTCGCCGGCCGCACATGGTGCGGATCGTGATCGGCGAGGGCCGGGCCCGGGTCCCAGGTGGTCGCCTCCAGCAGAATGTCGATCGCCGTGCCCGCATCCGTGGCACGCAGCACGTGCTCCAGCGCCGTCACCCGCAGACCATGGGCGCCGGCCGCGAGGTCGGCGATCTCGGTGAGGATGCCCGGGTCCTGGGGCCCCCCAACCCCGCGTTCGAGGTTGGTGCGGGAGTGCCCGACGTAGAGCAGGCGGCCGCCGGGCGCCAGCCACGATCCCGCCCGGGCCAGCAGGGCGAGGAGGTCCACGATCGGCACGTGCAGGTAGCAGACCAGCACCAGGTCCAACTCCCCGTCAGGTGTCCAGGTGAGCGCGTCGTGTTCGGTCCAGTCGACCTGCACCCCGAGCGCCACCGACCGTTGCGCGGCTTGCTCCAGCGCAACCGTCGAGATCTCCACGCCCGTGACCTGCCAGCCGCGCCGGGCCAACCAGACGCCATTGCGCCCGTTCCCGCAGGCCAGGTCCACCGCCCGCCCCGGCTCAAGCGCGCCGAGGCGCGCCCGTGCGAACTGGTTCGGCTCGAACCCCCACAGCGCCGGCGCGGCGGCGTACCGCTCGTCCCACTCCGCAGCCTTCATCCGGGCACGGTAACCGACCCCGCCGCCCGGGCATGGACGGCGTCACCGAAGGACCCTGCGCGCCCCAGCGTCGACCTGCGTCCCCCGCACGCGATCGCGCCCGATCCCCCGATGATTCTGCGCGCGGAGTCGAGGTCGGCGCGCCTCTCATACGCAGGGACGCTGCCCCAACGTCGCTGCGCCGGCGAGTCGTGCCTCCGCGCGTATGGAAGGGCCGCCCCAGCTCATTCATGAGCAGGCAGGCGCCCGCCGAGCGACGCCTATCTGACGGCGAAGCGGCGGGATGCTTGCCCAGGCGGAGGAGGAAGCGGGTACCGCTCTTGTACCCGCAACGACGACAACGCAGGCAGGCGCCCGCCGAGCGCCGTCAGACGCCCCACTTGCCGCCGTGGACGTAGATGGTCTGCCCGACCACGTGGCGGGCGTCCTCGCTGGCCAGGAACGCGATGACGGCGGCGATGTCCGCGGGTTGTGCGACGCGGCCGATGGGGGTCGCGGCGGCGGCGGCGTCGACCATCTCCTGGGGGTCCAGTCCCATGCGCACGGCGGTGGCGGCGGTCATCGCGGTCTGCACGAACCCGGGGGCGACGGCGTTGACGTTGATGTTGTAGCGGCCCAGTTCGAGGGCCATCGTCGCGGTCAGGCCCTGGATGCCGGCCTTGGCCGCGGAGTAGTTGGACTGGCCCCGGTTACCCAGCGCGGAGATCGAGGAGAGGCTGACGATCTTGCCGTACTTCGCGGGGACCATGTGACGCTGCGCGGCCTGGGTCATCAGGAACGCACCCTTGAGGCTGACGTCGACGCAGAGGTCCCAGTCCTCCTCCGTCATCTTGAACAGCATGTTGTCCTTGGTGACGCCCGCGTTGTTGACCAGGATGTCGATGCTGCCCAACTCGGCGACGCAGGCCTCGACCGCGGCCGAGGCCGAGGACGCGCTGGAGACGTCGGCTCCGATCGCGATCGCCTTGCCGCCGCTCTTCTCGATCTCGGCCACGGTGTCCGCGCCGCGCTCGGCGGTGAGGTCCACCACAGCGACCGCCGCTCCTTCGGAGGCAAGGCGCAGCGCCGTGGCTGCTCCAATACCCTGCGCGGCGCCGGTGACCAGCGCGACTCGTCCGTCAAACCTGCTCATGGGTGTTTCCCGTTCTCTTGTTCCGGTGATGGATGGTGCTCAGGTGAAGGCGTTGATGCCGGTCAGGGCGCGTCCGATGATCAGGCGCTGAATCTGCGAGGTTCCTTCATACAGGGTCAGCACCCGGGCATCACGCAGGTACTTGCCGACGGGATACTCATCGACGTAGCCGTAGCCGCCGAAGACCTCCAGTGCCTTGTTCGACGAGCGAACCGCCACCTCGGAGGCATACAGCTTGGCCTTGGAAGCGGCGAGCGCAACAGCTTTACCGGCGTCGGCGAGGGCCGCGGCATGCCACACCAGCAGGCGAGCGGCGTCGGTCTCCACCGCAATGTCGGCCAGCAGTTCCTGCACCAACTGAAACTTCGCGATCGGACGGCCGAACTGCTCGCGCTGGATCGCGTAAGCGGTGGCAGCCTCCAGGCAGGCCCGGGCAAGCCCGACGCATCCGGCGGCCACCGACATGCGGCCCTTCTCCAGTGCCGTCATCGCGATGGTGAACCCGCTGCCGATCTCACCCAGGCGGGCCGAGTCCGGCACCCTGACCTGATCTAGCGTCAGTTCTGCGGTGGACTGTGCGCGCAGGCCCAGCTTGCCGTGGATCGAGGTGACGCTGAAGCCGGGGAGGTCGGTCGGCACCAGGAAGGCCGTGACCCCTTTCGGGCCCGGCTCCCCGGTCCGGGCGAAGATCAGGGCAAAGTCCGCCCACGTGCCGTTGGTGATGAACAGCTTCGTCCCGCTGATCAGCCAGTCCGAACCGTCGCGCACTGCCTTACTCTTCAGCGATCCGGCGTCCGAGCCGGTGTCCGGTTCGGTGAGGCCGAAGCACCCCAGGATCTCCCCCGCGCACAACCGGGGCAGGTATTGCTGTTTGTGTTCCTCGCTCCCGAACCTCAGGATCGACTTGCCCACCAGGCCCAGGCTGACCGAGACGATGCCGCGCACCGAGGTGTCCCCGCGGCCGAGCTCCTCCATCATCAGCACATACGCCTGGTGGTCACCGTCGGAGCCGCCGTAGGCCTGCGGGATCGTCATCCCGAACGCCCCCAGCTCCGCCAGCTTGCCGACGATGGCCCGGTCCATGGATTCGCTGCGATCCCACCCGGCGGCGTGCGGAACCACCTCGCGGTCGACGAAGTCGGCGACGACCTTGCGGTAGGCCTCGTGCTCGGGCGACAGCAACATGGACGCCAGGATAAGGCGCGCTCAGTTCGCGGACGGGAGCGGCATCTGCACGCGCATCCCGGCGTCGAAGGTCTCGCCCAGCCAGCGGAAGCTGTGTGTGACCTGCAGGTCCGGGCAGCAGCGCGGGGCATCGGCGCTGTAGCCGAAGGCGGTGATCACGGCGTTGACCCCGACGTTGTCGAGCCCGGAGACGACCTCCCCCACGTCGGCGGAGAGCAGCTCGGCCACGACCAGCGGCCCACTGGAGTGGGCGGCGATCGCGAGCACCGTCGAGGGAGGGCTGCCGGCCCCGGCATCGCAGCGCACCGCGAGCAGCGCGTCCGCCACCCCGTCACCGGTGAAGTCGTAGCTGTGCCGGCGGACCTGCACCAGCGGGGCACCCGCGCAGTCGAGCTCGCCGGCCACGCCCAGCAACTCATCCGGCAGAGCCGGCGCCCCGCTCGGCGCCGCGGATCCGCTGCCGCACGCGGTCAGGGTCAGGGTCAGCGCCACCCCGCCGCACACCAGAGCCGGAATCCACACGTGCCGAATGCTAAAGCTCAGCCGGCGGCCAGATCCTCGACGCTCGGGCAGGAACACACCAAGTTCCGGTCGCCGTAGGCCCCGTCGATGCGCCCGACCGGCGGCCAGTACTTGTCCGCCCGCACGTGCGCGGAGGGGAACACCGCGAGTTCGCGCGAGTAGGGGTGGTTCCAGTCGGCCGCGCTGAGCGTCTCGACGGTGTGCGGGGCATTGCGCAGTGGGTTGTCCTCGGCCGGCCACTCCCCCGCCGCAAGCCGGTCGATCTCGCCCTTGATCGCGATCATCGCGTCGCAGAACCGGTCGAGTTCACCGAGGTCCTCGCTCTCGGTCGGCTCGACCATCAGCGTGCCCGCCACCGGGAAGGACACTGTCGGGGCGTGGAAGCCGTAGTCGATCAGGCGCTTGGCGACGTCGTCGATCGTGACGCCCGTGGCCTTGGTGATCGGACGGACGTCGAGGATGCACTCGTGGGCCACCAGGGCGCCCTGCCCGGTGTACAGCACCGGGAAGTGCTCGCGCAGGCGGTGCGCCACATAATTGGCCGTCAGAAGTGCCACCTGCGTGGCGTGCGTGAGACCGTCGGGGCCCATCAGTCGGATGTAGGTCCACGGGATCGGCAGGATTCCCGCGCTGCCGAACGGGGCCGCGGAGATCGGGCCGACGCCGCTGGCCGGGCCGGCCTCGGCCACCAGTGGGTGGTTGGGCAGATAGGGCGCCAGGTGGGCGCGCACTGCCACCGGGCCGACGCCGGGACCGCCGCCGCCGTGCGGGATGCAGAAGGTCTTGTGCAGATTCAGGTGGCTGACGTCGCCACCGAACGCGCCGGGTTTGGCGAGACCGAGCAGGGCGTTGAAGTTCGCCCCGTCGATGTACACCTGCCCGCCTGCCGCGTGCACCGCCTCGCAGACCGCGGTGATGCCCTCTTCGAAGACACCGTGCGTGGAGGGATAGGTGACCATGATCGCGGACAACCGCGGGCCGTGCTCGGCGAGCTTGTTCTGAAGATCCGTCAGATCAATGTCGCCGTCCTCGCGGCAACCGACCACGACCACCCGCATCCCGGCCATCACGGCAGAGGCGGCGTTGGTGCCGTGCGCGGAGGAGGGGATCAGGCAGACGTCACGTTCGGCTTCGCCGTTAGCCTTGTGATAGGCCCGGATCGCCAGCAGCCCGGCCAGTTCGCCCTGGGAGCCGGCGTTGGGCTGCAGGGACACCTTGTCGTAGCCGGTGAGCTCGGCCAGCCAACCCTCCAGGTCACGGATCAGGCGCAGGTAGCCGGGCCAGTCCGCGGCGGGCGCGAAGGGGTGAATGTTGGCGAAACGCGGCCAGGTCACCGGCTCCATCTCGGTGGTGGCGTTGAGCTTCATCGTGCACGAGCCCAGCGGGATCATGCCCCGGTCCAGCGCGTAGTCCTTGTTCGCGAGCTTACGGACGTAGCGCAGCATCGCGGTCTCGCTGCGGTGGGAGTGGAACACCGGCGCGGTCAGGAAATCCGTCGAGCGACCCAGGTCCGCAGGTAGCGCCAAGGGCGCGTCGCCCGGCGCCGGCGCCGCGCCGAAGGCGGCCAGCACCGCGGCGACATGAGCGGCGGTGGTCGGCTCTCCGCAGGCGATCCGCACCCGGTCCGGGCCGTCCGGGCCCAGGTTGATCCCGGCGGCCCGCGCGGCCGCCACCACCGCGGCGCTTCGGCCGGGGACCTGCGCCAGCACAGTGTCGAAGAAGGTGCCGGACACGACCTCGATCCCCGCCGCGCGCAGCCCGGTGGCGATCGCCGCCGCGCGCGCGTGCACGCCGCGGGCGATCTCACGCAGGCCGTCCGGCCCGTGATAGACGGCGTACAGCGCGGCCATCACCGCGAGCAACACCTGGGCGGTGCAGATGTTGCTGGTCGCCTTCTCCCGGCGGATGTGCTGCTCGCGCGTCTGCAGAGCCAGGCGATAGGCAAGGTTGCCGGCGTTGTCGATCGACGCCCCGACCAGGCGCCCGGGCAGCGCCCGCTCCAGTCCGGCGCGCACCGCCATGAAACCGGCGTGGGGTCCACCAAAACCCATCGGGACCCCGAAGCGTTGCGCCGAACCCACTGCAATATCGGCGCCCCACTCCCCCGGCGCCTCGATGAGAGTGCACGCCAGCAGATCGGCCGCGACGGTGACCATCGCCCCCCGCGCGCGCGCCGCCGCCGCGAGCTCGGCGTAGGCCGCCCGCGAGCGCAACGCTCCGCTGGCTCCGGGGTACTGCACCACGACCCCGAAGACCTCGCCCGCACCGATCCCGGCGGCAAGATCCGCGACCTCCACGTCGATACCGAGCGCCTCGCACCGCGTGCGCACGACCTCGATCGTCTGCGGCAAACAGTCCGCGTCGAGCACGACCCGGCCCTCGGGCATCGCGCGCACCGAGCGGCGCATCAACGTCACCGCCTCGGCGACCGCGGTGCCCTCGTCGAGCAAAGACGCGTTCGCCAGCGCCAGTCCGGTCAGGTCGGCGACCACGGTCTGGAAGGTCAGCAGAACCTCCAAGCGGCCTTGGGAGATCTCTGGCTGGTACGGGGTGTAGGCGGTGTACCACCCTGGGTTCTCCAGCACCTTGCGCAGGATCACCCCCGGCGTCACGGTCTCGTGGTAGCCCAGCCCGATCATCTGCGTGCGCACCGTGTTCGCCGAGGACAGCGCGCGGATCTCGGCCAGGACCTCGTCCTCACTCACCGCCGCGGGCACCCGCAGGGTGTCCCCCTGCGCGAACGGCAGCCGGATCGACGCGGGGACGGCCGCGGTGGCGAGAGCGGTCAGGTCGGGGTAGCCCAGGGCGGCCAGCATGCGGGCCTGGTCGGCCGCATCCGGGCCGACGTGACGGGCGACGAAGGGACCGAGGCGGGCGGGCGTGGACACCCCGCCACGCTACTGCGGCGGCCCTTACGTCCGAAGGGGTGGTTGCTATTGCGACCACTCCTTCGGACGTCCCGGTGGGGGCCCGCCCCGGCGCCGAACGCTGAGCGTTACGGGGTGGGGGTGGGACTGGCACTCGACGACGGCGTCGCGCCGGCGCTCGGGTCAGCGGACGGTTCGTCGAAGAGGTCCGCGTTGGCGATCTCGCGCACCCGCCACTGCTCCGCGCTCTCGCTCCACGTCAGCTGCACGATCAGCTCGATCCCGTCCTTGGCCGGGGAGCTGAACAAGCGGCGCCCGCTGGAGTCGACCTCGGTGTACCGGGAGGCGTTGTAGGTCAGGCTCACGTTGGTCAGCTCGTCCGTGGCGCGCGCGGCCTCGATCGCGGAGACGTCGACCTGCCCCCCGTCGACCTTGCCGCGAACATAGGCGGTGGCGATATCGCCGACGGTTGCCCGGCAGACGATGCACTCCGGGTGGCTGTAGTCGACCAGTGCGCGCAGATCACCGGTGGAGTAGGCGTAGTTGACCACCGACTCGAAGTAGTAGCGCACGAACGCCTTACTGCCGTCCTCGCTGCGTTCGGTGGCCGGCTTCGGGATCTTCGCCAGCGGCGCCGCCGAGGGTGGCGCCTTCGGGATCGGGCCGTCCTGCCCGCCGGGAAACGGGTCATCGGAATCACCGCACGAGCTCAGGGAAAGCGACGCCGCCAACGCGAGGGCCGCGAGAGGGACGCGACGACCCTGACCGCTGCTCACACCGCGGCCCCGGCCATGACCTCGACGAACACGTGCGAGGCCACTGCCGACTCCAACTCGATCGTCTCCCCGCCGCGCCCGACCAATACCCCGCCGGCGGCGGTCCGGGCCACCACGGAGCCGCCGGGGCGCACCCCGGCCCGCCACATCCCGCGGATCATCGACAGGTCCTCCTGGATCGGCTCGCCGATGCGGCGCACGACCACCGACACCCCGTTCGTCGTGGCGACCTGGTCCAGCGACTGCAGCCCCTCCCTGAACAACCCGCTGTCGGCGTCGCCCAGTTCCGCCAACCCGGGGATCGGGTTGCCGTAGGGCGAGTGCGTCGGATGGTTGAGCAACGCCAGCAGCTTGCGCTCCACGGCCTCGCTGATGACGTGCTCCCAGCGGCAGGCCTCCTCGTGAACCTCGTGCGGCTCCAATCCGATCACCTGCACCAGCAGGCACTCCGCGAGGCGGTGCTTGCGCATCACCCGGGTGGCGTACGCCCGCCCGCTCTCGGACAGCTCCAGATGACGGTCCCCCTCGACCGTGACCAGCCCGTCGCGCTGCATGCGGGCCACCGTCTGAGAGACCGTCGGGCCGCTCTGCCCCAGGCGCTCGGCGATGCGCGCCCGCAGGGGGATAACCCCCTCTTCCTCCAGCTCGAAGATGGTGCGCAGGTACATCTCGGTGGTGTCGATCAGGTCAGCGGCCATGGGCCGATCCTATTGCGCGCGCAAGGGTTCTCCCAGAAGACGCAGCGACCCCCCGTAAGCTGGGTTCACCAGCCACCACGCCGCGGGGGTCGACATGGAATCGCGCTCACGCATCGGGTCCGCCGCCGCGCTGACGGGGCTGACCCTTGCCCTGATGGCGATGCATGCCGCCCCGAGCGGCGCCCGCCCGGTGCCCCCGGACAGCGACACCTCCAACTGCGCCTTCGTGGACGACTCCAATGTCGAGACCTATGCGGGGGGCGCGGAGCAGGCCGGCTCTGCTCCGACCAAGGGTGAGATCAGCGCATACAGCTGTCTGGAGCGCGTCGGGAACCGCATCACGATGCACTACGGCTGGAGCACTGTCGGCTACCTGCAGGTGGGCGCCTTTAACTTCTCGATCTTCGACTGCAGCACCGGCAAGCAGCTGCCGCAGACCGTGCGCCCCATGACCTACCCCCGCGGCTCCAAGAAACCTTCTGGGCAGGGCAGCGCCACCTTCACCCTCTCCACGGGCAAGCGCTACCAAAGCTCGCTCTACGGCGCCGGCACCTACCGCCGCACCCAGGCCGTCGGGTTGGGCCAGAGCGGCTCTGGGCGATTCAACAACTACGAGGACCCGAAGTTTCGCGCTCGGTCCGTCTGCGGGTGACTCCTGCGGGCGGCATTGGAAGAATTCACGACGTCGGCCTGAAGCGCGGAGCAACGCGGATCCACACGCGACCGCCGTCGCCCCCCTTCCGGTCGCTGTCGTGGCCTTTGTGCGGGCTTGGCTCTGATGGTCCGCCGCGGGGTCAGACTTCGACCGGCTTACCGGCGTCTTTCCAGCCCTGGAAGCCGCTCTCGAGGTGGGCGACGTTGGTGTAGCCCATCTCCTGAAGGGCGAGCGCGGCCAAGGCCGAGCGCCCGCCGCCAGCGCAATGCAGGATCACGCGGTCGGAGAGGTTCGTGGGCATCTGGGGCGCGGGACCCGCGGGATCGGCCTTCCACTCCAACAGACCCCGCGGCACGTGCACCGCACCCGGAATGCGGCCGTTCTCGGCCAGTTCGCTCGGCTCGCGCAGGTCAACTAGGACCGCTCCGCGGGCCAGTTCGCCCTCGACCGCGTCGGGATCTAGGTTCTCGATGCGCTCCTTGGCCGCGTTCACCATGTCTGACAACGACGTTGCCACGGAGCCTCCTCGTGTCGTGTTGGGTCCAGGTCATCGTGCCACTCGGCCGTGGACGGGGCATCTCCGGACTGTCGCGGAATCGCGTGGCAACAGCCGCCCCGATCTCTAGCACCGCCCCCCACCAAGGCCAGGACGTCGCGTCGAGTCACGTGGCCGAGGGGAGTTCTGTTCGTCGAGGGGCCTGTGCCGAGTAGTGCCGTGGCGGGGATCGCGTCGACCCGACCGATGACGGTGCCGGCGGACTCGCCGACCAGTCGGATCGGGCCCTCCGCTGGGTCGGCGCCGGGGCCCCCGCTCGGGTCGTACCGGCTACCTGGCGGCGGAGCGTCGACGGGCTCGGTCGGCGAAGGCGTCGAGTGCCTGGGTGACGTCGGGTGCGATCCACACGAGGTAGCGCTGCCCCCCGGCCGCCTTGGCGAGGATGCCGGCGTCGCGTAGCTGCGCGATGACGTGGTCGGCGGCCGGCTGGGAAAGGCCGGTCGAGGTCTGGACCAGCGAGGAGGTGATCGCCGGCCGGCTGAGCAGCATGGGCAGGACCTGCCAGACGGCTGCGGTGCGTCGCGCCGTGATCGAGTCCGACCAGGCCTGGTAGATGCCGAGCAGGTCCGTGGCGAGCGTTCTGCCGTTGCCGATCGCGGCAAAGGCCGCGTCGGCGAAGCGAGCGACGATCGGGCTGAGATCGCCGTGGCGATAGGCCGTCAACGCGGCGAAGTAGGAGTCCGTGTCGGTGAGCAACCTCCTAGTTCACTTCAGGGCACCTGGGACGGCACCAGCGGGAAGTGGCAGGCGACGGCGTGCTCGCCGCTGTCCTCGACGGCGCCCAGCTGCGGTTTCTCGGCAGCGCAGCGTTCCTGGGCGCGGGGGCAGCGGGTGCGGAAGCGGCAGCCACTGGGCGGGTCAACCGGTGAGGGAACATCCCCGACGAGGCGAATACGACCGCCGGGGGTTTCCGCTTCGCCGGGCATCCGCGGTACCGCGGAGAGCAGGGCGTGGGTGTACGGGTGGCGCGGGGCGGCGTACAGGCGCCGGGCGGGGGCGATCTCGACGATGTGCCCGAGGTACATCACCGCGACGCGGTGGCTGACGTGGCGGACCACGGCCAGGTCGTGCGCGATGAACAGATACGCCAGACCCAGCTCGCGCTGCAGATCACGCAGCAGGTTGACGATCTGCGCCTGGATGGACACGTCCAGGGCGGAGACCGGTTCGTCGGCGATGATCAGCGACGGTTGCAGCGCGAGCGCCCGGGCGATACCGATGCGCTGACGCTGCCCGCCGGAGAACTGGTGCGGATACCGGTTGACGTGCTCGGGGTTGAGCCCGACGGTCTCCAGCAGGTCTTGGACCGCCCGTTTACGGCCGCCGGGCGGGTCGATGCCGTTGATCTCCAGCGGGGCGCCCACGATCGTGCCGACGGTGTGCCGCGGATTGAGGGACGCGTAGGGGTCCTGGAAGATCATCTGAATCTGCCCGCGGATGTCTTTGAGCTGGGCTGCCTTGAGGTGAGTGATGTCGCGGCCGTCGTAGCGAATGGTGCCGGCGTCGGGCTCCAGCAAGCGCGTGACCAGTCGTCCGGTGGTGCTCTTGCCGCAGCCGGATTCACCGACCAGGCCCAGGGTCTCCCCGCGGTCGATGGTGAAGGCGACGTCATCGACTGCGCGCACCGCCGCGACCTGGCGTTGCAGGATCAACCCGCTGCGCACCGGGAAGTGCTTGGTCAGACCCGCGACCTCCAGCAAGGGCCCGATCCTCGTCGACTCACTCACTGGCACCGCCCACCAGATGACAGGCCGCGACGGTCGCCGCGCGGGGGCGCAGTTCGGGGCGCTCGCGCGCGCAGCGATCGCCGGGGACCTCCACCGCGCGCGGGCACCGCGGCCGAAACGAGCACCCAGGCGGCAGGTCGATCAGGCTCGGCGGCGTTCCGGGGATCGCCAACAGTTCGCTGACGTCGGAGTCCAGTCGGGGCACCGAGGCCAGCAGCCCCGCGGTGTAGGGGTGCTCCGGGGCGGTGAGCACATCGTGGGTCGGGCCGTACTCGACGGCCCGCCCGGCGTACATCACCAGCACGTCGTCGGCCACCTGGGACACCACGCCGAGGTCGTGGGTGATCAAGATCGTGGCGGAGTCGAACTCCGACTGTAGGTCCGCGAGCAGATCCAGGATCTGGGCCTGCACGGTGACGTCGAGCGCGGTGGTGGGCTCGTCTGCGATCAGCAGTTTCGGATCGCACGCCAGCGCGATGGCGATCATCGCCCGCTGGCGCATGCCGCCGGAGAACTCGTGGGGATAGGAGTCCACCCGTTGCGCCGGCTGCGGGATGCCGACCCGGCCCAGCAGGTCGACCGCGCGGGTGCGCGCCGCCGCCTTGGACGCACCGGTGTGCCGCCGGTAACCCTCGGCGATCTGGTTGCCGACGGTGTAATAGGGCGAGAGCGCGGTCAATGAATCCTGGAACACCATGGCGGCGAGCGGGCCACGCAGCGCGGACAGTTCCTTCTCCCGCAGCCCCGTGATCTCCCGCCCGTCGATCCGGATGGAACCGGTGACGGTGGCGCGACGCGGGTCGTGCAGGCCGAGCATTGCCAGGCCGGTGACGGTCTTGCCGGAGCCGGACTCCCCCACCACCCCGAGAGTGCGTCCGCGCTCGAGCGAGAAGCTCAGATCGTCGACGGCCACCACGACGCCGTCCTCGGTGGCAAAGCTGACGCAGAGTCCGCTCACCGCCACCAGCGCGGACGCCGGCTTGGTCAACGAGACTTCGCCCGCGGTGGCCGTCATCGCAGCCGCACCCGCGGATCGACGACGCCGTAGGCGAGGTCCACGATCAGGTTCGCCACCAGAATGAACGTCGCGGAGATCAGCACCGTGGCCATGATGATCGGCAGGTCGTTGTTGTCGACCGCGGTCAGCGCCAGCTTGCCGATGCCGGGAATGTTGAACACGGTCTCGGTGATGATGGCCCCCGCGAGCAGCCCGGCCAGGTCCAGGCCGAACACTGTGATCACCGGCGTGATGGTGGCGCGCCCGGTGTGCTTGAGATGCAACTGACGGGCCCCCAGTCCGCGGCTGCGGCCGGCCCGCACGAAGTCCTCACCGAGCGCCTCGAGTGCGCTCGCGCGGGTCAGGCGCGCGTAGACGGCGACCGAGACCAGGGCGATCACCACCCAGGGCAAGATCAGGCCTCCGAACCAGCCTGCGGGGTCCTCGGTGATCGGGGTATAGCTGGGCCGGGGCAGCCACCCCAACTGGTCGACGAAGATGTTGCGCAACAGCGGACCGATGAAGAACACCTGTACCGAGGCGCCGACGAGGCTGAACGCGATCAGCACCCGGTCGAAGATCGAGCCTGCGCGCAGGGCGGCGATCGCCCCCATGCCGACGCCGACCAGCAGGAACAGTGCCGCCGCACCGAGGGCCAGGGACAGGGTGGCCGGGAAGCGGTCCACGATCGTGGGCCACACCTCTTCCTGATTGGCGAAGGAGTAGCCGAAGCAGGGCACATTGCAGCGGATCGTCTCGCCGGCGAAGGTGTAGTCCCGGCCGGCGAAGATTCCTTGCATGAAGTCGGCGTACTGCACGAACACCGAGTTCTCGATGCCCAGCGCGGCACGGATGTCGGCCAGCCGCTCCGGCGAGCAGTCCCGTTGGCAACTCAGCTGCGCCGGATCACCGGGGATGGCGAAGAACAGCATGAACGTGACGAAGCTGACCACCGCGAGGATGAGGAGTGAGCCCGCGATGCGGCGCACGGAGTAGCGCAGCACGCGGGCTCACCTCCTCATGACTGGTTGCGGGCAGCCGTCGCGAACACCTGCCAGATTCGGTCAGGGTTTGACGTAGACCCCGTTGAGGGACACAGTCCCGAACACCAGGTCCTGGAACACCCCGCCCAGGCGCGGGCCGTACATCTGCAGGTTCTTGTCGTACAGATTGGGGATGACAGGAACCTGCTCCATGATCTTGCGGTCGAGCGCGGCCCAGCGCATACCGGCCTCCACCGGGTCGGCGATCAGCGCGATCTCGTCCATCTCTTTGTTGATCGCCGGGTCGTTGAAGAACGAGGTGTTGTAGCCGCCCTTGCGGATCTCGCGGCCGTCGAACAGCGGCGGGTAAACGGTTGCTCCGCTGGGCCAGTCCGCGCCCCAGCCACCGCCGTAGAGGTCGAGTTGGTTCTCCGGGTCGGAGATCTCCTCCTGCGCCGTGGTCGGGTTCAGCGCCTTCTTCACCACCGTGAAGCCGGCCTCCTCCAGCGCATCGACGACGGCCACGGAGAGCTGCTGCCCGCGCGGGGTGTCCCCGAAGGCGTACACGATCTGCTGACCCACGGCGCCGGCCTCTTCCAGCAGTGCGCGTGCCTTGGCCGGGTCACCCTCCGGCGGGACGTTGAACAGGTCGTAGGGCTCGAACCCGATCAGCGTCGGTGAGGCGAGGGTGGAAGAGAAGTCGCCGTTGGTCGGGCCGCCGAGGATCTGGCGCAGCTGCTGGCGCGGGTAGGCGTACATCAGGGCCTTGCGGATCCGCAGGTCGGTGATGCGCTTGGTGTTGATCGCCACGTAGAGCGAGAACGGGGTGTAGCCGTCGACGGTGCGCCCGATCAGGTCCGGGGTGGAGACCACCTGCTGCAGAACCTCCGGGGAGACCCCGTTCAGCGAGGTCATCGACGCCTCGTCCGGACCCACCGCGGCGACCAGGCGCTGACTGATCGCCAGCGCCACCTCACCGAAGCGGAAGTCGAACTTGTCCACGTACTGGTGGCGGATCGGGTCGGACTCGGGCTTCCACTCAGGATTGCGCACCAGCGTCATCGACTTGTCGATCTTGCGGTCCTCGATCTTGTACGGCCCGGCCGAGAACGGTCGCTTGTTGTACTTCAGGCGGGTGTCCTCGCTCTTCTTGACCGGCGAGGTGGCGATCATTGCCAGGGCGAACGGCAGATCCGGGCGTGCGGTCTTGAACTTGAACACCACCGTTTTGGCGTCTGGGGTCTGCACGTTCGGCAGCGACTTGCCGCCGTAAGGACCGGCGTAGAAGGAACGGAAGTCCTTATCGTCGGCCAGCCAGCTCTGCACGAAGGTCGGGCCCTCGGGATAGTCCTTGACGAAGGTGCGCTCGATGCCGTACTTCACGTCGGCCGAGGTGATCGCCGAGCCGTCCTCCCAGGTCACGCCCTCGCGCAGGGTGTAGGTCCAGGTCTTGCCGCCGTCCTTGGTGACCCCGGTGTTGGTCGCGAGGTCACCGATGACGTCGATCTGGTCCCCCGTGACCTTGTAGGTCGTCAGGGTCCGGGTGAACAGCTGGGAGACGATCTGCTCGGTGTTGCTGTAGACGCGGGCCGGATCCAGGTGCGTGAAGTCGAAGGAGTTGTGCACCAGCACCGTCCCGCCCTCGGTGGCCCCGGGGATCGGCTCTGCCGGTGCCTTCGCGTTGTCGTCGAGGCCGTAGGTGTACTTGACGAACGCACCCGCCCCGGAGTTCGGGGCCGGTGCCGCGTTGGCGGCGCCACCGTCGTCGTCGCCACCGCCGCACCCGGTCGTCACGAGCAGTGCGGCCATCGCCAGTGCCAGGCGGATCTTCATCGCAGGCCTTTCGGATCGAGGGCGTCGCGGATCGCGTCGCCGAGCAGGTTGAACGTGAGCACCATGACGAGCAGGGCGGTGCCTGGAACGATCATGTAGAGCGGGTCGGCCAGGTACACCTGGGCGCCGTAGTTGACCATCCGACCCCAACTCGGGGTGGGTTCGGTGATGCCGAGGCGCAGAAAGGCCAGCGCGGCTTCCCCGGTGATGATCGCGGGAACCGCGAGGGAGAAGACCACGAGAATCGGCGACCACAGGTTGGGCAGCAGCTCCTTGCGCACGATCCGCCAGGTGCTTGCCCCGGACATGCGGGCCGCCTCGATGAACTCACGCTCGCGCAACGAGAGCACCTGGCCGCGGATCAGGCGCGCGGTGAATACCCAGCCCAGCGCGGAGAACAGGATGATCACGCTCGCGAAGCGTGTCCACACCGGGAGCTCTTCCTCCTCCCCGATCAGCAGGTCCTCGATCACCGGGGTCAAGGCGATCAACAGCAGCAGACCGGGGAAGGTCAGCATGACGTCGATGATCCAGGACCCGACCGCGGCGACGCGGCCGCCGAGGTAGCCGATGGTGATTCCGTAGAGCACGCCGATCGTGGTCGCGATGATCGCCACGGTGAACGCGATGAACAGTGAGGTCCGGGCGCCGTAGATGAGCTGCATCAGCACGTCGCGGCCGAGCCCGGGTTCGAGCCCGAGCCAGTGCTCGGAGCTCATCCCACCGCGCGGCCCGAGCGGGAAGCCGAAGTCGTTGAGCAGGCCGTTGCGCTGCCCGTAGCGGTCGTCGGGGTTCTTGCCGTAGAGCCAACTCAGGACCGGTGCCAGCACCGCGACCAGGATGAACAGCCCGACGATGACCGCCGAGACCACGCCCACCCGGTCCCGCTTGAACCGGAGCCAGGCGATCTGGCGGGGCGATCGGGTCGCTCCCCGGAACCCGCCCTGGGCGGTTTCGGGCATGGGCGGGTCAGCCTCGACGGCGATCTCGGGCTGACTCAGCGTCATGCGTGCGCAGCGTAGGCGCTCGGCATGACGAGGGAGAACCCCCGAGCGGGCGCGGGGGGGCCGAAAGGGTCGGCGTTCGGCGCGAAGCGGCCCGGCTAGCCTCGGGCGGTGCCTACCTCCGTGATGTGGTTCCGCCGCGATCTGCGCCTGTCCGACAACCCGGCGCTGCTGGCCGCCGCCGGTCAAGGCGGGCTTGGCGGCGAGGCGGCGGCGGTCGTCCCGCTGTTCGTTCTCGACCCTGCGTTGTGGGTGCCCGCGGGCGCTCCCCGGCGGGCGTATCTGCGGGCCAGCCTCGCTGACCTGGGCGAACGCACCGGTGGGGTGTACCTGCGCGTGGGGGATCCGGTGACCGAGGTGGTGGCCGCGGCCCGCGCCACCGGGGCCGGCACGGTGCACGTCGCGGCCGATAACGGCCCGTACGGGCGCCGGCGCGATGACGCCGTGGAGAAGGCCTTGGCCGAGCACGACATCACGCTGGTACGGACCGGGTCGCCCTACGCGGTCGCGCCCGGTCGACTGTCCAACGGCGCCGGCAATCCCTACCAGGTGTTCACCCCGTTCTACCGGGCATGGCTCGCGCACGGGTGGCGAGGTGCCGCTGATCCCCCGCCTGAGGTGACCTGGACACACCCCACGCGGGCCCAGACGCTGCCGCCCGCCCACGGCGAACCGCAGATCAGCGACGCCGGGGAGGCGAGCGCCCTGCGGCGGTGGCACCGCTTTCACGACCAGGCCCTGGCCGGGTACTCAGGCGCCCGCGACCGACCGGACCTCGCCGGCACCTCCTCGCTCTCCCGCGCCTTGAAGTACGGGGAGATCCATCCACGCACCCTGCTGGCCGACCTCGCCGAGACCGGCTTCGACCGCGACGCCAAGGACTCCTCGGGCGCGGCGACCTTCGCCAAGGAACTCGCCTGGCGCGAGTTCTGGGCCGACGTGCTCTTTCACCAACCCCGCACCGCCCGGGAGTACCTGCGACCGGAGTTCGCGGCAATGCGCCATGACCCGCCCCGCGAGGAGTTCGCGGCGTGGTGCGAGGGGCGCACCGGTTACCCGCTGGTGGATGCCGGCATGCGCCAACTGCGGGCCGAGGGCTGGGTCCACAACCGCGTCCGCATGGTCGTCGCGTCGTTTCTGATCAAGGACCTGCACATCGAGTGGCAGCACGGAGCGCGGGAGTTCATGCGCTACCTGGCCGACGGGGACCTGGCCTCCAATTCCCTGTCCTGGCAATGGGTGGCGGGGTGCGGCACCGACGCCGCGCCCTACTTTCGGATCTTCAACCCGGTCGGGCAGGGCCGCAAGTTCGATCCCGACGGGGAATACGTGCGCCGCTACATCCCCGAACTTCGTCACCTTGACGGCGCGGCCGCGCACGAGCCGTGGACCGCCGCCGACGGTTACGAGCGGGGCTACCCGCAGCGCATCGTCGACCATGGCGCCGAGCGGGCCGAGGCGCTGGCGCGCCTGGCCGAGATCAAGAAGGCCTGATCAGCCGGTCAGCAGCCGGGTGAGCAGCGCGATCACGATCGCCCCGCCGACGATCACCAACGCGAACTGCCCGGCCCAGTCCTGCCAGTAAAGGTTCTCGCGGCGTTCGGTGAACTCGCGCCGCGGCGGGCGAAAGCGCACGAGCTCACGGCCCGGCAGGTCCGCCGGGGCACCTGCGCCGTCGCAGGTCGGGGTGAGCGCACCCATCGCGGCCACGTACTCGGGATCGCGCACCAGGTGCGGCGCCACCCCGGTGACCTCACGCACCCTCGCGGCGACCCGCGGATCCCGGCTTGCCCCGCCCAGCAGATAAATCCCCGTCAACTGACTAGGCGTTAGTTTGGTACGGGAGATGGCGGCCGACAGCTCAGCGACCGCCGCGCCGATCTGGTCCGGGCCGAGTACGCCTGCGCCGCCCGGCAGCTCCCGGCCGCCGGGCTGGGCGAGGAAGGCAAAGCCCGTCGGTGTCCGCGCCAGCACCGAGGCATCGACGCGGCCACCGGCGATGTCAGCAATGGCGATCCGCGAGGCGGCGTCGAGGCCGTACCGGCGAAAGATCAGGGCGGCGGCGGCGACGGGTTCCAGCACGTAGGACACGTTCGGCAGCCCGACCGCGCGCGCCGCTGCGTCCAGCGCCGCAAACTCCGCGCCGTCGGGATCCCAGCGCACCGGGGTCACAAGCCGCACCACCGCCGGTGGCCAGCCCTTGAGCGCGCACGCGCGCGCATACAGCCGGGCCAGCGCGCCGGCGGCGTCCTCGCCGTGCGCGCCCCGGTGCTCCTCGCCCTCGACGACATCGAGCCTGCCGCCGACCGAGATCACCGCGAACGATTCCTGTGCACCGACATCGATCGCCAGGGTCCAGGGGGCGCCGATCACGGTCCCTATTGTGCTATCGCCGGTGGTGTTGGAGGCGAAAATGCTCTCGACAGCAGCCCTCGTGCGTCCTACCGTCTGGGGTACACGGAGAGGAGGTGGTCGAGGCTTTGAGTAGCTATCGGACGCGTGAGGTGGCTGCCAGTTAGCCGCTGACGGTTGTGCCTTCACCGAGTGCGCTGCGGCGCGGTTGGCGCAGTTTCTTATCTGCGTTGGCACGGCAGTCACCGGACCCGCGGGTGTCTCGGGGTTACGTCCCCCCGAGCGGTCTGTTCGCAGACCAAGCCCGCGGGTCTTTTCCATTCCCAGGGACCCTGCAGCGCGCCTCCACCGCGGTGGTCGCCCGCCTCAGGCGTCCTTGCGGATCAGGGTCCGATCGGAGCGGGTCCGGCGCCGCGCCGGTGGGGGCGCGGCCAGCCGCACGAACAGCCAGGTGTCGCCGCACCGGATGCGATCACCGTCGGTGACCGGGACCTGCTCCCGCACCCGGTTCTCGTTGTGCCAGGTGCCGTTCGAGGAACCGAGGTCGCTCAGGACCCAGGCGCCGCGATGCTCGATCTGGGCGTGGCGCCGGGAGATGTGCTCGTCACCCTGCAGCCGGATCGTGTTGCCCTCCGCACGTCCGAGCGTGATCAGGGCGCCATCTTCCAGGGTGACCCGCCGGATCCGGCCCGTCGAGTCGTACCACATCAGCGAGGAGGTCGCCGGGTCCGCGATGTCCAGGCTGCCGGACTGCTCGAGGATGGCCTGTTGCAGCCGGCGCAGCGCCGGACCCGGGTCGATCCCTAGCTCATCGGCGAGCAGATCACCCGCGCGGTGGTAGGCGGCCAGGGCGTCCGCCTGGCGGCCGCTGCGGTAGAGCGCGAGCATCAGCTGCCCCCAGAGCCGTTCGCGCAGCGGGTCGCGGCGGCACGCGTCCTCCAGCTCAGGCACCAGCACGTCGTGATGGCCGAGCGCGATCTCGGCGTCGAAGCGGTCCGCAATGGCGTCCGCGCGCAGGTCGCCCAGGTGGGCGCCGACATCGGCCAGGGCGGCGAGTTCAGGCAGGTCCGCGAGGAACTCACCGCGCCAGCGAGCGAGTGCCCGCGCCAGGCTCGCCGCCCGCGCGGCCTGCCCCGCGGCCTCACGCGCCTGCGCCAGATCGGCGGCGAAGTCGGCCGCGTCCACCCGCACCAGACTCGGCTCGAGCAGGTAGCCGGGTGGGCGCCCGAGGATCGCCTCCGAGTCGCCGAGGATCTTGCGCAGGTTGGACACGTACACCTGCAGCGTCCCAGGCGAGCGGTTGAGTGCCTCGGCGCCCCACACGGCTTCGGCGAGTACGTCCGCGGAGACGACCTGACCCAGGTTGGCCGCCAACATGGCCAGCACCGTGCGCTGCAGCGGACCGCCCGCCGCCGTGTCCTGACCGTCGACGGTGACGCTCAGCGGTCCGAGGATGCCGACCTCGACCCGAGCAGCGTTCTTCTCGCCAGCAGCCATCAGAGGTCTCCCGTCACGCGGTGGCCTGCCCTGCGCGCCTTCTCCCCAGCACACTAGTGACGCCGTGAAACGACCGCGACAGGCTGACCGCGACCGTGGAGTCGATCCGCACGGGCCAGATCGGGGCAGGGGAACCTCACGGCGCCCCCACGGCACCTAAGCAGACAATGGCGCAGTAGCTGCGTCGAGACTCGGCAATGAGAAGGAGTACCCATGGCGTCCCTCAGGCGGGGCCGCACGATCGTGACCGCGCTCAGTGCCCTCGTCGCCCTGGAGCTCGCGGCCGCGGGCGCGCTCGGCTACGTCATGCTGCGCGAGGACGACGGGGGCGGCGACGATCTGCGCTCGGCGCAGAGTCTGGCGTCCTACTACGAGCAACGCCCGACCTGGTCGCGGTGCGGGTCCGGCTTCGAGTGCTCCTCGATCACGGTGCCGGCCACCTACACCGGCGGACGCAAGGACGGCGAGGCGCTCCAAGACCTGCGGATCGCCCTGATCCGGCTTCCGGCGTCAGGGAAGGCGATGGGTTCGATCGTGCTCAACCCCGGTGGCCCCGGCGGGTCGGGCCTCGACTTCCTGCGGCAGGCCGCGCAGTCCTCGATCAGCGCCTCGGTGCGCGAGCGCTACGACCTGGTCAGCTTCGACCCGCGTGGGGTGGGCGAGTCCAGCGCCGTGGACTGCGTCAGCGATCGGGACCTGGACGCCTATCTGGCCGGGGAGGCGAGCCCGGACGACGAGGCCGAGATCGCGACGTTTGACCGGGACGCCCGGGAGTTCGCGCAAGCCTGCGGCGAGCGCTCCGGGGACCTGCTCGCGGTGGTGGGGACTCCCGAGGCGGCCCGGGACATGGACGTCCTGCGCGCCGTCCTCGGCCACGACAAGCTCGACTACCTCGGCTACTCCTACGGTACCTATCTGGGGGCCACCTACGCGGAGTTGTTCCCCGACCGCGTTGGGCGGATGGTTCTCGACGGTGCACTGGACCCCACGTTGTCCGGGCGTGAGCTGCTCATGGGTCAGGCCCGGGGCTTCGAGCTGGCCTTCGGCAACTTCGCCAAGGCGTGTGCGCAGGCCGGGTGCGCCCTGGGCGCGTCGGAGTCCGAGGTCCGGGTTCGGGTCAGTGAGCTGCTCGACCGCCTGGACTCCGAGGCGCTGCCCACCGATTCTGGGCGCGAGCTCACCGAGTCCCTCGGGGCCTTGGGCGTCATCACCGGGATGTACGCGGATGAGTCCTGGCCCTTCCTCGCGAATGCGCTGGCGGCAGCCGAGCAGGGCGACGGCACCGACCTGCTCCTGCTCGCGGACGCCTACGCCAGCCGCGAGGACGACGGCAGCTACGCCGGCAACAGTCTGGAGGCCAACCCCGCGGTCAATTGCGTGGACCGCCCGCTGGTGTTCACCCCCGAGCAGGTCCGGGAGTCGATCCCGGAGCTGGAGGGGATCTCCCCGACGTTCGGGCAGTACCTGGCGTGGGGTCAGCTCGCCTGCACCTACTGGCCGGTTCAGACCGAAGGCAATGTCGGGGCGTTGAGGGCCGAGGGCGCGCCGCCGATCGTGGTCATCGGCACCACCGGTGACCCGGCGACGCCATACGAGTGGTCACGCGCACTTGCCGAGCAGCTGTCCGCGGGGGTGCTGGTGACCTTCGAGGGCGACGGGCACACCGCCTACGGGCGCGGCAGCGAGTGCATCGCCGACGCGGTCGACGGTTTCTTCCTCGACGGCGACGTGCCGGCCGACGGCCTGCGCTGCAGCTAACCGCCCCGGGACCCCTACTGCCGACGGGGGAGGGCGGACGTGCGGAAGGGGGGGGGGGGGAGCCAGCACCC
>JBQTII010000053.1:0-12964 GCA_052388275.1 Sporichthyaceae bacterium | reverse complement strand
GCCCGCGGCGACGGCTTCGAGGTCTTCTCCACCCTGATCGGCCGGCTGTCGATCATCGGTCGCCGCGACGATGGCGTGCTCGTGCTGCGCAATCCGCTGGCGAACCTTGACACCGTCCGCGAAAGCCCCGGGCTGGTCGCGGTTTTGGTGGTGATGCTCGGCTCGACCGCCTTCGACTCGGTTACCTCGACCAGTTGGTGGGCGGACATCGCCTTCGACTCCGAGCTGTCTCCGCAGGACCTGAGCACCGTGGGCCTGGCGGCCACGATCGCGGCCGTCGGGGCGGCCTTTGCCGCAGTCTCGGCGTTGTCCGGGTTGCTGTCCGGGCGAGGGCCCCGCGGGATGGCGACGTCGTTCGCGCACTCCCTGGTGCCGATCGCCACCGGATATCTGATTGCCCATTACTTTTCGCTGTTGATCTTCGCCGGTCAGCAGACGCTGATCTACGCCTCGAACCCGATGGTCGATGGGTCGAACTATTTCGGAACCGCGGATTGGAACGTCAATTTCGACCTGGTCTCGGTCACCGCGATCGCGTGCGTGCAGGTGATCGCGATCGTGACCGGGCATGTCCTGGGGGTCTTCGCTGCGCACGATCGCTCGGTGCGCCTGTTCCCGGCCCGGGCGGCGGTCATCGGCCAAATTCCGATGATGACGCTGATGATCGCCTACACCCTGGGCGGGCTCTCGCTGCTCTTCGCGGAGTGAGTTGGCCCTGCCGCTGAGTGCCCTTATCACCCCTACCCCATGGGGGTATCATGCCTTCATGAATGCTCCGTCCAGACTGGCCGCCTTCGCCGCCGCGCTGGGTGCTGCCTTCGCCCTGGCCTTCGGGGCTCTACCGGCTCTACCTCAACTTCGCCCACGCCGGAGTGATTCGCACGGCGGAGTTCACCCTGGATGTCCCTGTCGGGAGCGCTGCCCTCGCCGCTCCGAGCGCCCCGCAGACCGAGCCTGCCCAGCCGCGCTCCGCGGAGCCCGCAGGCGAGCATTCCGGCCACTGACCTATCGACCCTCGACACCAACCTGAGGAGGCGTCATGACCAGCACCGAGCACCGCGGAGCGCCGAACGACGGCGCCGGTGATGCGCTCAGCATCGACCTGACGGTCGGCGGTATGACGTGTGCGTCGTGCGCGCGGCGAGTCGAGAAGGCCCTGAACAGGATCGAGGGTGTCACGGCCTCGGTGAACTACGCGACGGAGAAGGCGCGCGTCACCTACGACCGCAGCGTCGCCCCCGACCGGCTCGTCGCCGCCGTCACCGCGACCGGGTACACCGCGACCTTTCCGCCGCCCCCGGCCGCAGCCAAAGCGGATGCGCCCGAGCAGGCGGCGCCCGAGCATGATCCGTCCGGTGCGCTGCGCGACCGCCTGATCATCTGCGCCCTGCTCGCCCTGCCAGTTGTGCTGCTCTCGATGATCCCGGCCGTGCAGTTCGACAACTGGCAGTGGCTCACGCTCGCGCTGGCCGCACCGGTCGTGGTCTGGGGCGCCATGCCGTTCCACCGGGCCGCGTGGGCGAACCTGCGCCACGGCACCGCGACGATGGACACCTTGATCAGCGGCGGGGTGATCGCCGCATTCGGCTGGTCGCTCTACGCCCTGCTCTGGGGGGGTGCCGGCACGACCGGGATGACCATGAGCTTTCATCTCATCCCTGAACGCGGGGGTGGCTCGGCGGAGATCTACCTCGAGGTCGCCACGACCTTGACGGTGTTCATCCTGGCTGGGCGCTACTTCGAGGCCCGGGCCAAACGGCTGTCCGGAGCGGCCCTGCGGGCGTTGATGAACCTCGGTGCCAAGGATGTCGCGGTGCTGCGCGGCGGCGTCGAGACCCGAATCCCGATCGAGGCCCTCGCCGTTGGTGATGAGTTCGTCGTGCGGCCGGGGGAGAAGGTCGCCACCGACGGCGAGGTCGTCTCGGGGAGTTCGGCAGTGGACGAATCGATGCTGACGGGCGAGGCGATTCCCGTCGAGGTCGGACCCGGCTCGGCCGTCACCGGGGCGACCGTCAACGCCGGGGGGCGGCTCGTGGTGCGGGCCACCCGCATCGGCGCCGACACCCACCTCGAGCAGATCGCGCGCCTCGTTGAGGACGCTCAGAGCGGCAAGGCCGCCGTGCAGCGCCTCGCCGACCGGATCTCCGCAGTGTTCGTGCCTGTCGTGGTCACCTTGGCGGTGGCCACCCTGGCCTTCTGGCTGGGCAATGAGGCCTCGGTCGAGCTCGCCTTCACCGCCGCCGTCGCGGTCCTGATCATCGCCTGTCCCTGCGCGCTCGGCCTGGCAACCCCGACCGCGCTCATGGTCGGCACCGGGCGCGGGGCGCAGCTCGGGATCCTGATCTCCGGGCCCGAGGTACTGGAGACCACGCGCCGTATTGACACCATCGTGCTGGACAAGACCGGAACCGTGACGAGCGGTCAGATGAGCCTGGTCGGTGTGCACCCCGCGCCAGGGATCGAGGCCGCCGAGCTGTTGCTCCTCGCCGGATCACTGCAGGACGCCTCCGAGCACCCGATCGCCCGGGCGGTCGCCGCCGGGACCCGCGCCCGGGGCGTCCTCCTGGCGCCGGTCGAGGGCTTCCGCAACACCGGCGGCCGAGGCGTGCAGGGCGTGGTCAACGGCCGGGAGGTGGTCGCCGGCCGGCGCACCTGGCTCGCCGAGCAGTGGTCCCAGCACGCGCGCGCGGACCTGGTGGCCGTGGCCGACGCGGCCGAATCCGCTGGGCAGAGCCCGATCTGGGTCGGCTGGGACGGCGCGGTGCGCGGGGTGCTCGTGGTGTCCGACACGGTCAAGGAGACCTCCGCCCAGGCGATCACCGAACTCAAGAAACTCGGACTGCGTCCGGTGCTGCTGACCGGGGACAACGCCCGCGCAGCACACGCGGTGGCCGCCCAGGTCGGTATCAGCGAGGTGATCGCCGAGGTGCTGCCCGCGCAGAAACTCGAGGTCATCACCCGGCTACAGGCCGAAGGCCGCTCGGTCGCGATGGTCGGCGACGGAGTCAACGACGCCGCCGCGCTGGCCCAGGCCGACCTGGGCCTAGCCATGGGCACGGGGACTGACGCCGCCATCGCGGCCAGCGATCTCACCCTCGTGCGCGGCGACCTGCGCGCCGCGGCCGACGCGATCCGCCTCGCCCGCCGGACGCTCGCCACGATCAAGGGCAATCTGTTCTGGGCCTTTGCCTACAACATCGCAGCGCTGCCCCTCGCCGCGGCAGCGCTGATGAACCCGATGATCGCCGGGGCTGCCATGGCGCTGTCCTCGGTCTTCGTCGTCACCAACAGCCTGCGCCTGCGCCGCTTCGCGCCGCTACCGGGCCGCACGACGTGAACCCGCACGCGATGCAGGGCACCAGAGATCCGATAGCACTTCGCGGGCGTAGAACGAAGCGCTTCCCGGTCTACTGAGGTAGCGAATCATGGGCGAGGGAGTTGATGTCGGCAGTGGTGGCGATGCCACGTCGATCTTGCGCTGTGCCGTCGGACTGCGGTCAGAACGGGCGGCGCAGGGGGCGCGCGGGGCGGGCGTTGACAGCCGGGCCGTCAGCGTTCATGGCGGCGATCAGATCTTCGCGGGCCCGAGCCACCCGGGAGCGGATGGTGCCGACCGGAACGTCGCAGACCTGCGCGGCGTCGGCGTAGGACAGGCCGCTGACCTGGGTGAGCACGAATGCGGTGCGCTTGTCCGCATCGAGAGTGGCGATCAGCGCCTCGAGGGCGACATTGCCCGCGTGGTCGGGTGCGACCGGTCCCAGGCGCTCGGCGCCCTCGTCGTCCAGGCTGGTCCCGGCCCGGGGGCGCCGGCCCTGGGCGCGGAAGTGATCGACCACAGCCCGGCGCGCGATGGACAGCAGCCAGACCCGGGCCGGTACCTCCCCGCGGTAGGTCCGCAGCCCGCGCAGCGCCCGCAAGAACGTTTCCTGGGTCAGGTCGTCGGCACACTCGCGGTCGACCAGGTAGGCGACGTAACGCCATACATCCGCCTGTGTGGCGCGGATGAACTCCCCGGCCGCCGACGAATCACCGCGCCCCGCCGCGAGGGCGTGAGCAGTGATCTCGTCCTCGCGCATGTCCGCCTCGTCCTCGGCTCGGGGAAGGTCAGGAAGGACGATACGCGAGGAATGTTTGGGGCGGTGATGGGGAACTCGGCTTGCGCGCCCGACGACACTTGAGTCATGGGCTGTACCCACTGGCGTGAGGCGATCTCCGCGGCGCTCGACGGCGAGACGCCCGAGGGTGACCCCGCGCTGCTCGAGGCTCACCTGGCTGCGTGCGCGGACTGTCGGGAGTTCCGCGCGGCCGCCGGGCGTGTGCACCGCGCCATGCGCCTGCGCACGGCGGACGCCGTGCCGGACCTGACGGCCTCGATCCTGGCGGCCGCCGCCGGGGACCGGGGGCCTCGGATGAGCCGCTCGCTCGTGCTGCGCTGGCTGCTCGTGGTGGTGGCCGCGCTCGAGATCGGGCTGGCCGCCCCGGCGCTGCTGGGGCGCTGGCACACCGGTGGCGAGCTGAGCACCTGGGGGGTGGCCACCGCGATTGCGTTCCTGTCGGTGGCGCACCGCCCGGCGCGGGCCGCCGCGCTGATGCCGATGCTCCTCGGCGCGAGCCTGCTCACCGTGTTCGTGACAATCCGGCACGCGGCCGGGGGCAGCGCCCCGATCACCGGGGAATGGGCGCACGGGCTGTTGTTGATCGGAGTGGTGTTGTTGGTGGCGATCTGGCGGGACGAGGTACGCACGGGCCGGCCCGGTCCGCTGCCCGCCGTCACCGCCGATGGCGCGCTCGTGCGGCCGAGGATGCGCTTTCGACGAGCAGCGTGACGTTCTGCTCCGCACTTCTGGATGCGTGTCGGGCCTTCGGCGCCCGGTCAAGGCCCGCGACGCACTCAGAAGTGGGCGTGTTCGACGGGGCTGGGCTCGCTGGGGGCCTGGTCGGCGACGGCGGGCAGCAGCACGCGAAACGTGGCGCCACCGCCGGGAGTGTCCCCGGCGGTGACCTCGCCGCGGTGCGCGGCCACCAGCGCGGCGACGATCGAGAGCCCGAGCCCGGAACCGCCGGTGCTGCGAGCTCTCGAGCCGTCCGCGCGGTAGAAGCGTTCAAAGACCCGCTCGCAGTCCGCGGCGCTGATTCCGGCGCCATGATCGATGACCTCGAGCACAGCCCACGGCCCGCCCCCATCGCGCAGCGAACCGACCCGCACGGTGATCGGGGTGCCGGCGGGGGTGTGCACGCAGGCGTTGTTCACCAGGTTCGCGATGACCTGCCGCAGCCGGTCCGGGTCGCCGATGACGACGGGAGGGTCGTCCGCGGCCAGCTCCACCACGGTCAGCGTGCGCCCCGGATTCGCGGCCCGGGCCGCCTGTACGGTGTCGGTGGCCACCGCCACCAGGTCGACGGGGTCACGTTGCAGCGGACGCTGTTGATCCAGGCGCGCGAGCAGCAGCAGATCCTCCACGAGCAGGCCCATCCGGGTGGCTTCATCCTCGATCCGGCGAAGCAGGCCGGGCACCTGCTCGGGCGCGCTCGCACCGAGACGGTAGAGCTCGGCAAACCCGCGGATCGAGGTCAGCGGCGTGCGCAGTTCGTGGCTGGCGTCGGTGACGAAACGGCGCATCCGCTCCTCCGAGCGCCGGGCGTTCTCCGCGGCCGCCTCGCGCTCGTGCACTGCGACCTCCACCTGCGCCAGCATCACATTCACCGCAGCGGAAAGCTGGCCGACCTCGGTGCGCGCCGGATGGTCGGGCACCCGCCGGCTCAGATCCCCCGCCGCGATGGCGCGGGTGGTCGCCTCGACCTCGCGCAGCGGCCGCAGACTCGAACGCACCATCGCGTAGGCGATCAGCGCCATCAGGATCAGGACCCCCGCACCGATCGCGAACAGGATCCGTCCGAGGCGCTGCACGGTGATCTGCACCTCGCTCAGGTTGATCGCCACCATCAGGCTGCCCGCCCCATCCGGCAGCGGCGTGAGCAGCGCGCGCCACGGCGGCGCGCTGCGGTCCAGCGCCGGCAGCTCGAAGGGCGCACCCGCGCGAGCCTGTGCCTGCGCCAGGGTGACCGGGCGCAGTGCGGGAGCGGTGCCGGCGGGCTCGAACTGGGCGTTCTCGCGCCGGATCTCCGCCCCGCCCGGGTCACGGGTGATGAACAGGTATGCACTGGGCAGGCGCGTCGAGGTGACCTGGGGGGCGATGGTGCGTTCGCTGTTCCCCATCGGGTCGGCACTCGGGCCCGGGGCGAGGGACGCCGTCATGAACGGCATCGCGCTCGCGCTCTGGCGCTCCAGGGCGCCATCCACCCGGTCGATGAGGTAGCTGCGCATGAGCGCGGTCGCCGCGAAACCGGTGATCGCCACCGCTGCCGTGGTCAGGGCCAGCAGCGTCACCATCAGCTTGACGCGCAGCGGGGTGCGGGCCGAGAGCTGCCGTACTCGCCTGCCTGCGCTCACGTCCACATGATCGCCCAACTGCCTGTTGTCCGGTTCGGGGGGAACCTGAGAACAGGCTGGGAGATCAGGACGGCGGCAGGCGCATGACGTACCCGACCCCGCGCAGGGTGTGCAGCAGACGCGGCTCGACGGTGTCGATCTTGCGCCGCAGATAGGAGACGTAGGACTCGACGATGTTCACCTCGCCGTTGAAGTCGTAGTTCCAGACGTGGTCGAGGATCTGGGCCTTGGACAGCACCCGGCGCGGATTGGTCATGAAGTACCGCAGGAGCTTGAACTCCGTGGGGGACAGCGGCACGGTCTGGCCTGCGCGCCACACCTCGTGGGTTTCGATGTCCAGCTCCAGGTCGGCGAAGACCAGCCGCGAGCTCGCGTTCGGCTCCGCCCGGGTGGTCCGGCGCAGCACGGCGCGGATCCGCGCGATCACCTCGTCCAAGCTGAACGGCTTGGTCACGTAATCGTCGCCGCCCAGTGTGAGCCCGTTGATGCGGTCCTCGGTGGCGTCGCGGGCGGTGAGGAAGAGCACGGGCACCGCGGAACCGGCGGCGCGCAACTGCTTGACCACCCCGAAACCGGACATGTCCGGCATCATCACGTCCAGCACGAGCAGGTCCGGTGCGAAGTGCCGGACGGCATCCAGCGCCTGCTCACCGTTGACAGCGGTCGCGACGTCGAACCCGGCGAAGCGCAGCGACGTGCTGAGCAACTCGACGATGTTCGCCTCGTCGTCCACGACCAGTACGCGTGGCCGGGTGATCACCTCGCCGCCGGGGTTTGGCGTGCGGGCCGGGCTGCCCAGGGTGTGGGTCGGCTGCATGGCAATTCCCGTCCTGGTAAGTCCGGCGGGCGAACGATGGGGTCTGGGCGGGCACCCCTGCTGCGCCTGCGGGTGGTCGCGGCGGGGTGCCCGTGCCGTCAGTGTTACCCACCGAGCTGCGCGTCATGCTGGGTGCACGCTGGGTTTTTCCTGGGAATGTCGGCGGGTGCCGCACGTCGGAAAGGAGGGGAGCACCGCGGCCTGCGCAGGGCCGCCGCGGGCCCCTGCCGTACGTTGAGGCGGTGCGCGACGTTCTCGATGACATCCGGGGTTGGTACAGCTCCGGTGAGCCCTTCGCGTTGGCGACCGTGGTGGGTGCCTACAAGAGTGCCCCGCGCCAGCCCGGCGCGGCGATGGCCGTCTCGGGGGCCGGCGAGGCCGTGGGCAGCGTGTCCGGCGGCTGCGTCGAGGGCGCGGTGTATGAGCTGGGCCAGCAGGTGCTGCTCGACGGCGAACCCATCTTCGAGACTTACGGGGTCTCCGATGACGACGCGTTCGCGGTCGGTCTGACCTGCGGCGGCATCATCGACATGTTCGTGGAACGGGTCTCACCAGGGGAGTTCCCGGAGTTCGCGCACCTCGTCGCTGCCATCGACGCGGGTGAACCGATCGCGCTGGCGACCGTGGTGTCCGGTCCCGGGCAGATCGGTGCCCGGATGCTGATCTGGCCCGATCGCCACTGCGGCACGCTCGGCTCGGCGCGGCTGGACGACGCGGTCTGCGCCGACGGCGCCGGCCAGCTCTCGCAGGGTCATTCGGGGATCTTGCGCTACGGCGCCGACGGTGAGCGTCTCGGCTACGAACTGGCGGTGTTCGTCCAGTCCTTCGCCCCCGCGCCCCGGATGCTGGTATTCGGCGCGATCGACTTCGCCGCCGCCGTCGCCCGCTCCGGGAAGTTCCTCGGCTACCACGTCACCGTCTGCGATGCCCGGCCCGTGTTCGCGACCGCGAAGCGTTTCCGCGAGGCCGACGAGGTGGTGGTGGACTGGCCGCACCGCTACCTCGCCGCCCAGCTCGAGGCCAGGGCCGTCGACGCCCGCACGGTGATCTGCGTGCTGACCCACGACCCCAAGTTCGACGTCCCGGTGCTGCGACTCGCGTTGGACACCGACGCCGCCTACATCGGCGCCATGGGGTCACGGCGCACCCATGAGGACCGCCTGCAGCGGTTACGCGAAGAAGGCGTGACGGCCGAGCAGCTGGCTCGGCTGCATTCCCCCATCGGCCTCGACCTCGGCGCCCGCACGCCCGAGGAGACCGCGATCTCGATCGCCGCGGAGATCATCGCCCGCCGCTGGGGCGGCTCGGGCAAGGCCCTGACCGACACCGACGGTGCCATTCACCGGGACACCCCCGCGCCCCCGCCCTGAGTCCGTGCTCATTTCTGAGCACCAGCGCCTCGACGAGGTTGGTCCCGTCAGAACAGCCCGCCGCCCTGCCCGGTGCGCACGGCGACGGTGGGAACCGCGACGGCGGTCCAGGCTGCGCCGACGGCCCGAGCCTCTGCGCTCTGGGCGCCGTAGAGCTCGCTCGCGGCCTGCAGCGTCGCCCGGCGGGCGTCGGTGTAGCCCATCGCGGAGGTGAAGTAGGTGGTCAGCGCGCGGTACCAGATCCTGGCTGCCTTGACCTGCCCGATCCCGGCGAGCTCAGCATCGTTGCAGGTCGGGCTGTTGTAGCGGACACCGTTGATCGTGTGGCGACCGCTGCCCTCGGCCAGCAGGAAGAAGAAGTGATTCGCCGGCCCGGCCGCGCTGTGCACCCCGAACTCGGCGATGCCGGGTGCGAAACAGTCCGGAGAGGCCTCGTCGCGGCTGGGCCGGTCCATGTAGCGCACGGCCTTGCCGGCGCCTGGGCCCAGGAAGATCTTCTCCCCGACCAGGTAATCGCCCGGGTCGGCAGGGTTGTCGGCGTGGAACTCCACCATGGCGGCGAAGATGTCACTCGTCGCCTCGCCGAGGGCACCCGCCTCGCCGGAGTTGAACAGCTTCGCGGTGGCCGAACTCAACCCGTGGGTGATCTCGTGGGCGGCGATGTCGAGACTGACCAGCGGCCCGATGACCTTGCCGTCACCGTCGCCGTAGGTGACGCAGCGGCATTCCTCGTTGTAGAACGCGTTGGCGAAGCCGGAGCCGTAGTGCACCCGGCTCAGGATCCCGACCCCGTCGGCGGAGTTCCCGCGCCGGGCGTGGCGCGCCGCGAAGTAGTCCCAGGTGGCCATGGCACCGTACTGGGCGTCGACCGCCACGGTCTGCGGGTCGAGCAGCCCTCCGTTGCCCCAGCGGTTGTCGGGGTCGGTGAAGGGGGTGCTCGGGGCGTTGGCGGTACACAACGGCAAGGCCACCGGCAGGCAGTCATCGGTGCGGCCCTCGGCGTTGACCGTCCGCGAGCCGCCCCGGCGCAGATCCTGAAGCTCGTAGAGCCCGCCCTCCAGCAGCGTGCTGAGCCCGACGACACCGGAGTAGTGCGAGTGCCCCAACCCGTCGGCGGCGTGGATCTGGTCATCGATTAATCCCACCCGGCCGTGGCGGGCGTCGATGTAGACCTCGCGCACCGACGGCAGGCCGTCAGCGCGGCGTCCCTCGGTCCGCACCAGCCAGGCCAGCCGCGCGGCGGCGGAGGAGGCGTCGATGACCAGGCGCGGCGCGCTGGTCACCAGCGCCCCCGGGACCGAGGCGAGCAATGCCAGGGGAATGGCGGACGCGGCGCTCAACTTCGGGATCAGGTCGACGTGCAGGGGCCCGCGCAGCGTCGCGCTCGTGCCGTTCCACTCCCCGGATGGGCGAAGGTGCACGACGAAGTCCCCGCCGATCACCGCCAAGCCACCGTAGCGGCGTTCCATGCGCACATGGGTGCCGAAGCGGTCGGCGATGACGTCGGTGACCTCGACGGTGTGCAGGCGGCCGAGTGCGTCTGCCCCCCCGCGGGAGGAGAAGCCCAGGGTGGCCCCGTTCTCGCGCAGGGCGGCCAGTGCGGCGGCCACGGCCGGCTCGGCGCTTCGATCCAGGCGCGCGGTGCCCCCCTGCTCGGTGCCTGCTTCGGTCACGGCACCGGCCAACGACGTGCCCGCGCTGGGGGTCGCGCCCAGGGCAAGGGCCGCGGCGAGCACCATGGCGGCGGCGACGGACGCAGTGCTGCGAGTGTTCATGGCCAGGCCCCCGGTCGACAGCGATCGTGGCGGTGCCTTACTGGTGATGGTTCGCCCTGCGGTAGCTGATCTGGGGCCAACGTAATCCATGTTTGCCAATAGCGTGTTTCTTTCCGCAGACACCCCTATAACGGCTGCAGCGGGGACGCCGCAGCCCAGGAGGCAGACCTCGATGGCCGAGCAGGTGGCGCGTATCAACGGTGTGGACCTGTGCTACGAGGTACTGGGAGACCCGGGCGAGCGCACCGTGCTGCTGATCATGGGCCTGGGCGGGCCGATGACCTGGTGGGACGACGAGTTCTGCGCCGCGCTGGTGGCTCGCGGCTTTCAGGTGGTCCGCTTCGACAACCGCGACGTCGGACGGTCGGGGTCCGCCGAAGGACGCATCGACCTGGTGCGTGCCTACCTGCGCCGCGCCGCCGATCCGCCGTACACGCTGGCGGACATGGCCGGCGACGCTGCGGGCCTGCTGGGGCATCTGGGCCTTGGACCGGTCGATGTCGTCGGGGTGTCCATGGGCGCCATGATCGCTCAGCTGCTGACGCTACGTCACCCGGAACTGGTGCGCTCGCTGACCTCGATCATGTCCAGCACCGGCGCCCGCCGGGTGGGCTGGACCCACCCGCGCGTCGTGGTGCGCCAGCTCGGGCGTCTACCCACGGACGAGGCCGGGTACGTCGAGCGCAACCTCGCCGGCTTCGCCCGGATCGGATCGGCGCGGTACCTGGCGGAGAACACCGAACGCCAGCGACTACGGGCCGCGGCCACCTTCGCCCGAGGGCTCAACCCGGCGGGCACCGTGCGCCAGCTGGGCGCGATCCTGCACGCCGCGGACCGCACGGCCGAGCTCGCGGGCATCGCGGTACCCACCGTCGTGATCCACGGCACCGCCGATCCGCTGGTGCACGTCTCGGGCGGTCTGTCCACCGCCCGGGCGATCCCCGGTGCCGAACTGGTACTGGTCCCGGGCATGGGCCACGACCTGCCCCCGCAGCTGTGGGGAATCCTGCTGGACGGGATCGAGCGGGCCTCGCACCGCGCCGACAAGGCAGCAGATGGCGGTCATGACCGACATGTGCGTTCCTCACCGGTGCCCTAGATCGGCGCAAAGTCCGGACGCCGCCGGGGCATGCAGGGGTATCGTCGGATGATCGTCAGCCCCCCACCTGCGAGTTGGTACCCGTGCTGGATCCCCGCCTGATCAAGGAAAGCTTCACCGTCGTCGAGCCCTATGCCGACAAGGTGGCGGGGTACTTCTATGCCCGGCTGTTCGTGGAGAACCCCGGGGTCCGGGAGATGTTTCCGCCGGCGATGGATCTGCAGCGGGACCGGCTGCTGGGCGCGATCGTGCGGATCGTGCAGGGTATCGACCGCCCGGAGTTCCTGGCCAACTTCCTCGAACAGCTCGGGCGCGATCACCGCAAGTTCGGCGCGAAGCCCGCCCACTACGAGGCCGTCGGGCGTGCCCTGGTCGCCGCTCTGAAGAAGTACGCCGGCGAGGCCTGGACCGCCGAGGTCGAGGCCGCCTGGGTGGCCGCCTACAGCGTCGCCGCGTCCACGATGATCGAGGCCTCCCGCCGCGCGGCGCTGGACACCCCGGACTGGTGGCTGGCCGAGGTCGTCGCCCACGACCAGCGCGCCCGCGACCTGGCGGTGCTCTGGCTGCGTCCGGACCAGCCCTACCCCTACGAGGCCGGGCAATACGTCTCGGTGGAGACCCCGTGGTGGCCGCGGGTGTGGCGCTCGTTCTCGATGGCGAACGCACCGCGTAAGGACAACCTGATCGAGTTGCACGTCCGGGCGGTCGACGCGGGCTGGGTCTCCGGAGCGCTGGTGAACAAGGCGCGGCTCGGGGACGTGGTCCGGCTCGGGCACGCGACGGGCACGATGGTCGCGGACCGCACCTCCACCCGCGACGTCGTCTGTATCGCCGGCGGCACCGGCCTGGCGCCGATGAAGGCGATCATGGAGGACATGGCGCGCTGGAACTGGTATCGCCGGGTGAACCTGTTCTTCGGCGGCCGCAAGCCCGAGGACCTCTACGATCTGACGGCGCTTCAGACAATGTCGCGTCAGCACTCGTGGCTGACGGTGGTCCCGGCCATCTCCGAGGACGACCGTTACTCCGGTGAGAAGGGCATGATCGGCGACGTCGCGCTGCGCTACGGGCAGTGGCGAGAGCACGACCTGTACATCGCGGGTTCCCCGGAGATGGTGCGCGGCACCATCGACGTCCTGCTGCGCGCGGACGTGTCGATGTCCCGGATCAAGTTCGACACCTTCGGCGACGTCGTTCGTCCGTAGCGGGCGCTGCGATCGGCGCCTCTCATACGCTGGTCGGGCCGCGAGGGTCGGGGGCGGCGGCGTGTCGCGCGTCCATGCGTAGGAGAGCACCGCCGTAGCTCATTCATGAGCTACGGCGCAGGGGACCCCGAGATGCAGCAGGCGCGACCCGGGCAACAGCACCTTCAGCGACGAGGGTTTCACCTTCTTCGGCAACGATGTCCCGGCGAGTGAGTTCGTCGACATGTTCAACCAGCAGGCCAAGTCG
>JBQTII010000052.1:0-13301 GCA_052388275.1 Sporichthyaceae bacterium | reverse complement strand
GGGCGGGGGGCACCCCCTTGACCAGCCGCCGCGACCGGCGACGGGGGCCCGCCTGCGCGGTGGTGGACCAGGCTAGCTGGCCTGGTCGGCGGTGACGTTGTCGCCGGTGAAGGTGATGCTGGTGAAGCGGCCGCCGAAGTTGCCGCCGACATCGCCCTCGCGGGCCGCGAGACCAAAGTTCCCGGTCGCCGATGGCGCCGTGATCTCATACCGGCCCGAGTCCTGATTCACCCCGACCTCGGGGGAGAGGATCTGCAGACCGGCCGGTCCGACCATCGATCCCATCTCGGCGAACGACTTGGCCTGCTGGTTGAACATGTCGACGAACTCACTCGCCGGGACATCGTTGCCGAAGAAGGTGAAACCCTCGTCGCTGAAGGTGCTGTTGCCCGGGTCGGAGTTGAAGAAACTCAGGCGGAAGGTGACGGTGGGCTGGGCCGCGTTCACCGGGAACTTAATCTGCATCAGCGACTGCATGGAGTCATACGCGCCGTCGATGCCCTGGATGAAAGCGCGGGCGGTACCGGTGAACAGGCCGGTCTTGGTGTTGACCTCACCGCTGCTGGTGCTGCCGGCGAACCGAAAACCCGAGGCGTTGATGACGTCGCCGGTCGCGGTGCCCTTGGTGTCGTTCTTGCTGCACTCTGCGGTCCACAACGGGCCGTTGCCGTTGGCCGGGAAGGCGGGAACTCGCTCGGTGGTGCTTCCGGTCGCGGAGACCTCGGGGCGTTGCACCTTCTTGATCGTCGGGTTGCGGAAGGGCGCCGCGTCCGAGCGGGTCTGGCCTTCGGCGACCGGGGCAGCGCCGCCCTCGATCACGCCCTCCTCGACCTCCTCGCTCAGCCAGTAGCCCGCGCCGGCGGCGACGCACCGGTTGACCGGGTCGCCGATGTCGTGGCCCAACTTGATCTCGCTGTAGCCGATCTCCTGCGGGACCTCGCGTGGGATGTTGGCGTAGGTCTCGATGGCGGCCGAGCGGATGTTGACCGAATACGCGGCGTTGTTGAAGTCGTACTTGGGCTTCTTCTTGGACTCGTTGGCGGCCGCGGGGGTGGCCAAGGCGGCCGCGACCAGCACGAGGGCGCCGGCGGACGCGATGCCGGGCAGTAGTCGGCGGGACAGGGGGGTGTGGGACACGGGAGGCTCCTGCAGGGGGGTTCCGGGACGGAAAAGGGGCCGTTCTGTGCTCTGAACGAGTATCGGAGGACGCGACCGGGACGTTTCACCCGGGTGAGGCGATGAAAAAACCACCCCTGAGCTTCCTAACGCATGAGCGTGAGCGCGGTCACGTCTCTCTTTATGAGGATTGACTGAGATCTCGCACCCGGGGTGGGCGGGCGCGAGGTCCGCCTACGGCGCCGCGACACCGGCGGCGGAGCGTGTCACCGCAGCGTCACCCGGGGTGCGTAGCATGCTCCCCCGGAGTTCATCCCATTCCGGACCCGGAGTCGTCGTGGCGCTGCGTTTCACCCCCCGCCAGTCCTCCTTCTACGAGATGTTCGAGGCCTCGGCCACGAACCTCGTGGTGGGGGTCAAGATCCTCACCGAACTGCTCGGATCGGCCCCGGCCGATCGCCCGGCGATCAATGAACGGATGAAGGCGGCCGAGCACGCCAGCGACGAGATCACCCACGGGATCATGAAGGAGGTCAACTCCTCCTTCATCACCCCGTTCGACCGCGAGGACATCTACCGCCTGGCGTCCTCGCTCGATGACGTCATGGACGCCATCGAGGCCGCTGTCGACCTGGTGGTGCTCTACAACATCTCCGAGCTGCCCTCCGGGCTCGCCGATCAGGTCGAGGTGCTCGAGCGCGCCGCCGAGATCACCGCCGCGGCGATGCCGCGGCTGAAGGCCATGAAGAACATGCGCGAGTACTGGATCGAGATCAACCGCCTGGAGAACGCCGGCGACGCGGTCTACCGGCGCCTGCTGGCCAAGCTTTACAGCGGGGAGTTCGACGCGCTGACGGTGATGAAGCTCAAGGAGGTGGTCGACCAGCTCGAGGCAGCCGCCGACGCCTTCGAGAACGTCGCCAACACCGTTGAGAGTATCGCGGTCAAGGAGTCCTGAGAACCCGATGTCACGCCCGTGTGCCCCGGCCAATCAGGCTGCGGTGACGTAGATGGAGCTTGCGCTCGTCATCGTCGTCATTGTTGTCGCACTGGGCTTTGACTACACCAACGGATTCCACGACGCCGCCAACGCCATCGCCACCTCGGTGTCGACCCGGGCACTGACCCCGCGGGTCGCGCTGCTGATGGCGGCGGTGATGAACTTCGTCGGCGCGTTCCTGGGCACCAAGGTCGCCTCGACCGTCGGCAAGGGGATCATCGAGACCCCGGTCGGCACGAGCGGGCTGGTCGTGGTGCTGGCCGGTCTGATCGGCGCCATCACCTGGAACCTGACCACCTGGTGGTTCGGCCTGCCCTCCTCGTCCTCGCACGCGCTGATCGGCGGCCTGGTGGGCGCCGCTCTCGCCGCCGGGGTCACGGTGAAGTGGCAGGGCATCATCGACAAGGTGATCATCCCGATGATCGTCTCGCCGTTCGTCGGGTTCGGCCTCGCGGCTTTGCTGATGATCGTCATCCTGTGGGTGTGCCGGCGGGGAAAGCCCGGCACGCTCAACCGCAACTTCCGCCTTGCGCAGACCGTGTCGGCCTCGGCGATGGCGCTGGGTCACGGCTTGCAGGACGCGCAGAAGACGATGGGCGTCATCTTCCTGGCCCTGCTCACGGCCGACTACGTGAACAAGGACGACAACATCCCGATCTGGGTCATTGTCGCTGCCGCCGCCGCCATCTCCGCCGGCACCTACGCCGGTGGCTGGCGGATCATGCGCACGCTCGGGCGACGCATCATCGACCTCGACCCGCCCCGCGGGTTCGCCGCAGAGTCGGTGGCGGCCGGGGTGCTGTACACGACCGCGTTCGCGTTTTCCGCCCCGATCTCCACCACCCAGACCATCACTTCGGCGGTCCTGGGCGTCGGTGCCACCAAGCGGCGCACCGCGGTGCGCTGGAGCGTGGTCGGCAACATCCTCACCGCGTGGGTGCTGACGATGCCCGCGGCCGCCTCGGTCGCCGCGGTGACCTACTTCCTGCTCAACCCGGTTCTCGGCTAACCGAATCTGCCCGAGATGTAATCCTCGGTCGCCTGCACCGCCGGCGTGGAGAAGATCTTCGAGGTCGGGCCCATCTCGATCAGCCGTCCGGGCTGGCCGGTGCCGGCAATGTTGAAGAACGCGCAGCGGTCCGAGACGCGGGCGGCCTGCTGCATGTTGTGGGTGACGATCACGATCGTGTAGTCGGTTTTGAGCTCGGAGATCAGCTCCTCGATCGCCAGCGTCGAGATGGGGTCCAGCGCCGAGCACGGTTCGTCCATCAGTAGCACCGCGGGTTGGATGGCGATCGCCCGGGCGATACACAGGCGTTGCTGCTGGCCGCCGGAAAGCCCGGAGCCGGGTTTGGCGAGGCGGTCCTTGACCTCGTTCCACAGGTTCGCGCCGCGCAGCGAACGCTCGACGAGTTCGTCGAGTTCGACCTTGCGCAGCCGATTGCCGTTCAGGCGCAGCCCGGCGGCCACATTCTCGTAGATCGACATCGTCGGGAACGGGTTCGGCTTCTGGAAGACCATCCCGACCTGGCGACGGACGTTAACCGGGTCGACCGCGGGACCGTAGAGGTTCTGCCCATCGATCAGCACGCTACCCGCGACCCGGGCTCCCGGGATCACCTCGTGCATGCGGTTCAGGGCGCGGATGAACGTCGACTTTCCACATCCGGACGGTCCGATCAGGGCGGTGACCGAACGCGATTCGATGGCCATCGAGACCTCGGCGACGGCCAGGAAGTCCGAGTAGTAGATGTTCAGGTCGGTGACGTCGATGCGCTTAGCCATGGGTCCCTCGAGTCCTCAGCTGGTCTTGGGGGCGAACATGCGGGCGATCAGGCGCCCGAGCAGGTTCAGGGTCATCACGATCAGGATCAGCACGAGCGCGGCGGTCCATGCGCGGTCGATGTACGCCTCGCGCTGCACGCCGGGGCTGGCGTACTGGGTGAAGGAGAAGACCGGCAGGCTGGCGATCCGTCCGTCGAAGGGGTTCAGGTTCATCCCCGTCGTGTAGCCGAGGGTGATCAGCAGCGGCGCGGTCTCCCCGACGATGCGCGCCACCGCCAGGGTGACGCCCGCGACGATGCCGCCTAGGGAGGTCGGAATCACGACCTTGACGATCGTGCGCCACGTCGGCACGCCCAGCGCCCAGGAGGCCTCCCGCAGCTCGTTGGGCACGATCTTGAGCATCTCCTCGGTGGCGCGCACCAGAACCGGGATCATCAGCACGCTCAACGCGACCGCGCCGACGATGCCCATCCGCACGCCCGGGCCCAGGAAGATCGCGAACAGGGAGTAGGCGAACAGCCCGGCGACGATTGAGGGGATGCCGGTCATCACGTCGACGAAGAAGGTCAGGGCGCGCGCGAGTCGGCCGTTGCGCCCGTACTCGACCAGGTAGATCGCCGCCAGAATCCCGACGGGGATGGAGATGGCCGAGGCCAGGGCGGTGATGATCACCGTCCCCCAGATCGCGTGCAGGCCCCCGCCGCCGGCGCCCACGACGCCGCGCATCGAGTTGTTGAAGAAATCCGCGTCGAGGCGCTCCGAGCCGTTCTTCACCACGGTGTACGCGACCGAGACCAGCGGGATCAGCGCGACCAGGAACGCCGAGGTGACCACCGAGGTGACCAGGCGGTCCAGGGCGTGCCGGCGACCCTCGACCGCGCGGGACCACACGTACAGAAACGTGGTGCTCGCCACGACGACGATCGGGATGACCAGCGCGATGGCGATGCCCGAGGGCAGGGTCGCGGCGCCACCGGCGGTGAAGCCCGCGGGGACGCCCCAGCCGGCCCAGCGAGGCAGTCGCGGCGCGGTGATCGAGAACGTCGCCCGGGTGCTTCCGCGGGGTTCCTCGAGGTAGAGCGATTCGAGTTCGACGACCTCGGCGAGGTCCGCGACGGCTCGATGGGCCGAGGCGACCACCACCGGCGGCGGCTCCCCGGGCAGCGAGTCCCGGGGCGTCTCGGGAGACGGGGCGGTCATGGCCTCGCCGCCACTGACTGCGTCCTCGCGGGCCCACCATTCGATGACCCGGTGCGCCCGCTGCGCTCGCTCATCAGTTCGCCCCGGAGAAGTCGCGGCGGCGGTTGACGATCGCACGGGCGGCCATGTTCACCGCGAGGGTGATCGCGAACAGCACGAGACCGGTCGCGATCAGCGCGTTGACCTTCACCCCGGTGGATTCGGGGAAGGAGAGCGCGATGTTCGCCGCGATGCTGCCGGGGTTACCGCTGCTGATCAGGTTGAAGGTCACCGCGCCGGAGGCGGAGAGCACGAAGGCCACGGCCATGGTCTCCCCGAGCGCCCGGCCCAGGCCGAGCATCGCGCCGCTGATCACCCCGGAGCGGCCGAACGGCAGCACGGTCATCCGCAGCATCTCCCAGCGGGTGGCGCCGAGGGCGAGCGCGGCCTCCTGGTGCAGGCGCGGGGTCTGCTTGAAGACCTCACGGGAGAGCGCGGTGATGACCGGCAGAATCATCACCGCCAGCACGATCGCGACCACCAGCATGGTGCGGCCCGTAGACGTCGCGGGTCCTTCAAAGAATGGCAGGAAGCCGAGGTGGTCCTCAAGCCAGCGGCTGGGACCGACCGTGCGCGGGGCCAGCACGGTGACCCCCCACAGCCCGTAAATGATGCTCGGCACCGCGGCCAGCAGGTCGATGAGCAGACTCAAGGCACCAGCCAAGCGCCGGGGCGCGTAATGGGTGATGTAGAGCGCGATCGCCACCGCCATCGGCGCGGCCAGCGCCAGGGCGAGCGTCGCTCCGAGCACGGTACCGAAGGCCAGGGGGGCGATGTAGTCGATCAGCGACTTGCCCTCGGGCAGTTCGCTGGTGTCCGCGGTGAAAGCCGGCCACGCCTCCGCGATCAGGAAGAACGTGACGCCGGCGAGTACCAGCAGGATGAGGACGCCGGCGCCCGTCGCCATCCCGCCGAAGATCCGGTCGCCGAGCCGAACGCGGGGCTTCGCCGCCTCCGCAGCAGGCGGCTGCGGAGGCGGCGAGATGTCGGTGACGCTCAGGGTGTGCTCCCGATCCTGGTGCGAAGTGTCAGGTCTTGAGCGTGATGGTGTTGATCGCGGCGAGGAACTGATCGCGCTGGGTGGGAGTGAGCGGAGCCGACTTGGCGGCGCCCGCGGCGACCGCCTGGCCCTCGTCGCTGGCGATGTAGCTCAGGAACGCTTTGACCAGGTCGACCTCTGCCTGGGTGTCGTACTGCGTGCACGCCAGGCTGTAGGCGACCAGGACCAGCGGGTAGGTACCGGCGGCGTCGGTGGCGCGGTTGAGGGTGTAGGCGAAGCTGGTCGGGCTCTGGCCGGCGACCACGGTGGACGCCCCGAGGATCTGGGCGGCCGCGGCGGCGGTCGGTTCGACGAACGCCGTTCCGACCCCGAGCTTGACGACCCCGAGCTCACCCACCTGGCTCTCGTCGGCGTAGCCGATGGTGCCGTTGCCGGCCCCGATGGCGCCGATCACGCCGGAGGTGCCCTGCGCGGCCTCACCGCCGGCCACCGGCCAGTCCCCGCTGACCTCGTGCGGCCAGGCGGCGGGTGCGGCGCCCTTGAGGTAGTCCGCGAAGTTCTCGGTGGTGCCGGACTTGTCCGAGCGGTTGACCGCGGTGATGGCCAGGTCGGGCAGGGTCACGCCAGGATTGTCGGCGGCGATCGCCGGGTCGTTCCAGTTGGTGATCTTCTGGTCGAAGATCTTCGCCACAGTCTCGGCCTTCATTTGCAGTGCGGTGATGCCCTCGAGGTTGAAGGCCACCGCGATCGGGGAGACATACAGCGGAACCTGCACCACGTCCCCGCACACGGCCTTGGCCGCGGCGAGCTCCTCGGGCTCCAGGGCCGCGTCGCTGCCGGCGAACGGAACGGCGCCCGCGCCGAACTGCTCCCGGCCCGCGCCGGAACCCGCCGGCTCGTAGTTGATGGTCACGTTCGGATTCTTCGCGGTGAAGGCCGCGATCCAGGCCTCCATGGCGGCGGCCTGGGCGCTGGACCCGGCTCCGGAAATGGTGCCGGCCAGGTTGACCGGGGCGGTGACCGGAGCGGCGGTGACCACCGGAGCGGCCGCGGCCGGGGTCTGCGGCGGCGCGGCCGGAGTGATCTGTTCGTTGTCGGCGGCGCAGGCGGTCACCGCGCCGACCAGGGCGGTCGCAGCAAGGGCGGCAGCCAGCCGGCGGGGCTGGACGGTCGTCCGGGAACTCATCAGGGAAGGCCCTTCAGGTCGGGTCGCCTCGCGGGTGCCGCGGGCGCCGGTCAGGTGAAAGACCAAGGGCGGTCCTTCGTTCTCAGGGAAGGAGACCCGGATGAACGGAAGGTGAACCCCAGATGCCGTCTCGGTAGAGGCATCCGTTAACTGTTGACGTCCGGCGCGGTGCCCGGTTCAGGCTCGGCCTGGCCCAGCCCTCGCCCGCAGTCGAGGAAGGCTTGGCCGGCGGGTTCGACTTGTGGCCAGAGCGTACGGAACCGGATACGGGCAGTGACGACGGCGTGGCGTTGGACGCCGTACAGCAGGCCCAGGCCCAGCGCCGCTGGCGGGGGTGTGCCGGGCTCTGCCGCGAGTGCCAGGGCGGCTGCGGCGGCGAGGGAGGCGTCCTGGTGCTCGCCCAGGCACCGGGTCGCCTCGGTGAGCAGGGCGGCAAGGTCCGCGGCCGGCGCACCGAACACGGCGATCACCGCGTCGGCGGCGTAGCGGGCGCGCTTGGCGTCGATCCGGGCGGCGTGCCACGCCTCGTCGGTGGCCGGGTCAGCCACGCCGGAGGGCGGGTCCGCCGGCAGGTCGCGCACCGCCTTGCCCAGGCGGCGGCAGGCCTGCTCGACCAGCGGCGGCAGCACCTGAGCACAGGGTTGCGCGCTCGGCGTACGCATCGGCGTCGCGCAGCGCGCTTGGGTCAGGGCGGCCCGTAGCTGCGCGTAGCCGCCGGTGTCCAGCACGCCGCAGACCAAGCTCGCCGGCGCGGTGTGCGTGGCGCCGGCCCGGCCGCGCAGGAACGCCTCGGTTGCGCTCACATGCGCGCCCGGTGGGATCAGCGCGAGATCGCCCAGCAGGCGCGCGGTGAGTACCTCCTGATCGCGCGCGGCGCCGAGCGAATCCGCCAACTCCTTCAGCTCCGCGCTCAATGCTCGAGCCCAGGCCCCATCGAGCAGCGGGCGCAAGGTGCGCAGGTCGCTGCGCAGGCGCCTGGCCGCGATCCGCATCTTGCGCACCCCGTCACCGTCGCCGCTGCGCATCCGATGTTCGGCCCGGTGCACTTTGCGCACCCGAGAACTGACGATCCATCGGATTGCCTCCGATGCCGGGTCCTGCGGAGCGGCCGGGTGCGGGAGCTCGAACTCGTCGGGCCAGACCCGCGGCGGCCCCGAGGTGCTCATTCGCACTCGCTGCGCCGGCGTTGCTTGACGGTGATCAGATAATCCTGAAGGTCCATCAGGTGTGAGCCGTCGGCAGCCAGGTGCCGCCGGGTCCACACGCCGTAGCAGTCCAGGTGCCAGGTAGCAGTGTGCGGGGAGAACGCGAGGTCGAAGAGTGCGTCGAGTTCGCGCACGTGGTCAGCGCTGTCCAGGCGAACGAGGGCCTCGACCCGGCGGTCCAGGTTGCGGTGCATCATGTCCGCGCTACCGATCCACACCTGGGGCGCGCCGCCGTCGTGGAAGACGAACAACCTCGAGTGCTCCAGGAAACGCCCGAGGATGCTGCGCACCCGGATGGTGTCGGAGAGTCCGGGAACCCCGGGGCGCAACGCGCAAATACCCCGGGTCCAGATGTCGATCGGTACTCCGGTCATCGACGCCTGATACAGCGCGTCAATGATCGCCTCGTCCACGAGGGAATTGACCTTGATCCGCACCCGGGCGGGCCGGGCGGCCAGGTGGTGGGCGACCTCGTTCTCGATCCGCTCGATGATCCCGTCGCGGACGGAGTGCGGCGCCACCAACAGGCGGTGGTAGGAGGTCCCACGGGCGTAGCCGGAGAGCTGGTTGAACAGGTTCGCGACGTCGGAGGTGACGACGGGGTCGCTGGTGAGCAGGCCCAGGTCCTCGTACAGCCGGGCGGTGCGCGGGTGGTAGTTGCCGGTCCCGATGTGGCAGTACCGGCGAAGGCGCTCGCCCTCCTCGCGCACCACCAGCGCCAGCTTGCAGTGGGTCTTCAGGCCCACCTGGCCATAGACGACGTGGCAGCCGGCCTGCTCGAGCTTGCGGGCCCAGGCGATGTTGGCCTGCTCGTCGAAGCGCGCCTTGAGCTCGACCAGGGCGACGACCTGCTTGCCGGCCTCGGCGGCGTCGATGAGCGCGTCGATGATCGGGGAGTCGCCGCTGGTGCGGTACAGGGTCTGCTTGATGGCGAGCACCGCGGGGTCCGCCGCTGCCTGCTCGATGAAGGCCTGCACGCTGGTGGAGAACGAGTCATAAGGGTGGTGCAGCAGCACCTCGCGGGCGCGCATCGCGGCGAAGATGTCCGCCGGTTTCGCGGTCTCGACCGCGGCCAGGTGCGGATGCGTCGCGGGCAGGAAGGCCGCGAACTTCAGCTCGGTGCGCTCCAGATCGGCGATCGCATGCAGGCCCGATAGGTCGATCGGACCGGGCAGCGCGTTGACCTCTGCCGAGCTGATGTCGAGTTCGCGCACCAGCAGGTCGAGCACGTGCGGGTCGATGTCCTCCTCGACCTCCAGGCGCACCGGCGGGCCGAACCGACGGCGCGTCAGTTCCCGCTCGATGGCTTGGAGCAGGTTTTCGGCGTCGTCCTCCTCGACCTCGAAGTCCTCGTTGCGGGTCACCCGGAAGGTGTGACGAGCCTCGATCTCCATGCCGGGAAAGAGCTCGTGCAGGTGGGCGGCGATCAGATCCTCGAGGGGGACGTAGCGCTGCGCGGAGGCGGCGACGAAGCGGGGCAGCAGCGGCGGGACCTTGACGCGGGCTTAGCTCTCCCGCCCGGTCACCGGATTGCGCACCAGCACAGCGAGATTGAGTGAGAGCCCGGAGATGTAGGGGAACGGGTGGGCCGGGTCCACCGCCAGCGGGGTCAGGACCGGGAACACCCGGTCGGTGAAGAGTTGGTGCAGGTCCTCGGTCTCACCGGCGGTCAACTGATCCCAGCGCAGGATCTCGATCCCTGCCTCGCGCAGGCGGGGCAGCACGTCCTCGCGGAAACAGGCGGCGTTGCGGTGGGCGAGTTCGGACGCGCGGGCCCAGATCTGGTCCAGGATCTCCCGGGGTTGATGGCCACTGGCGGAGGTGACGGCCACCCCGGCCGCGATCCGGCGCTTGAGCCCGGCCACGCGGACCATAAAGAACTCGTCGAGGTTGGAGGCGAAAATGGCCAGGAAGCGCGCCCGCTCCAGCAGCGGCAGGCTGCGGTCTTCGGCCAATTGGATGACGCGCTGATTGAACTCCAGCCAGCTCGCCTCCCGATCCAGGAACCGATCACCCGGCAGTTCTAGCCCGGGCAGCGGGCGCACCGCGGCGAGCCGGCTGGGCTGCGCGGTGGGGGCCTCGGCGCTCATGGGGGGATTGTGGCAAGGGCAGGTGAACGCCAGGTGGCCGACCGATGACTTACCCGCCGGTCAGAGCCTCGCCGTACATCACCGAGATCGCCTCCGGCTCGAACCCCAGACGGGTGTACACCCGGATCGCCGCCGCGTTGTCGGCGTCGACGTAGAGCAGCACGCTGCCCAGCCCAGCGCCCGCCAGGTGGCGCAACCCAATCCTGGACAGGGCGCGGCCCAACCCGCCGCTGTGGGTAGCGGGGTCGACCCCGAGCACGTAGATCTCCCCGGCGGCGGGTGAGTCCGCGGTCGCCGGATGCTTCTTCGTCCAATGGAATCCGACCAGGTCAGCGCCGCGGAAGGCCAGGAAGAAACCCGCCGCCTCGAACCAGTCAGTGCCCATCCGCGCCGCGAGGTCATCGGGACCTAGCCTGCCCTGCTCGCCGTGCTGGGCGAAGGCCGCCGCGTTCACCCGCAGCCATTCCGACTCGTCCCGCCCGACTCCGAACGTCCGCACCCTGATCCCGGGCGGGAGTTCGACGGGCCCCGGCGGGTCGAAAGCGTCCTCGAGGGGGAGCGATCGGCGCATCCGCCACAGCTCGCGGACCGCCACGAGGCCGCCGGTTCTCGCCAGGGCGGGCGCGCCCGGGTGCTGCCCGTGCGACCACACCCGCAGCGGAGCGGGGACGACCTCGCGGGCGGCCCGCAGCAACGCCGTGCCCAGGCCGCGGCGGCGGTGCGCGGGATGAACCCCCAGCTCCACGGCGCCCGCGGGGTCCACCTGGGCGTAGCCGACCAGCGCCTGCTCGCCGGCGAAGGCGAGCAGGTGGACGACGTCCGGGCGGGCGGCCTGCAGAGCCAGGCGGCTCGCCTCGGTCCAGGGTGAGCGTCCGTCAGCCTCGAGCAGCGCCGCGTCAAGGGTGGCGATCCGCTCGGCCACCGGGCCGTGGAGTCCCCCGGTGACGATTCGCACCGGGCTCAAGCCGGCCCGCCGCCGCCTCGGGACTCGGAGATCGCCGGCGCGGTCGCAATCGATCCGTGGGATCGGGCCTCGTCCTCATCGGGCAGGTCGACCTCGACCAGGTCGCCGCCGCGGCCCGAGGGCGAGTGCGGGACCACGAACCGGTAGCCGACGTTGCGCACGGTCCCGATCAGTGCCTCCTGCTCCGGGCCGAGCTTGGCGCGCAGCCGCCGTACGTGCACATCGACGGTGCGGGTGCCCCCGAAGTAGTCATACCCCCACACCTCCTGGAGCAGCTGGGCGCGGGTGAAGACCCGGCCCGGGTGCTGGGCCAGGAACTTCAGCAGCTCGAACTCCTTGAACGTCAGGTCCAGGAAGCGGTGGCGGATCTTGGCCGTGTACGTCGCCTCGTCGATGACCAGTTCGCCGCTGCGGATCTCGTCCGGGCCGGAGTCGGCGGCGGCGGCGGCCAGCTTCCCGATCGCCAGGCGCAGGCGGGCCTCGACCTCGGCCGGCCCCGCGGTGTTCAGGATGACGTCGTCCACGCCCCAGTCGGCGGTCACGGCCGCCAGCCCGCCCTCGGTGGCCACCAGCAGCAGCGGGCAGTCCACCCCGGTCGTGCGGATCAATCGGCACAGCCCGCGCACCTGCGGCAGGTCGCGGCGCCCGTCGACGAGCACCGCATCCACCGGTGGGGTGTCCAGCAGCGCACCCACCTCGGCGGGGGCGACCCGCACGGAATGCAGCAACAATCCCAGCGCCGGCAGGACGTCCGCACTGGCCTGCGGGGCGTGGGAGAGCAGCAGGAGCGCACTCATGGCGGCGGCCTCCCTTCGCAGGGTCAGATGGCACTCCCTGATGAGCAGGGGATGTCCGTCTAGAGTCAAGAATCCCACATCAGCGGTGATCGCGGACAATTCGCAGCGTTTGCTGCGTCACGTCGGCGTGGTCGCGGCCCCGATGTGAGGCTCAGAGGACGCTGACCCGTGCGAAGGAGTGACATGGCTGGGGGCACGATCCGGTACTGGGCGGCGGCCCGCGCTGCGGCCGGGGTGGAATCCGAGCCGTTCGAGGCCGCCAGCCTGCACGAGGCCCTGGAGGCGGCCCGGGCCCGGCATTCCGCCGAGTTCACCCGCGTGCTGGGCGTCTGCTCGTACGTGATCGACGGGGACCCGGTGGGCAAGCGTGCGCATCACGACGTCGCCCTAGCCGACGGGGCAACCGTCGAGGTGCTGCCGCCGTTCGCCGGCGGGTCCCGCTGACCTCCGCCGCGGCCACCTCCACCCGGGTGGCGCCCGTCGCCCTGGCTGCCCCGGTTGCCCTGGCGGGCCTGGTCGCGCTCGCCGCCGCCGGGAGCACGCTCGCGCTGCTCATCGCGATCCTTGCCGTGCAGATCGTGTTCTGCCTCGGGTGGTTCACCATGCTCGACGTGCCCGGGCGCGACCTCGGGATCGCGCTCGCGGTCGCCGCTGCCTTCGCCGCCGATCTGGCCATGCTCGAACGCGACGCGGACATCTCCCTTGGCCCGCTCGCCGGGGTACTCGGGCCTGCCCTGGGGGCGGCGTTGATCCTGGCGTTTCTGCGGGTGGGCGCCAAGGACCTGACGGCGGGCCTGACCGCCACGGTCACGGCCGTGTCCCTGGGTGTTTTCGCCGCGGCCCTGGTGGCCGAGCGGGAGGCGACCGAGGGCAAGGCGGTGACCGTCGCGGCGGTGCTCGCCGCCGGGGTCGCGGCGAG